>CABMGU010000033.1 GCA_902385765.1 uncultured archaeon | reverse complement strand
TACATTTCCTTTGCCTATTGCTCTTCTTGTAAAGTAGACGCATTCGTCCATTGATTCTGGTTGTCTGAGTGCCATTGTTTCACCTTTTAGCTTGTTTTGTCAGTACAATTTTTAAAGTTTTTGCACTTACCTGAAAAAAATGGGGGAAACTTACTACGACGAGATTGCTTCTGGTTATGATGAGCTTCACGGTGAGGAGCAGTTAGGCAAGGCGAAGTTCATTTTGCAGAATCTTGATGTCACGCCTTCTGATGTTCTGCTGGATGTAGGCTGTGGCACTGCTCGTGCATTGTCTGTTTTCGGCTGTGTTAAGATTGGCATTGACCCTTCTTTTGAGCTGTTGAAGCGCGCTCAGGTTCCTGTTGTTCAGGGCTTTGCTGAAAAGCTTCCGTTCTCTGCTAATTCTTTTGATATTGTGATTTCTATTACCGCCATTCACCATTTCTCCGGCATTAAACAGGCTTTGCTGGAGATGATGCGTGTTTCAAGGCGTGACATAGTAATCTATGTTTTCAAGAAGGCTCAGAAGTTCAAGGAGATCGAGGAAGCTATTATGTCTGTTTTGCCTGTTCACAAGCGTATTGAGGAGACATACGATGTTGTCTTCTTTGCGCGCAAAAGTTTTAAATAATGAAAGAGGCACATTTGTGTCATGCAGGTTCCGGAGTTCATAAAAGAGGTTGTTTGGTCGTTTTACCCGCCGAGGTATCATCAGCTTGCTGACAAGCCTTTTACCAAAAGTTTGTGGTATATGAGCAAAGTCCTGCTTATCGCGTTCATTCTTGCAGGTGTTTTGTTTGTTCCGCGTCTTTTCCTGCTGAAAGACAATATTGAGAGTGAATTGTCAAAGTTTGATACTTTTACTCTTTCAGGCAATATCACTCAGTCTGCTCCTGTGGCTATTCCTAAGCACAACCCTTGGGTTGTTGTTGACCTTAATGCCAATCTCACTATGACCAAAGAAATCTTTGTTATTGACAAGGACACTTTCAAGTATCGTTTTATTTCTCCTAAGAGCATTCCGCGTGAGCAGTTGAAGGACTTCTCTGCGAATAAGCCAAGAGTTAGTTCTTTCCTGTCTGCTATTCTTGTTATGATGCTTCCAGGAATTGCTTTGTTGCTTTACGTCCGTATGTGGCTTAAGTATTTCCTTATGGTTTTGGTGTTTGGCACTTTCTTCTTCATCGTTATGGAATTGTCAAGGTATCGTCTGCACTGGAAGCAGATGTTGAATATTGCCGCTCACGCTTTGACAGCGGTTATTCTTGTTGAGGTTATTGCTGCGGCTGTTAGCACTGTTTTCCTGATTCCGATTATGCGTTTCCTCGGATTGAATGTTTATGCCATTACCACTCTTGCCTTTGCGTGTTTGATTGTTCTTGGCATTGTCGGCTATTATATAGAGGATTACCGCCGTAAAAGATGAAAGCTGTCTTGTTTGATTTGGATGGCGTGATTGTGGATTCTGAGTTTGCTAATGTTGGTGCTGGTGTTCGTGCTTTTCTTGATACGGGCATCAGGCTTTCTGATAAGGAAAAGAAGTTCATCATCGGCCGTCATCCTGCCGATTACACGAAGATTTTTGCTAAGAAATATTCTTTTGATTTCAGGAAATTTGTTGCTGTTCGTAATCATTATTATGACGAGATGTACAAGAAATCAAGACTTTATCCTTATGCCAAACAGCTTATTGCCAGGCTGAAGAAAGGCGTTTTGCTCGCTTTGGTGACTTCTGCGCCTCTGTTTATGGTCAGGCGTGCTCAGAAAAGATTCGGAATCAGGGGCTTTGATGCTTTTGTGACTTTTGAGGATGCCAGAAGAAGAAAGCCTGCTCCTGACGTCTACCTTCTGGCTGCAAAGCGTTTGAAGGTCAAGCCTAAGGATTGTGTTGTTATTGAGGACAGCATTCCCGGGGTTATGGCTGCAAAGAATGCCAAAATGAAATGTATCGCTGTGACTAACACCAATCCTGCTTCGAAATTAAAAAAGGCAGATTTTATTGTTAAGCGTTTGAATGATAAGAGGATCTTGAGTTATGTTAATTTATAACCCCAGACAGACTGTTCTTATTACCTGTAGAGGCAAGCACGCAGTAGTCGGCAAGTCTGAGGAAAAGGACGATATTGTTCCTTTGCAATGGCATAGTCCTGTTTCTTCCCATCCGCCGATGTATTCTATTGTTCTTAACAAGGATTTGATGGCTGTTTCTATCATCCGCAACAGCGGTTGTTTTGTTGTTAACTTCATTCCGTTCTCGATGGTTAACGTTATCAAGTCTGCAATGCGCACTTCCGGCGAGTTTCTTGAGAAGTGCGATGCTCTTGGCGTTCATGAAGTGCAGTGCGAAAAGCTTGTTGATTGTTTCAAATTAAAGGAAGCTCTCGGCTGGCTGGAATGTGAAGTCGTGGAAGAAAAGGAGCTTGGCGACCACGTTATGTTTATTGGAAAAGTGTTGTCATCTTATCTCGACCACGATGATAAGCGCCCTTTCCATGTTGATGCTGACAAGTTTACTACAACGCTTTATTGAGCACAATCTTAATATACCTTCATTTATCTGCTTCTGTTATGGATGAAAAATCGAGGGAGCGGATGCATCAGATTGCGAAGTCCCTGAAAGACTTGCATCTGGTTGCGAATATGGAAGAGGCAATGGAACGCGCGAAAAAGATTGTGGAAAGCGCAGAAGCCAACGGCAAGCCGATTAATGAATTGCTGTCTGGCATGAAAGAAAAGGCGTCTGAGCAAAGCAAGCGTGCCGGGCATATCGAGAATGAATCTGAGAAATCTCGGGAAGAATTTTCTGAAGAAGCTCACGAACATCACGCGCAGGCTGAGAAAGATCTCGAATCTGCCAAGGAGTCAAAGGAGACTGCAAAGACTGCTGAAGAGCAGTTGAAATATGACGTGCAGGTTCACAAGCTGGAAAAAGGGGATACTAAAGAAGCCGTTCACGAGGTTGATGACATTCATTGCGCTGTGAAAGATGCTGAATTCATCGCAAAGGAAGCAAAAAAGGCTCAAAAAAAGAAGTAAGTTTACTACTCGCCAATACTAACAAAAGCGAAATGTTTAAATAGGGGGCTTGCTTTTTCTCTCTTATTAATATACTCGGGGTGGAGTAAAATGAAAAAAATAGCATTATTCGTTTTGATGATTGCACTTTTGGCAATCGGAGCATCCGCACTGCAGGTCTCAAGTCCCACTTTCGGTGGCACGACTCAGGACCGTGTTGCGGTTCAGACAACGTTTACCATAACGAACAATAATACTGCAACTTTATCTAATATTGCAGTTTCTGCCGGTGGCGGCGCAGAGAATTCCAAGTATGCTTTGGCATTCACAAATGTCCCTGCAAGCTTGGCTGCTGGCGCTAGTGCAACTGTTACAGTTAACGGCACTATTCCGCTTGACCACCCGGGTGTCGATGCAGCTACATTGGTTGCACAGGCACTGAAGATAGGTTCTATCACTGTTACCGGCAATGTCGGTAGCTCTTCTGATTCTGCATCTGCAGATGTTATGATGCAGGCAGTCGACCAGCTTAAAATCAAGAAAGCCCGTATTGACTGCGGTGATAAAAGCCAAAGTTTGACTGACGGCGACCGCGTAAAGAATCTTAAGCCGGATTATGCTTGCACATTGGAAATTCAGGTTGAAAACAACTTTGATAGCAATGACAGGTACTACCAGAAGATTGGCGATATTTCATTTACCACTGTTGATGTTAAAATAGACTCAAGCAGCAGCGATATTGATTATGACGACCCTGACACCATTGATGACTTGGCAGCCAATGACAATGATGCAGTATCAACTGATATTACGATTGACGAAGCAGCCAGTGACGGCACAATTTCATTGGATATTACTGTTTCAGGCCGCGATGACAATGGCGCATTACATGGAGAGAAGAGGAACGTGAAACTGGAAGTAAAGCGTTTGACTCACGACATCCAGATAAAGCGCATTGATGTTTCTCCGGCAGCAGCGTCAAACTGTGATGCTTCAAATGTGAAGGTCAGCGTGAATGTCCTTAACCAGGGCAAGCGAGACGAAGACGCAGTTTCTGTTGAAGTCTCTGTTCCAGACTTGAAGTTCAGCAAGAAGATTGATAACATTCAGCTTGACAAGGACGACAGCACATCTGTTTCATTCGATGTGCCTGTTTCAAAGACCATAAAGGAAGGTGTTATGCGTGTTGATATTAAGACCTACTTTGACACTCTTGCTCCAAGCAACAGCGGAAGTGCTGAACTGACAATCCTCAAGTGTGAGGAAGTGCCAGAGGAAGTTGTTGAGCCTGTGAAGAACACCACAACTGTTGTTGTTCCTCAGCAGACTATAACGCCTTCTCAGGGCCAGTCTCAGGCAGCTCCGAAGAAAACTACCACAACTTCATTCACCAGCAGCAAGGCTTATGTTGCATTGCTCGCAGTGTTGAGTGTTTTGATTGCAGTTGCAATTGTTGCATTGGTAGTTATGCTTGTCCGGAAAAAGCAGTAATTATTTCATTTTTTCTTTTATTTTCCCTTATTTCTTTCAACTCTTCCCGTAAACCTTTCAGGTTTTTCGTCGATAAACCCTTTAATAAGTTCTGCTTAGTATAGTAATGAGGTGATTCGTATGAAAATTTTAATGCTGTTGTTGATGTTGCTTCCGTTGGTTAGCGCATCTGTTGTTATCAATCAGGTGTTGTATGACCCGGTTGCTACTGAAAGCGGCGGTGAGGCTGTTGAGCTGAAGAATACTGGTTCTTCTGCTGTTGACATTTCCGACTGGATTATTGCTTCAGAAAGCTCTGCCACAGATGCAACCGTTCCTGACGGCACAATTCTGCAGGCTGGTGCAACTTATCTGATTGCAGATGAAGGTTGGGGGGACAGTAAGGATGACAAGAGCTGGCGTTCTGCTGATCATGAGGAAAAGATTACTTTGGGCAATTCTGACAGCGGCATTGCGTTATTATCCAATGGCACGATTATGGACGCTGTTGGCTGGGGTGATGTGGAAGGTATTGAAGAATCTCTGTATGAGGGCTCTCCTGCTGCATTGGTTGCCTCCGGCAAGTCCTTGTTGCGAACTCAGGACACGAATGATAACAGCAAGGATTTCATTGAGTCTGTTGCTGATTTTCAGGAAGGTATTCCTGTTCCTGTTACTGCAGATGTTATAATCTCCGCTCCTGTGATTGAGATTTCCAAGTCTCTTAATCTTGCTCCTGAAGGAGTGCTGTCAATCAGGAACAATGGTGCAGTCAAGGTTAACATTAAACTGCTCTTCAATGATTTTGTTTACAAGAATTTCACCATTTCAAAGACTGCAATTTCTTTGGATGGTCCTTCAGAATTTGTTGTTGAGCCGAATGCAGAGCACAAGTCAAAAGTTAGTTTGAGAATTCCTGCTAATGCGGTTCCTGGAAAGTACGCGTCCACCCTGCGCGTAATTATTACTTCTGGTTCCTGAAGCAGACAAGGCAGGATTTTCTTATCCAGCAGTCTGGACACTGTTCATGCTTTTCGTACTTCTTCCCGAAGCACGGGTCCTGCACAGCCTTAAACATTTTTGTTTCCATAACGCCTCAACCATGAGAATAATAGTATTCAATGATAACTTAGTATTTAAACCTTTCTGATTTTATATAAAATATATAGACTTTAGCCAGTAGTGAAAATAATTACTTCTGCTCAACCACTTTCTGCATTGCTTTGACGAAATCTTCTGCTGTTTTTTTGTATTCGTC
>CABMGU010000032.1 GCA_902385765.1 uncultured archaeon | reverse complement strand
CTGTTCCGACTGCAAGGATTAGTCCTGCTATTGCGGACAGGTCGATGTTCCAGCCGATTAATGAGGCAATGGCTAGTGTGAGGAAAATCTCTGATAATGCAGTAATCATTATTGGTATTGAGATGATTAGCTTGCGGTAAACAAGCATTAGTACGACAGCAACACCTATGAGTGCGAACAATCCGACGTAAAATGCATTCTTCAGGAATTCCTTTCCGAGGATTGGTGAGATGTTGTCAATTCTTTCAACTTCAATCTTTACTGGCAGTGAGCCGGTGATGAGTATTGTCTGGAGGCGTTTCATGCTTTTTAATGTGTTTTCCATTGCTGCCTGTTCTGAAACTCCGTTGCCTCCTCCGGTGATTGCTATATCTGTTGTTGCTCTTCCCTTGAGCTCTGCTGCTATGCTTAGCCTGTCAACTTCTTGGTCGTCAAGGAATAGAACTAACTGCTCGGACAAGCTTCCGCTGATAATCTTCAAGTCTTTGGTTAACTCTGCTTGGCGTTGGGCTGCTTCCGGGCTTAGTGTGATTGAGAACTGGAATCCGCAGCCCCAGCCGTCTTGTGTTTTTCCGCATCCTCTTCTTGGATCAATGCCCGAGCATTGTGCGGTTCTGCAGACGTAAGTTATGTCATTTCCGCCTTTGAAGACTGTTCCGTTTCCGATTTTTGCTTCAAATTTTCCCTGTTTGCCCAGCAGGCCTCGTACTTCTTCTTCTGTTGCGCCTGCTATTTCAACAAGTATGAATCGTTTTCCGCCCATGAAGTCTGGGCTGTCAGAGACTTCTGTAACGACAACATCTCCAAGGCCGTAAACATTAAGGCGCTCTTTCAGGGAATCGACCATTAAACCGATTGTTTCGCTGGAAACGTCCTCTCCTGGTCTTAGCAGCACTCTTGTGCCTCCTTGCAGGTCTAGTCCTTCTCGCAGGTTGCTTGTTGGAGCAGGTCCTACGCTGAATCCAAGGGGCTCAACACCAACAACTTCTGTCAGTACTTTTGGTCGCTCAACTTTTTTCTCAACTGTTTTGTTTATAAGAGTTGTTGTGCCGTTAACTGTCTCATTTACTTCTTTGGTTTCGTTAATCCAGACAATTTCGGTTTCGTTTAGAATGGTTGTTTGGATTTTTGGTTTTGTCTCAAGTTTGTAAGTGTTCTTGTTCGTTTTGACCTGTATCGTCTGGTCAGGTTCAAGCTTTGCAACAAAATCATAGTATGCCTGCATGTCTGCTATTGGCTTGTTATTCATGGCAATTATTCTTTCGTGCCCCATTGGTGCCAGGTTTGCTTTTGGTGGCTCCATGCCTGCGAGTTCTGCGCTGCTGTTTCTTGCGATTGCCTTGATCGCAACTCCTTCGTTCCACGGGTTTGGGTTTATTGCGAAGAAGCCGAGGATTAGGCAGATTACAAGAATCATTACTCTGAAATTCCAAAGCATTTTTTTAAGTTCTGCCATCTTTTCTCTCCATGTACCATCTTAAAATGCCTGCGTTCTGGAACCAGGTATAGACAAGGTCAAAACATAAGCCTATGACTGTGATTAGCATGATGTCCCTGATGGTTTGGGATTGGGTGAAAAACAGGCCGATTATGCCTGCTACCAAAGCAGTGGCTGTCATGGTTAGTCCTGTGCGCAAAGCGCCGACAGTGCGTTCAAACACAGTTCCGCCTTCGCCTTTTCGTTTCAAGACCTTTGTAGTCAATAGGATATCAGTATCAACAGAGTAACCGATTAGCATAAGCAAGGCAGCAATGCCTGCAGTGCTCATCTTCATGCCGATTATGCTTGTGACAGCGAGCGTGGAAAGAATATCAGATGCTGCTGTCAGGATGACGAACATGGATGGCACAATTGAACGGAATGTGATAAAGACAACAATGGACATGCAGATGAACGCCATTATTAGGGCTTTGATAATTTGTGTGAAGAAGCGCTGTCCCAAACTGCTGCCCATGCTTTCTATGCTGTATTTTCCTTTCTCAAGCTTGACTCCGAGTTCTGGCAGTGTCTGCTCAAGGTCTGCAGAGGTGACGTCTGAGGCTTCTATTGTGATGGCTGAAACTGCTCCGCCTTGTGTTATCTCGCGTACGCTTATGTCTGCTTGAGGATATTTGTTTAGCAGTGAAGTTTCAATTTGTTTGATATCGATCGGATAGTCGACCGGAATCGTCATTGTGATTCCGCCTTTTAATGAGACTCCTTTTTGGAAGAATTCGCCAGTGCGTGCGTAAACGATGAACAATGAGCTGATGCAGATTAAAAGAAGGATGAAGCTAAATATCATTAATTTCCTGTAATGAACATCGTAAATCTTCAGTAATGCTTCTTTTATCATTAATCCACCTGAGAATGCGGAACTATGAGGGGTTTTTAAACATTATGGCTTTTCAAAGCCGCTCTTACAAATCCGAAAAACAGGGGGTTTGGCTTTTCAAGCCTTGAAGTGAGCTCGTTATGTGCCTGTGTTGCCACAAAGAAGGGATGTTTTGGCAGTTCTATGTATTCCACAAGTCTTTTGTTCTCGGAAATTCCTGAAAATACCATTCCGTTTTTTTGCAGTATTTCATGGTATGCAGGGTTTACTTCGTATCTGTGCCTGTGCCTTTCAGATGCTTCGTCTGTATTATATAGTGATTGCAGTATTGTTCCTTTCTGCAGGATTGCCCTGCACGCTCCCAGTCTCATCGTGCCTCCTTTTGATTTGATGTTGCGCTGCTCTGGAATGTAGTCTATTACCGGGTTGGATGTTTTTTCTTCAATCTCGGTTGAGTGTGCCGATAGCTTGCAGACGTTTCTTGCGAATTCTACAACAGCGAGCTGTAATCCGTAGCAGATGCCTAGGAATGGTATGTTGTTTTCTCTTGCGTGCTTTATTATGCTTATTTTGCCTTCTACCCCTCTTGAGCCGAATCCGCCGGGGATTAGGATTCCGTCAGCGTCTTTTATTGCATCTTCAATCTTTAGTTTTCCGTTTTCAATGTCTGTTGTCTCAATCCATTTGAGTTTTACTTTTGTGTCGCAGTGCGCTCCTGCGTGTGTTAGTGCTTCTATTATGCTTGCGTAGCTGTCTTTTAGTTCTGTGTATTTTCCGCACACTGCTATTGTTATGGCGTTTTTTGGTGTTTTTATGCGTTGTACTAGCTTTTCCCAGTCTGTTAAGTCTTCTTTGAAGTCAAGTTTGAGTTTTTCTTTCAGGTTGTCCAGGAGTCCTTGTTCTTTGAATATTAGTGGGACTTCGTAAATGCATTCGATATCTCTTCCTGTGATGATGTTATTTTTGTCGATGTCTGAGAATAGCGCGATTTTTTCTCTTATTTTTTCAGGCAGTATGTTTTTGCTTCTGCAGATGATTATGTCCGGGTAGATTCCTTTCTCTCTTAGAAGTGCGAGGTCTCTTTGTGCTGGTTTTGTTTTTGGTTCTCCGACGCTGTCCAGGAATGGCACATAGGTCAGATGTATGTATATGATGTTTTCCGGACCAACTTCTTTTTTGAATTGTCTTGCTGCTTCTACAAACCAGGAATTCTCGATGTCTCCTACAGTCCCTCCTATTTCTATTGTCATTATGTCTGGTTTTTCCTGCTGTGCAATTTCTTTCCACCAGCTTTTTATCTCGTCAGTTATGTGTGGGAATATCTGTATGGTTTTTCCGAGATATTTGCCTTCGCGTTCTTTTGCTATTACTCTGCTGAATATTTTTCCTGATGTGAGATTCCAGTCTGATTTGCAGGTTATTCCGAGGAAGCGTTCGTAGTGCCCGAAGTCCATGTCGACTTCTCCGCCGTCTGCCAGTACAAACACCTCTCCGTGCTCTATCGGGTTCATTGTGCCGGGGTCTACGTTAAGGTATCCGTCGCATTTTACCGTTACAATTTTGTTGTTGCTTTTGAGAAGTCTTGCGATGGACGCGGTTGCTATTCCCTTTCCTAAGCCTGAAAGAACTCCGCCGGTTATGACAATATATTTTGTTGGCATACTTTGGAAAGTGCTGGTTGCTTTAAAAAGATTGTTGTTGCGCAAAAATTATATAGCTCTCTTCTTTTTTTGTCGTCGTGATATCAATTTATTGTTCAGAGAAGCTGGATGGGGTGGCAGCTGCTGCTATTGTGATGCGTCATGCCATATTAAGCAAGCTTCCTGTGCATTTCGGCGGATTTTTGCATCTCGATGCATTGGATGACGAGCTTGAAGACATCGCTACTGATGAGCATAAGCTTGTTTTTGTTCTTGACGTCAGCATTTCGCCTAGTCATCTGCCTTTGCTTGATAAGATAAATGCAAGGAATAAGATTGTTTATTGGAATACTCATGATTCTGAGAGTGTTGTTCCTCCTGCGAGGATGTTTGACAGGGCTTTGGATAACCAGTGTTCTGCAGAGCTTGCCCAGCAGAGGTTTTTGCCTAATGACTTGATTGCGAAAACTCTTGCTGAATTGGCTCACGAGGTCAAGTTTTGGCAGTTGAAGGATGAGCGTGCTTCCAAGCTGTCTGACCTTATTTCTGCCCAGTATAATCCTATAGAGTTGATTGATTCTTTGGCTCGCGGTATTATCTGGAATGACCAGTTTGAGGCATTCCATAAGGAGCATTTGAAAAAGAAGCTTGTTGCTTATGATGAGTTGATGAAGTCTTTGATGGTGAAGTCTTATGTGACTTACCGTTTTGGTTTTGCTGTTTCATCATCGATTCTGGCTGCTGCTGATGCTTGTCAGAGGATTCTTGATGGTCACGCCGGCGTTGATGTTGCTGTTGTTCTATATCGGGATGGCAGGATTGGCTTTCGCCGCCGTGATGTGTGTGATGTTGATGTGAAAAAGCTTGCTGAATTGTTTAATGGTGGCGGTCGTCCTTTTGCTGCAGGCGCCAAGTTGAACATGCAGATTACTAAAGAGTCTCTTTCTGATGTTATTTTTCATCTGGATGAGGCGTTTAAGAATTTCTTTCTTAGCAGGACAGTGGACAATCTTTAAATAGCAGGTTATAGTATTTCTTCCTTATGATATTTACCTTTAAAGAGCTGTTCGATGTCGTGATTATGACTTTGGCAGTGGGTTATATCTTTATGGATATGTTTACGCGCCAGCACATCATTGGTTTTGACAGGCGCGCTTTCTGGCTTGCCTGTCTTGTTACAGCGCCTGCTTTGATTCTT
>CABMGU010000031.1 GCA_902385765.1 uncultured archaeon | reverse complement strand
GGGCAACTGCAGGACTGCTGCACGATTTGGATTTTGAAGAAATAAAGGATTTGCAAATACACGGCAGGAAAACTGTTGAGATACTGAGACAGGAAGGGTTTTCTGAGGATGTTATTCACGCAATCGCTTCACACAATGAAGAAGGAACAGGCGTTAAAAGAGAAACAAAAATGGATTTCGCGCTAAGCGCAGCTGACAATGTTTCCGGCCTGATATACGCTTATGCTTTAATGAGAAAAGACAAAGGATATCTTGAAGGAATGGAAACAAGCGGACTGAAAAAAAGAATCAAAGACAAAAGGTTCGCTGCAAACTGCAACAGGGACAAAATAAATGACATTGAGAAAGTGCTGCCAATGGACAAGTTCCTTGAGACTGCGATAAGGGCAATGCAGAAGATTAAGGACGAGATAGGACTGCACTAAGATTTTACGTACTCGCTCTTCCTCACACCTGCTTTCTTGGCTAATTTTTCCATCACCTTGTCAAATCCTGAACCATACTGCGCTGCCTTCTTCTGGCGCCAAGCAATCTCTTTCGGCAGACCAAGCTCTTCAGCAATCTCGCGCAGAATGATTTTCTTGTGCTCATTGCTGATTTTCCTCTCTGACGGTATTCCCATTGCTGCCAAAATCAGAGCATCATCCAGGAAAGGCAACCGCAAACTGAAATCCAGCTTTTGGGCAATCGCTGCATCTCTTACCAAGTCCCTCTGCCACATTAACTTCAGCCCTTTCCAGCACTCTGCATTGGCGTCTCCTTTCTCGTGCCTTTGATAACAGGCAAATATTTACTCACTGCCAAGACCGCTGAAAAAGATTTTCACATCAGCAAGCTCTTTTGCTGCCACGAAAACACTCCCAACACCCACGTTAATGACATCCGGCTTGTCAAACAGTTTTGCAGTCTTCTTTAGCAACTTCTCAGTTTCCTCAACAGAATACTCTTTATGAACCCAGTTGAGCTTGAGTTTCTTTGCAGCATATTCTGCAGCTTCCAGATCGTGGCTTCCTTTAATGCCTACGCTATAGCAGACAAAGTTATCTGTAAACTTTTTCAGTATCAAAGCAAGCAAACTGCTGTCAACACCACCGCTTAGAAACAGTCCAAACTTTTCTTTTGGAATCCTTTTCTCAACAGCAGAAAGCAGAGCTTTTTTTACTTCTTCTTCACAGGTTGGCTTTATTTGTTTGCAGAGTTCCTCAATATGCGCTTTCCATTTCTCTTCTTCAGGCAGTCTGCCTTGTTCTAATTCTTCAATCATATCCTCGTTGTATATGCAAACTTTTAAAAATCTTCTCGAGAATATTGAAGGTATGATGTTCAGAGCCTGGGGGCATCCCAACATAAAAGCAACACAGAAGAACACTTTAGAATTCACTAAAGAAGACTATGTCACACCTGAAGGAGACTGCATAGTTGGAGTAAACGCTGACTTTGACACTGCAAAACTACGAGAGTTTGTCAAGAAGCACAAGCACGTCAAGATTACTATCAGAACAGGAGGGCTTCAGGAAGTCATTCTTGCAAAAACAAATCCTTCTTTTAATGACGAGAAAGAGATCGTCATCAGACTGGGAGAATACGAGTCAGAAAGAACTTTTGCAGTACGGGCAGACAAAGCAGCAAAGCACCTAAGCAGAGAACTGGTAAAAGCATTACAATCAGGCAGTCCAATAGAGGTAAACGTTGAAGAAGCAACTGAGTAAATCAGACATTGAAAAGCTCAATCAGGAGATTTCTTTACAGTTTGGCGTTTCAGATTTCTTTGGAAAAAAAGACAGAATCGCAATTGCAGAAATCAACCAACAATCATATGTTGTCAAGGACGACCTTCTCTGCTTCTTTTATCTTGACGGCAAACTTGTGCCGACCTTAAAGCTTCTTTTGCAACGGCAATTCCTGAAACAAGTTACAGTTGACATGGGAGCAGTAAAATTTGTATCTGCTGGAGCAGATGTAATGCGACCAGGCATTGTAGAGCTCGACCACGACATCAAGAAAGGTGAATACGTTGCTGTAGTAGACCAAGCGCACAAAAAACCATTATGCATCGCACAAGCACTGTTCTCAGGCGAAGAAATATTTACACTAAAACAGGGGAAGGTACTGAAGGCTGTTCACTGGGTTGGGGATAGTATCTGGCAGATTGTTCCCTGAGCGCTTCTGCCAGTTCTTCGATTTCCGGTCTTTCTGTATGCTTGTATGCCATTCCTTTTATGATTAGTTCTCCTGTTTTTCCGAATCTTGCAACTGCTTTCCTGTCGTGTAAAGGTGATTTGTATCTGAGCACTTCAAAATGGTCGATGTACTCGAATGGCTTATGTCCTGTCAAAAGCTCGTATGCAAGGCACGCGAATGAGAACACGTCTGCGCTCGGTGTGATTATGCTGTCAAACCTGTGTTCGGGTGCTGCCACGTCTGGTGTTGACATGGCGATTTTGTCGATGACGCAGTGCCTTTCTCCCAGCCTTCGTGCAGCTCCAAAATCTATCAATGTTGCTTTTTTGTTTTCAACTCTAATGTTGGCTGGTTTTATGTCAAGGTGCACTAAACCTTCTTTTTTGCAGTATGAGAGTGCGCTGGCGGTTTGTGCAAGCAATGATAATTTCACCTGTTCTGGCAGTTTTCTTATGTAGGAGTCTTGCGGGTAAAGGTCTGTTTCTCCGACTCTTGGCGTAACAAGATAGAAATCATCATTTTGCCTATATAGCTCTATTGGTGATAGTATGTTTGGATGGTCCAGAGTTTCCTGTATTGCGTGTTCGTAGCACAGGCATATGTTTCCGACCAGCATTGGATCAAGCTCTGGTTTTATGCTTTTAACAAATATTGGCCTTGCTGCTTTGACCACTACTTCAAGCCCTGATTCCTTATGTCTGCCTAAGAATACATTCGGGTGGTCAGGATTTATTATTCCGCGCAATTCATATTCTGCTAACTGGGGAATTTTCAATCCTCCACTTATTCCATCCTGTACTCTTGTAGGAGTTTCGGTTTCTGCCATCGTAATCACTTTTTATTTATAATTTATATAAATTATATATAATAAGAGTGAAATCAGGCAGTTTCTTTATAAAGATTGCTGTTTTTCAACATATCTAATGAACTTCACTAAGCCTTCTGGCTTTTGGCACAAAATTCAGAACAAGACCTTCCTTAAACTTGCCAGAACCAACATAATCACTGCCACACTTAAGTATCACAAAACCGCTATAAGCTCCCTCAACCTTCAAATCCTGACCTTTAAACCACTGCTTCAGCTGTTCTTCTGTTATCTCGCAAACATTTTTGGTAGCAGAAGGACCAACCAACTGAGCACCTTCAATGCTAAGCCTAAGCTGACCGCCCTTGACCTCTGCAACGTACAAGCCAATGCTGTTAATATGCAAATTCTTGAGTTCTACTTTGTCCAAGTCCCTTCCAATAACGTAAAACTTCTCCTTGCCCTGAACAAAAGCAAGCTCATCAAACAATTCAGGAACTTCACCATACTGGCTTTTAACTTTCCTGCAGAATTCCTTAAGCTCTCTTGACGGAACAAAGCCATAATTGTCTTTCATAATATTTCACCATCGTGCTTGGTTTCTGGCGATTTTCTTCTCCCCACGCTTTGCAAGGGGAGAAGATGTCGGAAATCTTTGATTTCCGAGCACACTCGGACATTCGCACAAATGGCATTGAACTGCGAATTTCCGATGAAATCAGTCGGCGATGAGCTTAGAATCGTCATTTCGCTATATTCCCCACACAGGATTGCTCTTTCTCATAATCTCAGCAATCTCTTTCAGCAAATTCTTTTCCTCTTCAGGCAAGTGCTCCTTATGCTCCTTGTACTGCCTGAAATGCTCTTCAGGAATTGCACTGAATAAGATGTCCCCTTCATTCAGCTGCCTGCCAATAATAACGCCAGACATGCTAACCGCGCCCTGTTTTCCCCTTTCCAACTTTAAAACATTTTCCTGCTCAACCTGAATGCCCTTGACGTCTGTCACTGTTTTACCATCAGGCTTCATCAAAGGAGTATTCGGCTTCAAAATACCAGCCACAACCTCAACACCAACAATCGCAGGATTACTCTGCCTGAACACGTATCCTTTTAGAAGCTCGATTTTGCACGGTCTTACAAGAATATCCAGCTCAGAAAGCTCAATCTGCTTCTTCTTAGAGATTTTCCAAGCCTCATAGTCCTCAATCAGCCTGTAAATAATATCGTTAACAATGATGTGCGCGCTGGTCGGCATATCGGTTTTAGGAATATTAAAGCCAAGAATAACAGAATGCAAAGGATCATTGGCAAGAGTGGCTTCAGCATCAGAAACATCATTCTTTGAAATCGGACCAATACCACTCTTCCTTATTGGAACGCCTTTCTCCCTCAACAAGGTCATCAAAGCTTCCAAACTGCCAAGAGAATCAGCCTTTATTATAACGCCGTCCCTGTCAGTCTCAATCAAAACCTCGTGCATCTCAGCATGCAATGCATCCTTGACTTTCTGAATGTCGCCAACCGCGCTCATAATCGGAGCACCAGCAACAGCCTGCTCTGCACCAGGAATGACAAGACGCACACCGGTTGCTGCGCTGACTGATTTGACAGGAGAGAACTTCGCCTTCTTCTCACGCATCTCTGTCAAATGCGTCGGCTGTAACAAAGCCTTGATTTTCGCCTGCAAAGGCTGATCCAAAGTACCAATAAGAACCTGATCATTAACCTTCAAACTGCCATCGTAAATAATAGTATCAAGAACTGTACCCAAGCCTTTCTGCTCCTTGACTTCAAGAATCGTTCCCTTCGCAGGACCTTTCTCCTCAATATTCAAATTCTGCTCAAGAAACTTCTGCGCAAGACCAGTAAGCATCATCAAGAGTTCAGGGGTGCCTTCGCCTGTCTTAGCACTTACAGGAACAACTGCCACAGTCTTCGTATAATCAGAAACGCGATCAAACCTGTCAGCCTGAATGCCAAGCTCAAAAACCTGAGCAACAAGAGCATACAATTTAGTCTCAAACTTTTTCTGCACATCAGCAGACTGGGAAGAAATGTTCTGCAACAAAGTGCCGGGCTTTTTACTCCAGCCCTCTATAATATCAATTTTATTTGCAGCAATTATGAAAGGCGTCTTGTATTGCTTCAGGATTTCAATACTCTCCTTAGTCTGAGGCATCAGACCATCGTTGATGTCAACAACAAGAATTGCGATATCTGCAAGATTGCCACCCCTCTTTCTCAAATTAACAAAAGCAGCGTGACCAGGAGTATCAATGAACAACAAACCAGGAATCGTGAGAACAATCTTCAACTGCTCAAGCAAAGCACCGCAAATTGATTTTATGGTGCCCAGCGGAATGATGCTCGCGCCGATTGCCTGCGTGATACCTCCTGCTTCCCTTGCAGCAATAGCAGTACCCCTAATCTTATCCAGCAGAGATGTCTTTCCATGGTCCACGTGACCCATTATCGCCACAATCGGCTGTCTTATCATAATATGCAGTCAATACGGTTTCATTAAAAAGGTTTTGACATTCAATCAATCACATTTCATGCGTAACAAGTATTTGTTACTTCGCAATACTAAAAATGTCGAAACCTTTAAATATAAGGTGTTCTCTGGAAGCTATTATTCAAACTATAAATTGGGGGGAATAGAATGAAAGCATTGACAATATTGTTAAGCGTTTTGCTCGTGTTATCAGCGGTTGCAGCACAAACTCTTCCACTGAACGTAGAGCACGCACAAATAGACAACACCGAGATTTTAGCTTCGAGCGTCAACAAACTTGACATCGAACGAGACCAGGACTTCACATTGAAGCTTGAGATATTTGCATCAAATGCCGCGAAGGATGTTGAAATCCGCGCATTCATTTCTGGATACGAATTCAATGATGCAAACGCAATCAGCAAGATGCTAGGACCATTTGACTTTGCTCAAAGCACCACATACATCAAGAAAATGACTTTGACACTTCCAGATGATGTCGATGTTGCACAGTATTACCTGCGAGTCGTCATATCAGACAGAAATGGCGAAGAGCTCATCTACAGGTACACACTGAACGTCAACGCACCAAGACACATGATGAAAGTTCAGGACATAATCCTGAGCACCAGCACAGTACAAGCTGGACAGGCATTGCTTGCATCCATACGCCTTGAAAACCAAGGACAGAAAGACGAAAGCGATGTAAAGGTTGTATTAAGCATCCCCTCATTAGGCATCACAGCAACCAATTACATTGCAGAAGTACAAAACGACAAGCAGGAAGAAACAGAAGAAATGTTCCTCAGATTGCCAAAATGCGCAGAGCCAGGCGTTTATGACTTAAACGTTGAAGCTTTGTACAACGACGGACACGACAAGGCAACAAGTTCAGCAAAGGTAACAGTGCTTGAAAACGAAGCCTGCAAACCAGAACCAGCACCAGTCGTAGTTGTCCAGGAAGCACAGAACAAGACAGCAGAAGTAGTTCCAGCAGATTCAACCGGAAAGGTCAGAAGCGCACTGGAAATCATACTGCTCGTGCTTGTAGCACTCTTGGTAATCGTCGGCTTGATAATCGGCTTCACCCGCATGCGCGGTGAAGAGTAAATTTTTTATTTTTTTAATCTATTTTTTCTCGATATATTTTTAAATTGTTTAACTTCCCGTCAATAGCATGACTGAAGAGCAGATTAAAGAGGAAGTGCGCAGGAATGCAGGACTGCACCCAGAAGACTTCTTCCCAGTCAAAACACTCAAATCAAAAGGGTTCTCAAGACACCAGTGCAACAAATGCCAGAGATACTTCTGGACAGTACACGCGCAAGAAGTATGCGGAGACCCAGCATGCTCAGGCGGATTCAGGTTCATAGGACACCCCTGCAAGAAAAAACTTGACTACATAGAAGTATGGAAAGAATTCGCAAGAATACACACAAAACTCGGCTACACGCCAATTGCAAGGTATCCAGTCATCGCAAGATGGAACCCAACAACAGACTTCACTATCGCCTCTATAGCCGCATTCCAGCCCTATGTGGTATCAGGAGAGATAGCACCACCTGCAAATCCTTTAGTTATACCGCAAATGTGCCTGCGATTTTCAGATATTGATAATGTAGGCATCACAGGACACCACGTAGCTTTCATCATGATGGGAGAACACGGATTCTTCTCACCAAAAGATTATGACGTGAACAAATACATGAACGACCACCTCACCTGGCTTCACGAAGGCATTGGGCTGGAAATGAGCGATTTAACAATCCACGAAGACGTATGGTCAGGAGGAGGAAACCTCGGACCATGCATGGAATTCTTCTCAAACGGACTGGAAATCTCAAACCAAGTATACATGCAATACGAAATAACACCATCAGGGCTGAAAGAACTGAACATCAAAGTACTTGACATGGGAGAAGGACAGGAAAGAGCAGCCTGGTTCACACAAGGCAAAGCATCAATCTACGAATGCACGTTCCCAACTGTTGTAAAAAAACTAAGAGAGATAACCAATGTTGAATATGATGAAGAATTCATGCGCAGATTCGCGCACTACTCACCATATCTTAACGTAGGCGAAGTCAAAGACCTTGAAGCTGCCTGGAAATTCGTGGCAACACAGCTAAAAATGGATGTCAAAGCACTAAAAGAGAAAATAATGCCACTCGTAGCAGTATACTCAATAGCAGACCACACACGAGCACTTCTATTTGCGATTAACGACGGCGGACTGCCATCAAACGTAGGAGGAATGTACAATCTGCGTGTTATTCTAAGAAGAGCGCTCGGATTCATTGACAAATATAAGTGGAACATCAGTTTGCCAGAAGTCTGCAAATGGCACGCAGACTATTTGCAACCCCTGTTCCCCGAATTATCTGAAAATCTCGATGAAGTCTCAATAATACTCGAAGTTGAAAAGAAAAAATACGAAGCAACAAGACAGAAAACACAAGCAATGCTGCCACGCCTGATGGAGAAAAAACTTTCCACTGAAGATTTGATAACAATATATGACAGCCAGGGAATAGCACCAGAAGCGATAAAAGAAGAAGCAGCAAAAATGGGAAAGGAAATCAATGTACCAGACAACTTCTACTCGCTTGTCGCTGCGCGCCACGAGAAAAAAGAACAGGAAACATCAACAGAAAAAGAAGAAAAACTGCCGATAGATGTTCATACACCACCAACAAAAGCATTGTATTTTGATGATTATGAGAAAGCTTCCTTTGACGCAAAAGTACTGGAGATTATTGATAACAACGTGATTTTAGACCAGACAGTATTCTACCCAACATCAGGCGGACAAATGTCAGACAGAGGAACACTTGACGGAGCAAAAGTTATTGATGTTCTAAAACAAGGACCTCACATCATACACGTTCTTGAAGAAAAACCAAAATTCCACGCAGGAGACAAAGTACACGGAGACATAGAATTCAGCAGAAGACTGCAATTAGCGCAACACCACACTGCAACACACATCGTCAACGCGGCTGCAAGAAAAGTGCTCGGAGCGCACATCAACCAAGCATCTGCAAAGAAAGACGTTGACAAGGCACATCTGGACATCACACATTATGACTCACTAACAGATGAAGAAGTTGCCAAGATAGAAGAAGAAGCAAACAAGATAGTAAAACAAGGAATCAAGACAAAACTAACATTCATGCCCCGCGAGGAAGCAGAAAAAGCATTCGGAATGACGATTTATCAAGGCGGTGCTGTTCCAGGCAGACAATTGAGAATAGTCACCATTCCAGATGTTGATGTTGAGGCTTGCGCAGGAACACACCTGAAAAACACACTCGACACAGGCAAAATCAAGATACTGAAAACATCAAAAGTAAAAGACGGAATCGTAAGAATAGTGTTTGCAGCAGGCAAAGCAGCAGACAAAATAGCAGAAGGAGAAAAACACGTACTCGAACAAACAGCAAAACTATTGAAATGCGACGTCACACAAATACCAGGAAGAGCTTTGGAACTATTTGAAACCTGGAAAAAAGCAAGAAAAGCAGTACAAAAAAAGCAGGCGTTACCTGAACTGGAATTAAAATCAACAAAAGGATATGTCGGCGACATTCTCGGACAAACCGCAGAAATACTGCAAACACAACCAGAAGTGGTTGTCAAGACGATTGAAAGGTTTTTAAGTGATTTAGAGAAATTTAAATCTCAATAGAAAACACAGGCTCGCTAACCTTTTCTGCCTTGCATTTCGGACACTTGCTCGGCCTTCTGCGATTCTCCCTGTCCTTGAAAACATAACCGCAAGTCCTGCAAACACTCGGGTCCATCACCAACTTGCCAGGCTTTATGATTTGCGAAATGTGCTCCAGGTCTATCAGAAGCTCTTTTGTATCTGCGTGAAACCACTCCGCCAATTCTCTCAAAGTCATCGCCTGCTTTGAAAGCAGTTCAATAATATCTCTACATCGAGTCATTTGAACAGTTTTTCTAAGATATCAATTGTATACAGCACTATTGCTTCTGCCTGATTCTTAGACGGTGAAAAAGGCTCTTTTTTTGTATGAACACTGAAGACACGCACCTGATTAATCAAATGAATCTGGTTCGGCAGACCAGGGTCAAGCTTAACTCCTTTCTCAGAGAGTTTAGCGATCAGGTTTCCTAGTCCTGTTCCTGGAGCTTTCTCAAGCAAGTCCTGTCCTGTCGCGTCATAATACTTCCTGTGGAGCGCTGTCTCCATTATCCTTCCACACAAAATAACCGCACTCCTATAACAGCCCGCTTTCATACAATTCTGTATTTCGTTAAGGTCTGCAGTAATGTCATCCTTAACATCAGAAGGAAGCTTAGGCATCCTAACATTCGTATTTTTTTCTTCATCAACCGCAATATTAGCTAATTTTTCCAGATACAAACGCATCTCCTCAGGCTTTGCAACAGAAAGCTTTTGCGCCAAGGGATAAGCATCAGTGTTCTTTGCCTCTTCAAGCAGTTGTTGAATGGCTCCCTTAAGTTTTAGTCTGGCGCCTTCCTGCTTCTGCCTCTTGAAATCCGCGATGTTGCCTTTCGGAAGCGCCTGTATCTCCTTCAAAGCCTGCTGAATATCGACGAGAACCTGATGCATCATGTGTCTTCTTCAACCGCTAAAGGTTTAAATAGTTATTGCTTCCGGATAATATGTATGAAAAAAATTGTATTTTTACTGCTCTTGCTGGCGGTTGCGTGCGCACCTATCCAGCCGACTGTCGAGAACAATGATACAACAAAAACAACTGAACCACAGGTTGTTGCAAAAGAACAGGTAGTCGCTCCGCCTCAAGCTCCCAAAGAAAAAATAACAGCACCAGAAATCAAAAACGAAGCAGTTCCTGGAACTCCCCTTGAACCGACAGGCGGCACAAAAGACCTCTACAACCTGCTCGGATGCCAGCAATTACTATCTGCAGAAGAATTCGCAAAAGCATGCGGAAAAGACGCAGCAAACTTTGTCGTAACATACAAAACAGGCTCGCGCAACTGCATAGTAAACGTAAAAGACAAAGAAAATGAAAGATTGACAGCAGGATTCTCATTAACAGGATACGCTGATGCAAAAGCAGCTGCCACTGAATTCCAACGAAGACTGGAAGTCCTGAAAGTCGGAGCTGACGACAGCATAGGAGAAAGAGCATACATACCGCCAATGAAAATGGTAGACAGAGAAGCACTCGAATTCCTCAGAGACAAGTTCATAGTAGAAGGAGGCTCTGACACAAGACTGTGCTCAAAAGAAGGCATTGCTGAAGTAGCAAAAATAGTCGACAGCCACATCAAATAAAATTAATTATTGTTTTTTGTTTTTCTTTCATTATTTTACTTTTTTCTAATATCGGAACAATGTCCACGCCAAACTTCTTCCTCGCAAGATGCGTGGCATAGGTAAGCATCAACTCCTTGCTGGCAAAAGTAATTGGCTTGCTCTCAAGAGCTTTCCTCGCAGCACTGCGCGTAACCCACACGCCCAAAGGAAGCACGTACTCATCTGTTATGAATCTTAACACAAGCGCAGTATTCTGCCTCTTGTTCTTCATCATGTGCTCAGCAAGAGCCATCCTGACAGTATAATAACCACCTGCGCAAGTCTCAGCATAGTTTTTTCTACCCTGAAATTCCTCATAATCTGTGCTGAACTCAAGCACTCCAGGCTTAACATACATTTCAAACAACTCATAGCTCCAACGCTCAGGGAAAAACAAGACAAGATAATAATTACCAAGATAACTGCCAAAATAGGTTGCATAATCTCCTACTTCCTGCTCCCTTACTTTCTCAAGGAAATTGTTTGCTAAAATATCATCTGTTGCTGTTATAGACCAGCGCGTAGGAACCAACTTTCTCTTCTTTCCAAAAACGCCAACTGACAACATCCTGCTCAAAGCGTTCTCATCAACAGAATGTTTGTATAATTCTGTGACTGCCTCTGATGCCAAAGCATCAGTATCGTCAAAATATTTCTGAACTTTTGTAGAAATATGAGGGTTAGTGGCCAACTGCAATTGTTTCAGTCTTGCCTGCGGACCCATCGGCGCAACCCACTGGTCAGTCGAAATGTTCAAGCTCGGCTTTTTCTCCAAAGAAACATCAATATCCACTGGCTTAGAAGCCATTGCAACATCCTGAGCTATTTCTACCAGTTTATCAGGCTGTTTAACATTGCTTGTGAAACGACTGTTCACCATTCTTGTCCTGTAGTCCACTACTTCCCTAATGCCAGTATTTGTTTTTGCCCAATGCCCTGGAGCATCATACAGCCAAGCGTCTTCATCGTGCCTTGGCGGAGCAAGAATTCCAACATTAACAAAAGGATAACCAAACCTGCCAACAAATGGAGCTGGCGCAGTGCCTGTGAAAGACTCTTTTTGCGTTAGGGGCTTGGCTCTAATTAACGCGCTGCTCAATATCAGTTCTTTTTCCTTATACTTAACCCCCTTTATTAACATAAAACAGAACAAATCTCACAAATTTATATTGATTTCCGTGCCGAAGTTCTTCCGCTCTGGTCTTACAGACTGAATTTATCTCTCCCTTGCCCGCGTAGGGAGAGATAAATTCACCTCAAGCTGGCTTGAGGCAGAGCGGCAGTTATGAAATTACTCAGAAATCTTCGAAAAAATGAGGCTCGTCCTCAGGCGTTCCCTTGAACTGCGTGCAAGTCTTCTTTCTCTCCCAAAAAAACCAGCACTTGCTCCCAAACACCTTATGACAATGGCATTTCTCGCAGACGGTCATAATGCTAATTCTGATATTTGTAATTTATATACTTTTCCAGATAGGTTTTTAAAGCCTTTTAAGAAGCATTTAAGCATGCTCACAACACAGGAAACTGCAAACCTAAAAGAAGAACTGACAAACTGTGCCAGACCGCTCTTCATCTTCCACGATGACCCGGATGGGCTTGCAAGCTTCCTATTATGCTACCGCCTTGTGAGAGAAGGCAGAGGACTTCCAGTCAAAGCATACCCGAGAGTAACAGCAGAACCGTACGCAAGAAAAGCTGAGGAATTCGGGGCTGACAAAATTTTCATTCTTGACGTTGCAATGGTCGAACAGGAATTCATCGACGCAGTAAAAGTGCCAGTAATATGGATAGACCACCACTCTGTGCTGGAAAGAGACAGAGTGAAATATTTCAATCCGCAAAAAAGAGGAATAAACACACCAACACCAGTAATGATGTGGCAAGTGGTTGGTGAGGAGCGACCTCAGGATTTGTGGATAGCAGTTGTCGGCTCAATAGGAGACTGGTATTTCCCTGATTTTGCAACAGAATTCCAGCAGGCATCTGAACTACTGCCAAAAAACTGCATAAACGTGCAGGATGCACTCTTTAATTCGCCAATCGGCACTTTGGTAAAAGTATTCTCATTCAACCTGAAAGGCTCAATGGCAGACGTTGTCAAATCAGTCAAAATTTTGACTCGAATAGACGACCCATACGACATACTGGAGCAACGCACACCGCAAGCAAAACTTTTATGGAAAAAATACCAGGAAGTCAACAAAGAATATGAACAAATGCTTTCAAATGCTCTTAAGCACGATTCTGATGACAAGCTGTTTGTTTACACATATGCTGACGACAAGCTGAGCCTGACAAAAGACCTGTCAAATGAGCTGTTGTACAAGCTGAACAAAATAATAATTGTAGGCAGGGAAAGAGCAGGAGAAGTCCGCTGTTCTCTCAGAGCTCCCGGCAAGATAAATTTGGCGAAAGCACTGGAAAGAGCACTAATAGGGGTTGAAGGCTACGGAGGAGGACACGAGCAAGCCTGCGGAGCAGCAATCAAGAAAGAAAACTTCAAACAGTTTCTGGAAAATTTAAGGAAGGAGCTGAAGCTTTAGCGATATATTTTTATACCGTAACTATAGGTTTCTTTTCATATGCGTCGGTGGTCTAACGGCATGACTTCAGCCTTCCATAGGCAACGGGAATGGCTTGCCTAAAGCAAGCTGACTATCCGGGAAACGTCTCAGAGGACTGGACGTTCGGAATTTCGAATCCCGGCCGACGCATATTTTTTTCAGCATACTTTTAAAAACCCTTATTCTACCATCAAACGTATGAAAGAAACAATACTGACAATAGCAGCCCATAACGATGACCACATTGTAGGAGCAGGCGCAACACTGGCGAAATACGCGCTTGAAGGCAAACGCATCAGAACAATCATCTGCTCATTCGGAGAGATGTCACATCCCTATCTAAGAAAAGAAGTAGTGATAGAAAAGCGAGTAAAGGAAAGCCTCAAAGCAGACAAAATTCTCGGAGGAAGCGGAATAGCATACCTCAGCATAAAAGAAGGACACTTTGATGAAGAATTCAAAAAAAGAGACATTGCAGGCAAACTAGCCTGGATAATCAGCAAGGAAAAACCATCCAAAATTTTCACACACGGGGTAGACGACCTCCATCCAGACCACAGAGCAGTATACAGGCTCATAATGAAACTCATAGACAAAGGAACAATCAAATGCCCGGTTTATTCCTTCGACGTCTGGTCACTGGTAAAAATCAGACACCGCAACCTGCCAAGAATAGTAGTAAACGTGACTGACACGTTCAACACAAAAATCAAAGCATTCCTCATACACAAAAGCCAGACCATCACGATATGGGCCTTGCTATGGAAAATGATACTGAAAGACCTAATATCAGGACTGGTCAACGGATACACCTACGCAGAGGTGTTCTACAAACTAAAATGAAAAATAATAAATCGCCGCGGTCTTCGACTTGCTTTTCTTCTCCCCACGCCTTGCAAGGGGAGAAAAAAGCAACTTGGGCTTGCCCAAGCGCGGCGAGGCGTGGCAAATGAAAATCGTAATCACAACAGATTGTTTCCTTCCAAGATGGGACGGAATTGCAAGATTCTTATCCATACTACTGCCTGAGCTCGCAAAACATGCGCAGATAACAGTATTCGCACCGAAGTTTCCAGGCAGAATACCATTAATCAAAGGCGCCAGGATTGTACGATTCCCGCTGATAAACATACAGTTCGGAGACATCCACTTCTGCAGACCTGAAACAACAATAATGGAAAAAATAATACGAGAAGCAGATGTTGTTTTCAACCAGACAATCGGACCTGTAGGCAGAGCAGGCATCAATATCGCTCACAAGTTCAAGAAACCAGTCGTAAGCTACATCCACAGCATAGACTGGGAACTGGCAAAAAGAGCAATCAAACGCCCGAAATTCCTGGCAGAATGGTTTGTCAGAATGCTCGCAAGAAGACTATACAACAAATGCGCATTACTGCTCGTGCCCTCAAACGAAGTTGCTGATTTATTGTCAGGAAACAAGATTCACACAAAAAAAGAAGTAGTACACCTGGGAATTCCTGTATCCATCTTTGCACCGCCAAAATCAAAAACCGATGCAAAAAGAAAAATCGGACTTGAAGGCAGACGCGTAATAGGCTTTTGCGGAAGAATCGCAAGAGAAAAAGACCTGCCCACACTGCACCAGGCATTCCAAAAAATACACACAAAATACCGCCACACAGTACTCCTGATAGTAGGAGAAGGACTTGAAAAAGAAATCCCGCCATCCAGAAGCGTGATAAGAGCAGGAAGACGGGATGATGTTGTTCCATACCTGCAGGCAATGGACATTTTCGTACTGCCAAGCCTGACAGAAACATCCTCATTAGCAACAATGGAAGCCATGTCAGCAGGATTGCCTGTAATAGTCACTCCTGTCGGAAACATCAGGGAGTATGTCGTTGATAAAAAGAACGGACTATTGTTCGCCAGACAAGACGTTGACGAACTTGTTAACCGGCTCATCTATCTGCTGAAACATCCGAAAATAAGAAAATCACTTGGCAAAGAAGCAAGAAACACGATCGTAAAGAATTATTCCTGGGATGTAACTGCTGAAAAAATCAAGAAAATACTATTCACATTTTCAAGCTGACAACATTGCTCAAGCCAGCTTCCTGATTCATACTTACGCCGTAAAGAATATCTGCTTCTGATATTATGGCGTCATTGTGGGAAATCACAACATACTGCGCTTTTGAACAATAGCTTCTGATAAGCTTTGCCAGCTTTTCACTATTATGCTTGTCCAGAGCAGCATCAACTTCATCCAAAACATAGAAAGTTGCAGGCTCGTGCTCCTGAATAGCGAACAAGAACGCCAAAGCAGTCATTGTCTTTTCTCCGCCACTCAAACTCCTAATGTCCAAGAATTTATTGCCGGTAATCTTAACATTGATTCTCAGCCCTTCTGCAAACGGGTCCTGCTTGTTCTCCAATTCAAGATAAGCCTCTCCTTTGGTTGTCAGCTGCCCGAATATCCTTCTAAACTGACCATCCACCGCATCCAAACTTCTCATAAACAAATCTTTCTTGTTTGCCTCAATCTCATTCATCAGCCTGACAACATCATCTTTTTCCTTCATCAAGACGTTCTTCTTGTCCAGCAATCCGCCGTATTCCCTCTCAACAGTCTCATAAATCTCCAAAGCACGCATATTCACATTGCCGATATTAACCATCATACGCTCAAAATCATTAATCTCCTTCTTCAACTGCTCTTCAGGCTTCTCCATATTCAACTCAACACCAGCATACTGCTCGAATTCCGCAGTAATTCCAGCAATCTCTGCCTTAACTCTCGCCTCCTCAATAGAAAGCGTGTTCAACGACATCTCTTCCTTTCTTGAATTCTCATCAATGCCAAGGATTTTTGTCTCCTTCAGATTAGCTTCATCACCCAACTTGTTTCGCTTCTCAAACAAACCCTTGAACTGGCTGAAAAACTGAGCCTGCTCATTTTCCTTCTTACCAAGTTCTTCCTCCTGCGACTTTGCAAGCTTATCAAGATCATCAATCTCTTTCGCAAACGCACCTTCCTCTTTCTCCATATCCTTGAATAGCTTCTGCATATTTTCGCTATCCCTGCCAAGAATGTCAGTCAGTTGAACGTCTATATTCTTCTGGTCAGCATCAATCCTTGTCTTTTCCTGGTCGAGCTGTCTTCTTTTTTCTTCAAATGCGTTCAACTCTGCAAGAACTCTCGGATTTCTCAACTCTGTAATCTTATTCCTGATGGTCTGCTTCTCTATCTTCAAATCAGTAAGCGACTTTGTCTGAATTGTTATGTCCTCTTCCAATTTTTCAAGATCTTTTGAAATCTGAGTAATTGTCTTTGCAAGCTCTTCCTTGTAATTCCTTGTCGATTCCAAATCGCCAACATCCAAATGAAGGCTCTTTTCCTGCTTGATTATCTCGCCTTCAACATTTGCCTTCAACTCCCTCAGCCTTGCTATCTTATCCTCGTTTTCCTTTCTTGAATTTTCGAGCTGGCTAAGAGTTGTCTCAAAGTTCCCGATCTTACTGCGCGCATCCTCCAATCTGCCTTCTATCTCTTTTTCCTTGAAACTCCCAGTCTTCTTCTGCCTGAAACCACCAGTCATCGCGCCGGTATGCTCGCAAATATCTCCATCAAGCGTAACCATTCTCGCCGCTCCAACTCCAATTCTTCTCGCGGTTTCAATGTCCTCAACAACCAACGTGTTTCCAAACACGTGCGAGAAAACATTCTTGAACTTAAGATCAAAATCAAGCAAATCAATCGCAAAACCATAAACCCCTTTCTCTTTTGAAAGTTTTTTCAGCTCTTCTTTCTGAGGCGCAGGCTTAATTTTATTAAGAGGCAGGAATGTGGCAAAACCGAACTTTCCCTGCTTCAGGAACTTGATGGCATTTGATGCAGTCTTGTCATCATCCACAACAATACTGTGAATCTTCTGCGAAGCAGCAATCTCCAACGCCAATGCATACTTGCTTTCAGAACTGCCCAGCTCTGAAACAGTGCCATAAACTTCACCGAACTTCTGCCTGTTCTCAAGGATTTTCTTGACTGCAATATTCGCTGCAATGCTATCCTGAACAGATGCCTGCTTGATGCTAAGCTTGTTTTCATCTTCTCTCAAAGAGTGCAGTTCTGCCCTGCTTTTTGCCAGAGTATTCGCATCCTTGCTGTCCTGATTCAAAAGCTCATTAAGCTCAAGAACCAATTTCTTGAACTGGTCCTTGTTCTTTTTCAAAACTTCAAGATCACCCTTATGAGCATCTTCCAGTTCCTTGACTTTCAATATCTTCTCATCCATTGTGGCAATCTGGAATTCTGCCTTGTCCTTTTCACGAACAAGAGCCTGCTTTTTTTCCACAAGAATCTGAATTTCCCTCTGCTTCTCTTCTGCGTTCTTATCCAATTCTTCAAACTGCTTGTCAATGTCTGCTTCTTCTGCAAGATTATGCTTTTGCCTGAATTCCTTTATTTTAAGGTCGAGTTCAGCAATTGTTTTAGTCAACGACTGCAACTGCGCTGTCTGGCTTTGTTTTTGCTCAGTCAACTCTTTTATCTTTATTTCAACTTCTTCCAAATTCTTCTGCAACTGCTCCTTTCTCTGACTGATACGCTCAATCTCAGTCTTACAAGAACTAATCCTCGTCCTATGAGTGGCAAGCTGAATCCTCAACTGCTCAACTTCCTTCTGAATTTTTATCTGCTCAACTTCGCCCCTGCGCTCGATTTCACTGTTAATATCCTTAATTGCCTGCTTGTGCTGAGCAATCTCATCCCTCAGACTTTTGATTTGCTCCTGCAGTTTGGTGAGTTTTTCCTGGTGAGAACCGCTCTTCTCTTCAAGCTTCTTCAATTCCTCATCTTTCCTGTTCAGGTTTCTCTTCAGATAGCTTGCCTTGTTCTGCTTAATCTTGTCATTCAAATCCTTGTATTTCAGCGCCTGGTCTCTGTCTTTCTTCAGCTCTTTCAGATAAGTCTCTCTTTCCTTGAGAATGATTTCAGCTTCGTTCAGCCTGTCACCAACCTTCTGAAGCTCGTTCAAAGCCTGCTGTTTCTTCTCCTCATACACGCCAATGCCCGCGATTTCTTCTATCAACTGCCGTCTTTCAACTGTGTTCATCTCAACAAGGCGGACTATGTCGCCCTGCAGAATTATGTTATAACCATCAGGATTGATTTTCGCAGAGCCAAGCAATTCAATAATCTCCTGCCTCGTCTTAGTCTTGCCGTTAATCTTGTACTTGCTGGCGCCATCCTGCCTGACAATTCTTGAAATCCTGATTTCGTTTTCAGGCAACGGAAATATCTTGTTCTTGTTGTCAAACACAATACTGACTTCGGCTGCTTTTGATGGCTGTTTGGTCTTGCCACCGTTGTAAATTAGGTTTGAGCTTTTTTCTGCTCTTAACTGCTTTGAACTTGATTTTCCTAAAACAAAGCACAACGCGTCCAGAACATTTGATTTGCCGCTTCCATTAGGACCAAGAATGACGTTAAAATCATCACCGAACAAAAGCTCAGTATACTTGCCAAAACTCTTGAAACCATCCATCACGAGCTTTGTAATCTTCGTAGATTTAGCTACCTGAGGGCTTACCAACTGCTGTGTCGTCGGTGTATCACCTGTTTCCATTATCACATTTTTGTATACTCAGGGTATATAAAGATTTG
This sequence comes from uncultured archaeon, assembly GCA_902385765.1. Lineage (GTDB taxonomy): Archaea > Nanobdellota > Nanobdellia > Woesearchaeales > ARS49 > CABMGU01. Next base: position 6,462 of record CABMGU010000031.1, on the reverse strand, counting down.
GTGAACTAAGTGAATTTTGCCAGTTCTCCTATCAGCTCCTGGGCTGTTTTTCGTGTTAGAATTTCTTTTTTCTCAGCTATGAGCTTTTTCTCAAAAGTCTTTTTTTTGAAGAGCCATCCTGTTTCTACAGGCACTTCGACTTCTTTTGTGTATTCTGCATATGTGACTTTTTCTGGTTGAATTTTGAAGTTGTAGGTTAGATAGGCTTTTAATGTGCTCCGGTCTTTTCCCGTTGGCAAGCCGTATTGAAGAAATCTTATGAGTATGTTTGCTATTGTCTTTTTTAATGCTTCATACCAGTAGTTTGGACCTCCTTCTGCTCTTTGAAAGGGATCACCCACAGCATGGTTTCTTTCATCGAGGTCTGACCAGTTTTGTGCTTTTTCAAGGAACGCGCTTGACAAGTTTATGTATAGTACGCCATCATCGCTGTTTATTTTCAGATATTTGCTGATTTCAAATGCTCTTTCTGACCATCTTCCCATTTGGTATGCGCCTTCCAGGTATTCGTTGAAGAATCTTGTTAAGTCTTTTGGCATATCTTTTATTTTCGTCTTCCTCTTTATAATCTTTATTGGGGCGAAAGCTATTTATACGATTGTTTGAAGAGGCTTTGGCATGACATCCAAAGTACACGCAGCACACATACTGGTAAAGACAGAACAGGAAGCATTCGGACTACTTTTTGATATTAATCACGGCAAGAACTTTGAAGACATTGCAAAAGAGAAATCACTCTGCCCATCCGGAAAGAAAGGCGGAGACTTGGGCTGGTTTGGAAGAGGACAGATGGTCAAGGAGTTTGAAACAGCAGCATTTGCAATGAAACCAAACGAGATTTCAAAACCGGTAAAGACACAATTTGGGTGGCATCTGATAAAAGTCATAGAAGTGAAGTAATCAATACTCACCCAACTTCTTCTGCTTCTTCAACCCAGCAATTTCCCTGTAAGGAGTCCAGCTGTGCCTGAAGATTTCAGGATGCTTGTCCCAAGCTTTCTTCAGATACACTGCAGTCTTCGGGTCTGCCATATAGCCTGAGCCGAAATCTTCGCCAACGTGCTTTTTTATCTTTTCAATTTCTGCATCTCTGGTGACTTTTGCAAGAATAGAAGCAGCACCAACAATCAAATACTTCGAGTCTGCCTTATGCTCTGTCTTGAATTGGATTTGCTTTGCCAACAAGCGCTCTGCAATGTACTCGTGGTAAGCTTTTGTGTTAGTGCTTGGACAGTCTATCAACGCTTTTTCAGGACTAAGCATATTGATTAGCTCTACAGACTTGTCTGCCTCAAGCCAGTTAAGGTTTGCGCCCTCTTCAGAAAGCACATTCTTGTCAATTTCTGAAGGAGGAATAAGGATAAGCTGGTACTTAACGTGCTTCGGAAGCTCTTTAGCAATCCTTTCCCTTTGCAACGGGGTGAGAAGCTTGCTGTCCTTAACTCCCAATTCCTTCAATGTTTCCTCTTTTTTCTCATCAATAACTGCACCACAGATAACCAAAGGTCCAATAATGCAACCTCTACCCGCTTCGTCTATGCCGCAAAGTTTCATAACAACCTCTTTATTCAGAAATGTTTATATACATTTTGCTTTATTAAAATCATTATGAAAAAAGACATACCCAAGTTCGGAATCCAAGAAGTAATACAGTTCGTCGGCGTGAGCGAGCTTTCTGCCGAAGAACAATCAACAGTCAACGCTATAACAACAGAATATTATGAGAAAATCAAGAGAAAACTGCATAATATCACAAACATGATGGTCCAGATAAAATGCCACGAAAAAGAAGGCGGCAGGAAAAAATACTCAATGCACGTCAAAGTCGCTGCACCAACCCAGATTTTTGACAGTTCCAACGCTGATGACTGGGAGCTTCCCAGAGCACTCCACAAAGCATTCGAAGACATCCAGCACCAGATACAGCACAAGATGCACACTGATGTGACAAGACCGGATAGGTTATAGAAACTTTTTTGCTTTTTCTAAGTGTCTGTGATTACTAAAACCTATCTCTTTATACCATTTTTTGAGCGGCTCTTTACCGTTTAATTGTATTCTAATCTTGCCCTTGCCTATTTGATAAACTCCAAAATGAAAGTTGTGTCTTCTTAATATTTCAATGAATTGTGGTTGCATAGGCGATGGACTGACTTTCATCTCAAGTCGAGGGTATATTGTGCCATTATTGTTCGTGATAACAACACTTCCATCAGTGTCGAAATAGCCTCGAATAACAAATAACTCAAGTTCGGGGCGTAAAAAACAAGGAGGAATAATCGCACGTTTCCATTTTGGGGCAAGAACAAAGCCTATACTTTGAAGGAATTGTACATTATTTAGACCACTAAAGCGAATATCAACCGTATTTTCGCCATCGCGCTTTTCAAGTTTTGGTGTTTTGCCGAACAGCCCCGTCATAAGATCTTTAACATATTGAGCATACTGTTCTTCACGCGAATCTAATGTTATTTTTATTATATTTGTAACCTGAACTCTGTTATTCGTATGATTTGTTATGTAGCTGGCTATATGCCCATCTCCTAGAAGAATTCCTGCGAATTCAGCAAAAGCGGTCGTGCATACATTCATACTTTAATTTTTAAGAAACTTGTTTTAATATCTCTTGCGCATCTATATGTCCAGTGTCCAGTGGTTTGTGGAGTAGAAAAACGGCCCGGCGATAGCGGAGGATGGATTTGAACCATCGAGCCATGGGTTATGAGCCCATTGGGAATATTGGGTGTGCGGTTTGTCCGTTACACTCTCCAGACTTCCCCACTCCGCTATAAGTGCCGGACCAACTGGAACTTGATTATGGTCTTTTATAAAGCTTTGCTCGAAACCTTTAAATATGCTCCAAGGGGTGTTTTATCGTATGCCGTGGTGGCACAACCTGGTACTGCGCCAGATTGCTAATCTGGTTTCCGCAAGGATATCCCGGTTCAAATCCGGGCCACGGCGTTCACATTACAGGGCTCTGCCCGAACACAATCAAGTAAAACCGGATTTGAACATACTCGCTGACTGCGTCAGCGGCACCACTCGGCTTCGCCTGCGTGGAATCCGGGCCACGGCGTATTATAAAAAAAAGAGGACAAAATGAAAACAGTTGTAATGTCAGTCGGCGGGAGTTTGATAAATCCAGGACAGATACAGATTGAATTTCTAAAGAAACTGAAGAGTTTTGTAACAAAAAACCCACACAAGGTCATAATAGTATGCGGAGGCGGATATGCAGCACGCTCTTACATCACAGCAGCAAAAGAATTCGGAGTCAAGCCAGTAGGATGGGATGAAATAGGAATCAAAGCAACAGTGCTCAACGCAGAACTATTAAGACACATATTCAAAGCACCGCCTGTCCAGCAGAAGCCGGTTGACATGAAATTCAGCAAAGTCTTGGTCTGCGCAGGCTGGCTGCCTGGATGCTCAACAGACTACGATGCAGTACTGTGGGCGAAGAAGTTCAATGTCAAAGAAATTTTCAATCTCAGCAACAGAGACTACGTTTATACCAAAGACCCGAAATTCTTCCCTGACGCCAAACCATTAAAGAAACTCTCCTGGAAAGAATACAAGAAAACCATTTCCCAGAAATGGACTGCAGGACTAAGCACTCCATTCGACCCTGTTGCCTCCAAATCTGCAGAAAAAGCAAAAATGAAAGTAATCTGCCTAAACGGGCAGAAACTAGAACAGCTTGACAAATACCTGAAAGGAAAACAGTTCATAGGAACGGTGATAGGATGAAGAAATTACTTCTGTTACTGCTAATACTGCCAATCGCATTCGCGCAAACAGACTGGTTTCAGGCAGGCTTCCTGAAAACCGAGCTAAATGTCTCTTCAACAATAGATATAGTCGCTACTGGACCAAATCCAACAATCGAATCAATCAAAGCAGACGTCATCTTCGTGCCAAAAAATTCAGAATTCACAGCAGTCAGAAAATTTGATACAACACCACCAGCAATAATAACTGCAGACAGAGCCACATATGAATGGAAAATGCCAAACATCGGCACGCTCCCATACAAGTACTCAGCAGTAATCGAGACAGCAAACGCCGTTCCAAGAGTCAGAGCAAAAATCCCATATCCAACCCACTTCTCAACAGACCTACGAAAATACACCCTGCCAACAAAAAACATAGACTCAAACAACCAGAACGTGGCAAGCCAAGCACGACTACTTGCACAAAACGAAGACGACCTATTCATGCTGACGAGCAAAATCGGCGTCTGGGTCAAGTCAAACGTTAATTACAACCTGAACACGCTGACAGCAGAAGTCACACAACCAGCATCCTGGGTCTTAGAAAACAAATACGGAGTTTGCGACGAAATAACAAGCCTATTCGTAGCAATGCTCCGCTCGCTTGACATTCCAGCAAGATTCATTTCAGGAATAGCATACAGCAACAACCCACAGTCCCTTGGCTGGGGAGCACACGGGTGGGCAGAAGTATACTTCCCAGGAACAGGATGGGTGCCATTTGACGTCACATTCGGCGAGTTGGGATGGATAGACCCCGCGCATATCAAGCTAAAAGAAAGCCTGGACCCTCAGGAGCCAACAACGATATTTGAATGGAAAGCACAAGATGTGAACGTTAAAGTCCACGACCTCACAATATCCGCAGGACTCCTTGAAACAAACGGCAAAGCACCATCAGAACTAAAACTCACAATCTCACCAATACGAGCACGCACAGGCTTCATGAGCTACAACGGAATCGTCCTTGACGCAGAAAACCTGGCAGACTATTACGTCGGCACAGAGTTCACATTAGCAAAAGTTGCTGACTTAAAACTGCTAAGCAACGAATCACAAACAATCGTATTACCTCCGCGCTCCAAAAGCAGGTTATTCTGGAAAGCAAAAGTAAAAGAAGGATTAGACCCGGCATTCCAATACGAAATGCCCATACAGGCATACAATTCCAAAAACGAATCAGCCAAGTCAGCATTCTCTGTCGGCGCGTGGGACATAACCTTTTCAGAATCAGACATAGATACCTCAATAGCAAAATTGACTGCAAGCCAAGGCGAAATGATGGATTTAGCCTGCGCTTTTGAAAACGACCTGATTTGGACAGACACAGGCAAACTAAACTGTTTGCTGCAAAACAGGCAGGACAGCCAAGCCACAGCAAATATCTGCATGAAAGAATGCAAAGAGATAACAGTTCCAGCAAGAGGCAGTGTTCCATTAACATTCGATGTACCTGCTGTTGCTCCAGGACCACACGAAGCAGAGGTCACAGCAACCTCAGGCACAACTGTAAAAAAAGCAGTTCTTACGGTTGTCAGACTTGACCCGCCACGAATAACAATAAAAAATATTGCTGCGCCTGAAGCAGTAAACTACGGCGAAACATTTGCCTTAAGGTTCAGACTTGCCCGCGAAAGCGTCTCATACCCACAGAACGTGACTGTCAAAGTAAACGGAGGAGGAGCATCTGCAGTGGTTGATGTCGGAGAACTATTAATCGATCAGGACGTTGTAGTAAACATACGCTCAGACCAACTCTATTCCGGCTATCCGAGGTTTGCCATCGATACCTCTTACAAGGACGTGTTCGGCAAAGAATTCAATGCCAGAGCAAATGCTTACGTCAAAGTAAACGGAGTGCCATGGCACAAAAGACTATTAGGCTGGCTGACAAACTTATTCTAAACATTTATAAACACCCATTTCTCCATTCTCATTATGCAAAAGAGCGTGGAAAAACTTGTACCTGATACGTCTGTCATCATTCAGGCGCTTGTAAGCGAACAACTGGCGAACGGAGAGTTACAAATAGGTGAATTAATACTCCACGAAGCAGTTCTTGCTGAGCTTGAACACCAAGCCAACGCAGGCAAAGCATCAGGCTATCTCGGACTTGATGAAGTCAAAAGACTACAGGAAATGTCTGCAAAAAAGAGATTGTCTTTGCGATTCTCAGGACAACGACCGATTGCAAGCGAAATCAGATATGCAAAACTCGGAGAGATTGACTCACTGATAAGACAGCTCGCATTTGATGAAGACGCAACACTAATGACTGCAGACAAAGTGCAGTCCAGAGTAGCAGAAGCAAGAGGCATAAAGGTAATTTACATTCACGCAAAAGAATACTGTCCAAAGCCGTTGAAACTTGATGCGTTCTTTGACGAAACAACCATGTCAGTGCACTTGAGAGAAAAAGTCCTGCCAATGGCAAAGAAAGGAACACCAGGCAACTGGCAGTTCGTAGCAGTAGGCAAAGAACTGATGACCGCTGATGAGATTAAAGAGATTTCCCGCGAAATGATAGAGGAAGCAGGCTGCAGAACAGATGGGTTTTTAGAAATCCAAAGAGAAGGCTCAACCATTGTACAACTCGGACTGTACAGAACAGTAATTTTACGACCACCATTCAGCGATAACTGGGAAATAACAGCAGTCAGACCAGTCAGAAAACTCACAATGAAGG
>CABMGU010000030.1 GCA_902385765.1 uncultured archaeon | reverse complement strand
GGTGGCCGCGTATAACGAGATTGGCTCATCCACCCGGTCTTCTTCCGAAAATGGTATTTTTTTATTATTTCCATAGACTGATGATGAAGAGGCGTATACAAATGTTTTGATGCCGTTGTGCCTGCAAAGTTCAAGCAGATTTAATGTTCCAAGTACGTTTGAGCTCTCGTATGAAAAAGGGTCTGTTAGTGAATATCTTACTCCTACTTGCGCAGCCGCATGGCAGACTTTGTCGATTTTGTGTTTTTTGAATATTTTTTCCATCTCTTTATAATCAGCAATGTCTGTTTCGTAGATTTTGCATTTGTCTTTGAACTTTTCAACGCGTGCTCTTTTTAGTGAAACATTGTAATATGTGCTGAAATTGTCTACTGCTATTATCTCGTCTCCTCTAGCGATTAGCGTCTCGGCTATCCAGGAGCCTATGAAGCCTGCCGCACCAGTTAAAAGAATTGTTGCCATGCATTTTGATTCGTAGTGGTGGTTTAAAAAGATTTCTAGCCCGGCATATATGGAGAGCCTACTGCTATTATTGAGAATCCTGCTTTGTTTAGTTCTTTGTAGTCTTTTGCCAGGCATCTTCTGCCATCCATTATTAGGTATGGCTTCTTCAGTTGTAGAATGTGTTGTGTTATGAATTTGAATTCCGGCCAGTCTGTGCAGATTATGCACGCGTCTGTGTCTTTTAGTGCTTCTTGCATGTTATGGCAGACTGTTATGATTTTTTCTTCTGGTTTATTTTTGAACGTGTTTTTGTACATTTCTCCGCCTTTTGGATCGTATGCTTTGATGGCTGCTCCGTCTTTGTACAGCCATTCTGTTAATGGCAGGCTTGGTGAGCCTCTGACGTCATTTGTTCCTTGTTTGAATGTTGTTCCCAGTAATGCTATTCTTTTGCCTTTGAATGTAATTTTGGCTTCTTTTTTTGCTCGTTCATAGAATCTTTGCAGTTGGTCTTCATTGCCTTCGATAACCATTTTCAAGAATTCTTTTGTGTAATGTGAATCGTGTTGGTTTGCTGTTCTTAGCAGGTTTTCTGCGTCTTTTTTGAAACAGCTTCCTCCTGCGTAGAGGCTTGTGTAGTGTCCCCATTTGGGTATTCGTTCATCGCCTGTTAAGCCTGCGAATATGTTTTCAAATGTTAGTCCTGGTATGAGCTCGCAGAATCTTCCTGTTACTTGGTACGTCATTACTATTCTGCTGAATAGTTCGAAGTTTGCAAGTAGTTTTATCGCTTCTGCGTCTTTTGGCGAGCAGACTTTGAATTTGGAGCTGCTGAGATGTCTGTATATTTCTTTTAGTAATTCTTCATCTTTTGTTGAGCTTACGCCAATTATTACCCTGTCGGGGTTTTGTGAGTTTTCTATTGCTTTTCCTTCTACAAGGAATTCCGGATTTGAGCCTACTCCGAAATCTTTAACTCCATGAAACTCAAGTTTTTGTTTTATCAGTTCTGCTGTGCCTATTGGCGTGGTGCTTTTTGTTGCAATAAGTAGATATTTTGATTGTGTTTTGTTGTTTCGTTTGCAGAGTGATTCTGATAAGGATTTCAGCGCAATATACAGGCTTCTTTTTTCTGGTGGAAGCTCAAGTTCGTGTGCTGGCGTTGGAAGGCACAAGAATATGACGTCTGTTGTGTCCAGGAATTTTTCAAGTTCTTTTAAGTCTGATGTGAACTTTAGATTGCTTTTATGCTCTTTGATTACGTGTGCCAGTTCTGGTTCGTAGATGTTGCGTTCTATTCGTGCTTCTTCGCCTGATTCCAGGTCTGCTATTTTTTCCTTATTCACATCGTATGCGCAGACATTATGACCTGTAGATGCCAGTACTGCTGCGTGTGTCGCTCCTACCCAGCCTGCGCCGATAATAAGTATGTTCATAGAAATTAGCTTTGATAACTAATTTATAGATTTATCGGTTAGATTTGTAATAATCTCTAACGCATTAATAAATTTTGGCAGGACGTTTTGAAAATGAAATTTTTTTGCAGATTATTAAGATTCCATTATAGAATTTATTCGTATTATCTAATGAATCAAAAAATAGACCTAGGACATTTATCAAGAATGCCATTATTAGTTTTAGCGGTAATAAACATCCGCTAATTATGCGAGATATTTTTGATAATCTGCATTCGCACCATGCTAAAAATAGCAAACCAAGTGTACTTCCAATTCCCCCAATAGTTTTTACATGAATAACCTTGAAACCTCGGGTCTCTAAGAAGTCAACAATTCCTTTTTGAGTAAATCTTCGGAAATCATAAATATCATGAATTTGATATAAAAAAGGGACTGTTAAAATTAATTCCCCATCATTTTTTAAAAGCCCGTGAATCTCATCAACTATTCGCAAATCTTGGACGTGCTCTAAAACTTGGGCGCAAATAGCCACGTCAAATTTATCATCTAAGGGTATTTTATATCCTTCTTGGACAAGAACATCCACATTTTTATTTTTAACTATGTCCACACCGATATAACTTTTAAATTTTTTAAACCAAGGTTTATATGGTTTTTCACCGCACCCCACATCTATAATATCACCCTCTCTAGATGATAATGTTTGTTTGAGTAATCTATGCAGTCGATATACTGCTAAATACTGAAAATGAAAAATATTTAATTTTGTACCAGTCCCACAAATAAGACCATATACTTTTTCGTATAACCTACGCAACAAATCTTTCATGAAAACCACAATATTTTAATTTAAGTCATTCACGCCACAAATACTAATCTTCCGCTCATCATCACTATGGCTGCGAATATTGCCATTACTGCTATTATGCTTGCAACCGCCAGTCCGACTCTTAGGTTTTCCATATTCTTTCCTTGAATGTTTTCAGGTATTTTCTGTGAAAGCCCGCTGCCGCGGCAGGTATGTGCCCGCCTGCGTTTGCGCCTTTGAATCCTTTGATGGCATTTTCCAGTAGGGTATTGACCGCTTTTTTCCTGTCGCCTCTTCTTGCGCTTACGGCTGTTATTTTGTTTATCTTGTTTATAATTATGATGGTTTTGTGAGGATATTTTACTCCCAGGATTGTGCTTAGTGGTGAGTGTATTCTGTATTTTGATGCCATTTCGTAAACCTGCATGTCGCCCTGTTTTTTTGCTTTCTTTTTGAATAGCATTATGTGTTTTTTTAGTTCATTGTCAATTATTTCTTTGTATTTGCTGAGTTCTGATTTGCGCACATCTGCGGGTTTTTTGGTTCGGTAGAATATGTCATAGCATTTGCTGATTAAATTTATGTCGTAGACTTCTGTGCTTTTGATTGTCGCGCCTATCTGTCCCAGTTCTGTTTGGAAGAGGTCTTTTTTTATTGGTGATTTGTATTTTTTGCATACTTTGTTTAGCCACTTTTTCCAGGGCTTTGTTGCTATGTCCGATATGCTCGCCGTTGCCGCCATCCAGTCAAGGTCATTTACATCTGTGACCGTGCCTGCCAGGTCATATGCGAGTTTTGCTGTGCAGTAAGTGCTTGGGTCTATTTTTGTGAATAATTGTGGTTTGTAGATTATTGTTTTGTCGCTTTGGTAGTTGTTGTACAGTTTATGATGGTCGATGTTGAGAATGTGTGTTTGTTTTTCAAGCTTTTTTAGAAGAGGCAGGTTTTGGTCTGTGCTGAAGTCAAGCGCTATAAGTTTGTTTATTCTGTGCTTGTTCATCTGTTTTATCATTCTTTTTGTTATTCCGTATTGCTCTTTTTCCACTGATAAGTGCAGGTTTATTTTTTTGCCTCGTAGCCGTTCTATGCATTTTGCTATTATTACTGCAGAGCATATTCCGTCTGCATCTGTGTCGTGTATTAGGCATATTCTGTCATCTTTGGTGATGTTTCTAAGAAATTCTTGTGCTCTTCTGATTGTTTTGTTCATTTTAATCACTAGCTCGCTTTGTATTGGCGCGAGAATTAGTTGGGGGACGCGCCAATGAGGGGGGGTTTTGATAATAAAGAGCAGGTCCAAAGACCTGCCTTGAGTGATGCAACTTTCGTTGCAACAGAAACCTTTCGGTTTCTGTGCCCAGAAAAACGTGGTTTTTCTTGGGCACTGTGTTGTGATACACGCCAGTGTATTGTATTCTTTATTGTCAAAAGATTTATATATACTTATGGCACGTTATGTACGTTAGTACGACAAGAGGTGAACCGTATGATTATCCGTAGACTTGTAAAGGCAGGGCAGGCGTCCCATACTATTTCTCTTCCTAAGGAGTGGCTTGATGCTCATAAACTGAAGAAAGGAGACCTCGTGTATCTTTATGAGAAGGGAGACAAAGAGCTTATGATTTCTCCTGAGAGCAAGATGGATGAGTCTGTTCCTCTGAAGGAAACCACTATTCCTGTTGATAATAAGGAGCTTAGCACTATCCAGCGTGAGATTACCAGTGCTTACATCAATAATTACAATACAATTACCTTGACAGGTCAGTCTATTACCCAGAAAACAAAGGATATCAGGAAGATTCTGCATGATTTTGTTGCTTTGGAGGTTGCTGACCAGACGACTAACAGCATCATTGCGAAGGATTTGCTGAATCTGAAAGAAATCAGTATTGACAAGACTTTGCGCAGAATGGATATGCTTGTCAGGAGTATGATTCAGGACAGTATTGCTGCGATTGATAATGCTGACCTTGCTCAGAGCGTTATGGTGCGGGATTATGAGGTCAACAGGGCTTATTTCTTGTTGATGCGCTTGTTGAAGAGCTCTCTTTCAAATCGTCAGGTGGCTGACTTTTTCCAGCTTTCCAACAGCAAAGTTCTGAGCTATTATTACCTGACCATTAACTTGGAGAATTTTGCTGATTGCGCAAAACAGCTTGCAGAGTATTTGGGCAAGGAGAAGAAGAAGGACAAGACCAAGGCGATTTTCCAGCGTGTTGAGAAGGGTTATTTGGAAGCTATGAAGGGATACTTTGTCCGCGACAAGAAACTGGCAGACGGTGTTGCTTTGCAGCGCGAAGAACTGCTTAAGGATGCTGGTGAGCTTGCTCCCGGCATTGCTGAGTTGTTCCGCACAATGGTCACTTTGACTAACAACATCGCTCGCTTGGTGATGGACGAGGAATAAAGCGTAGATGAAGATTCTTATCTTGTGTCCGGATTGGTTTCCGAACATTTCAGGTTTTGCTATTTCTTGCTATGAGTTTTCTCAGCGTTTGGTTAAGGACGGCCATCAGGTAAGGATTCTTGTTCCTTCTCAGAAAGTTCTTGACAGGAGGGGCTTGGATGTTGTTCCTGTCTGCCAGCTTTTTAATCTGCTTGGCAGGAATCCTGTTTTGTTTGGCTTGCTTGGCGCTCTGAGAAAGTATTCTCAGGATGCTGATGTTGTTCTTTTGTACAGTTATATGTATGAGATGAACTTCAGGGCTGTTTTTTATAGGTGGCTGGGTTTTATCAAAAAGCCCATTATTCTTTTATACCGCGGGCACCTAGAAGACTATTTCCTGCCTCTTCTCGGTCCCGCCATACGATTTGCTAAAATTGTTTATGATAATACTTTTGCTTGGTTCTTGTTCAGAAAAGCAGATTACACTATTTCAAACTCTAAACCAACATTGGTGTTTATTCATCAAAAATACGGCGTTGATCATAATAAGATGGCTTATGTTTCTAATGCTGTTGAAGTTAAAGACTTTAAGCAGAGCTCGTTAAATAATAATAGAATTCTCTTTAGCGGGCGTCTTGCTGAGGTTAAAGGCGTTAAATTTTTTGATAAAATTATAAGAAATATTCCGACAAATTGGAAGTTTACAATCGTGGGAGAGGGTCCTATGAAAGAGGTCGTGCTTGATTTGCAGAAGAAATTCAAGAATATTGAGCTTCTGGGAAAGATCTCTTATGAAGATACAAAGAAAGTTTATTCTACCTCAGATATTCTTGTTTTGCCGACTTTCGGAGAGGGCGCTCCAAGGGTTGTTTTGGAAGCTTGCGCTTCCGGAGTTCCTTCTGTTGTTTTTGATGTTGGTGATGTTCCTACTTTGATGGACGCCGATAAGAACGGTTACTGCATTTCCCGGTATGATATTGATGATTTTGTTAAGAAAATGAAAATGTTGATTAAGGATTCAAAGCTCAGAAAACAGAAAGGTGCTAGTGCTCGAAAGTTTGCAGAGAAGAATCTTGATTGGGAGATTGTTTACAAGCGGATGGTTGATGAGATAAAAAAGGTAATATGAAAAAAGTCTTTTTTTTGGTTAATTCGTTGGAGATGGGTGGTGCTGAGCGTGTTATTAGCGAGATTTCTCCTTTTCTGAAGGAGAAGTTTGATGTTGAGATTCTGACTCTGAAATCGGGAAAATTCTATGATGTTGGCGTTAAGCAGACTTCCTTGCTCAATACCAACAGCAATTTGGCAATGCTTTTCTTTTTTCCTTATTATGTTTGGAAATTAAGAAAGATTTGGAAGCAAAACCCTGATTGCAAGATTGTCAGTTTCTTGGAATGGAGTAATTTTGTCAATATTTTAGCCGTGAAGAATGCCGCCATTTCCCTTCGTATCGCCCTTTCATTCTTTAAAGGTTTAAAGGGCGCATTCTACAAAATTTTGATTTCCTGGCTGTATCCCAAGGCCGGCACAATAATAGTGAATTCAGAAGAAAACAAGTTTGATTTGGCAGGGAGGCTGAATATTGACCCTGCCCGTATCAGGGTTATTTGCAATCCTCAGGATTTTGCTAAGATTGCCAAGCTAAAAGCAGAGCCTGTCGAGCCTGATTTTCTTGAGTTGATTAAAGGAAAGAAGGTGTTTGTTTCTGTTGGTCGTCTTGATGAGCAGAAGAGGTATGACATCCTGATTAATGCTTTCAGGAAGCTGGCGGAGAAAGATGTCAAGAATATTCTAATTATTATCGGAGACGGTCCTTTGAAAGAAGAACTGGAACAGTTGATTGAACGTCTTAATCTGCAGGAGAACGTCTTCCTGATCGGCAGGCGTTCTAATGTTTTCAAGTATCTGAACAAAGCCAACTATTTTGTTTACTCCTCAAGAGCTGAGGGTTTCCCTAATGTTTTGCTGGAAGCAATGTCTGTTGATGTGCCAATCATTACCTCTGATTTTAAGACTGGCGGAAGAGAACTTATTGCTCCTGGTCTTGAGTTCTATAAGGAAATTGATTATCCTTATTACGGTCCTAATGGTGTTTTGTTGAGTTTAGCAGATTTTGACCTGTCAAAGGTTAAACTGGAGAAAGTCAACCAAAATCAGGAAGGTATTAAAAGGTTTGATATTGGAAATGTTGTTAAGAAATGGATTGAGCTGTTAGAATAAAATGTGCGGCATAACTGGTTTTAATTGGTCTGATGAGAAATTGCTAAAGAAAGCCACGTCTTGCCTGGCTCATAGAGGTCCTGATCAGGAGGGGCATTTTAGTGACAAAGAAGTTTCTCTTGGTCATCGAAGGCTGAGCATCATTGACCTCTCTGAAAAAGGCCGTCAGCCGATGTGCAATGAGGATTCTTCTGTCTGGATTGTCTTTAATGGCGAGATTTACAATTTTCAGGATATCAGGCCTTTGCTGGAAAAAAAGCACAAGTTCAGGTCTCATTCTGATACAGAAGTCATTATTCATGCTTATGAGGAATGGGGTGTTGACTGCATTAACAGGTTTAATGGCATGTGGGCTTTCTGTATTTATGATAAGAAAGCTCAGAAGCTTGTTTTGTCAAGGGACCGTCCTGGCAAGAAGCCTTTGTACTATTATTGGGATGGTGAGAAGTTTATTTTTGGCAGTGAGCTGAAGGCTATTTTGGCTCACGGCATTAAAAAGGAGATTAACAAGGACGCTATTGATTTCTATCTGACGACCGGCTTTATTCCGAGTCCTTTGTCTATTTACAAGAACGTGTTTAAGGTTGAGCCAAGGCAGACTATTATTCTTGATTTGAAGAAGAAAAGTCTGGCTAAGAAGTATTATTATGATATTCCGAAATATCAGCCTGTTTATGACGAGCAAAAATTGATTGAAGAAGCAAGGTTTTTGTTGAAAGATGCGACAAGATTGCGTTTGATTTCTGATGTTCCTGTTGGTGCTTTCCTGTCTGGCGGTTTGGACAGTTCTACTGTTGTTTCTGCTATGTCTGAATCTACTGACCTGCAAAAGCTTCACACTTTCTCAATCGGATTTGAAGGCACGTATGATGAAACAAAATATGTCAATATCGTGAAGGACTATTTTAAGACCATTCATCATCATGAATATTTTAAGAAGGAGGATTTTGAGGCTCTGTTGGATAAAATTTATTTCTTCTATGATGAGCCTTTTGGTGATTATTCTAATTTCCCGACGTTTGCTGTTTCAAGACTGGCCAGAGAGTATGTGACCGTCTCGCTTAGCGGGGATGGCGGTGATGAGATTTTTGGCGGTTACTCTTTGCATAAGATTGCTGCGCAGATGACGGCTTTGAAGTTGGTTCCAGGATTTTTGAGAAACTTGGTTTATCATATTATGCCGAACATTTTCTCTCCTATGTCTTTCTATAGCAAGGTGAGGGAAGCTTTCCGCTTGAGCCTTATTCCTCCTGAGAACTTTATTGCTGAGATGGGCTCTGAGTTTGTTTACAGGCCTGAAGTTTTCAAAAAGTGGTCTTCTGAAAAGATGAGAGAAGTACTTGACTCATGTAATAATGATTTTGCCGAGGCAATGATTAGGTATGATTTGTTTTATAATACTCTTGGTGACAATTTCCTGACTAAGGTTGACCGTGCTTCTATGGCTAATGCTTTGGAAGTGCGTAATCCTTTCCTTGACTATCGTTTTGTTGATTTGGAGTGTAGGATTCCTTCGAATTGGAAGGTTACGCCTTTCAAGACCAAGGTTTTGATGAGAAAAGTCATTAAGGGTTTGGTGCCTGATGAGATTGTTTACAGGGGCAAGTGGGGTTTTATGCCTCCTATTGACCTTTGGATTAGGGAAGAAAGGTATGCAAAGCAAACTCAGCAGGCTCTTGAATTATTGCACGATAAAGGAGTTGTTAATGGCATTTGGTATGACTTCTACAAGAGTAAGGTGTTTAAGGAGGATAATTCGGTATACAACAACTATAGGATTAGGTTGTTCCTGCTTCTTAAGTGGTTTGAGCATTGGATGAAATGATTCGAGGAACGAGGCCGACATAGGGGACTTAGGAGGCCTTCGTGACGAGTGTCTAATCGTCCGCTACGCTGAAGAAAAGAATCAAAAGCAATAATAAAAAATTAGAAAGATAAAATAATTAAAAAAATTTATTTGTTTATGTTTGCAGGGTACGGATAGCTTGGAACCTGTCCGACTGTTACCGGGTATTGTCCTATTGTCGCCATTGGTGTTTCCTGGTACATTGGCGAAGGTGTTCCTGGCGTTCTGCTTGACAGTGGTGTTCCGTACACTATTGCTGCCTCTTCTGGTGTTGGTACAAACTGTGGTATTCCTTCTGGCGGGCAGACGCACTGTCCGTACAATCCGAATCCGTCAACTGAGTACTTGAAGTTTACCTGTCCTACCGGAACAAAGCCTCTTGCTACAAATCTTTCTGTTTGCATTGCGACTTCTGATTGTGATGCTCCGAATGCGAATGTGCACGGGCTGTCACAGAAGCCTGATGGTGCCTCTTTTCCTAGTAGTGTCGGTATTGCTCCTGCGCTTTTGTTTGCGCCTGAGAACATTAGTACAAGCCCAATCACAGCAATTATGGCTATTATGCAGAGAATTACGAGTGCTACTCCTCTATGTACTTCTTCCATAAACTAATCCCCTCGTTTGAACTTCATAGTCGATATTAACTACTTAT
>CABMGU010000029.1 GCA_902385765.1 uncultured archaeon | reverse complement strand
TTCTCCTGGCTCAAGACTTTTCACCCATTCCCCGCACACAACACACAAATAGTACGCCATGTTTTTCACCTCAATCCAGATATGCACCACAATTGGCGCAGTTTAACGGTGGTCTTGTAGGTCCGAGATATCCGCAATGAAAGCATTTCACAGCAAACCTTTCACGGAAAAGCGCTTTCGCAGATTCCAGTCCCTCCTTCTCCAGCTTTTCAGCATATTCGCGTTCAAATTGTTTGATTTCTTTCTTGTTCATTTTTCCCACCCCCTCAAAGTATTGATGTTCCACAAATCGGACAGCAAAAACCACAGTGCTCCCAGATTTTCATTTCAAAAGTCGCCTCGCAATTACGGTTCAAACATCGCACGATTGAGATTCCCATGTCAGCACCTCTCCAAAATCAAGTTCTTGATGTAACGCTCCAAATCAGCTCCACAACCAGTATAACTTGCGGCTTCCTGCAAACGCTCAAACGTATCGCAGGTCAGAAAAATCTCAACCTTATGCATATTTTGAGGGCATTCCATAGTGTTTTACCTCCGGATGTTCACTTTTTTTGGCGGGTGTTCAGCCTTTGTTTTATCGTCGGATATTGGCATACAGCCGTTAGTTGTTGCATTATCTTGTAGTCCACGGCTGAAATGCCACTTGGCAAAATGAGGTATCTGATGACGAAGAAGGATTGGCACTCCAAACCTGTTCTCATATTTCCTGCGCTGATGAATGTTGGTCAGAACGAAACGCCACTTGTTCGGGTAAAGTTGATTGAGACGGGCAACCTTGCGCTCAAAGTATTTCGGATGATATTTCAGGTTGCTTCCTGTCTCTATTTCCAACGCCCATTCCTCTCCTCTTATGTCGGTGAATATTACATCAGGATTGATACTATCCGTCCGTGCGGTTTCATCAGTCTTGACTTTATTGGTATAACGCAGAATTTCCTCGTAAGTGGCATACAAAAGGAAAGTGTGTTCTGCGCTGTGCCAGCCGATTTTCTTTATAAGATAAATTGCATGTGCTGTTGAGCGCAGTGGAACGTGCCTGCTTTCCACATAATTGTTTTTTAACAAATAATTGATTTCTTCTGGCTTTAATGTGCTTTTTTTATAGAACCCTTTATTCAGGTCGAGTTCGATAAGCATTTTTTTCTTTTCCACAGAAATATCAGCAGGAATGTTGTCTTGCAAAGCTATCAGCTCATCAGGATTGGTCGTAATCAGCTTGTGCTCCTCAGGGCTGGCAATAATTTTTATTTCCTGATGGTCGTTCTCCATCATCAACAAGCCCTCACCCACATTTGCAGTAAGCAAGTGCTCACGCTCAGCATAACTCAAATGAAAAACATCCTCAACATCATCAATAATTGCCGACTTTTGGCGCAAAAGAATAGTATAAGAACTGTTTGCCAGGACTGCCCTTCCTGCCTTGCTGTTCAACAAATCAGCAACATCCTGGGTAATGAGAAGCAGTCCGAGATTGAATTTCCTGCAAGTCTTAACCACTTCAAAAACAAACCCTTCCTCTCCAGCATTTTGAAGCATGCTCCACGCCTCATCAATAACCAAAAGCTTGCGCTCCCTGTCCTGCTTCATCTTGCTGTAAACGTATTCGAGAATCAGAAACATCATGACCGGCTTGACCTGCTTCGGCATATTCCCAATGTTGAACGTCACAAAATTGTTGTTCACATCAATCTTCGTCTGCTTATTCAAGAATGAGAAAACACCATCCACATACATCCGCAACCTGTTCAAAAGTGCAACATAGGTTGTGCGCTCATAGACAGTCGCCTCCCGCGACATACGCTCAAGCTCAACATACAAATCAGAAAGAATCGGAGGGGCTTTATCGTGATAACTCGTCTCACAAATGCCCCTGCGATCATAGGTTTTGCTTAACGTCCTGTCAAGAATGGCTTTCTGAATCTCGCTGAGCTCTCCAAACATAACGCGAAACATGTCCATCAATGCGAGACGCTTTTCTGCGTAATTGTGCCCGAGCAAGTCCAGCGGATTAATGATTGTCTCGCTATCCCGCGAAATCGTAATGACGCTACCACCATATTTCTCTGTAAGCTTCGCATACTCGCTCTGCGGGTCAATGACAATGATTTTTGTATTATTCATCAAATAACGGGAAATAATCAATTTTGCAGTATAACTCTTCCCACTGCCAGAAGTAGCGAGAATAGCGCCATTAGCGTTAGCCAATGAAAAAATATCCTTGATGATTGGCAATTTGTTCCTGTTAAGACCGAGAAAAACCCCACCCTTCTCCAGAATAAGAAACGGCGAAGTAAAAGGGAAAAAAGCAGAAAGAGCGTGAGTGGTTATGTTTCTGCGAATACCCAGTTCGTTCGTGCCAAAAGGTAAAACTGATTTCAAGCCCTGCGCCATCCGGTATTTCGGCACTTGCGGAATAATCAAAATGCTGTTCAACTGCGACTGAATGGTTCTCGTGAGCAAATCAAGCTCTTTCAAATCCTTAGCCTTGACGTTAATATACAGGCTGACGTTAAACAGCTTTTCCTCGCCTTTCTGAATGCTATCCAGAACTCCCCGCGTATCCTTGTACTGAATTTCCAGACTTGGCTGGAAACTGTGCTTCATTTCAGCAGCATAAAGGTCAGCACGCTGTTTCTGCAATTCCTTGTTCAGCATCATCATCGTTGTCTCTATCGGAAAAGGCTCAACGTGAATACTCAAATCAAAATTGCCAGCAGCAGTAATTATTTTGTCCAAGAAACCCTCTTCAACAATGCGAGGATAGCCCACTGCAGCAATAATACGGTTGTAATACTCATTGACTTTGATATAATTCGGATTGTTAACGATTTCTTCAGGACCAACGATATTATACAGTGTCTTTTGCTTCTTCAAAAGCTCGGTGCGTCCTCGGGGATTGTTGAAAAACTTGATTAAGACTTTGATAAGCCCCCTGCCTCTCAAACGAACACTTTTCAAGTTCATACTCTTGAGCAGTTCATCGATGATGTTCAACTGCGCGTCCAAACCCATTGCGTTCTCCTGAACAGCAATCAAAAAACGCCTATTGACAGCCAAGCGTTCCTTCATAACCGCGTCAAGATAATTCTCGTGCGCCTTGAACAATTCGCGATACGTTTTGTTATGTGTTTTGCTAACTTTGAACTCCAATTCCTTCAAATAGCGGCTCAAATTCAAGTCATCAGTGTACATCAGGAATTGCACAGGAAAATCAAGAGCGTTCAAAAACTTCTGAAAACAGTGAATAATGCTGTCCCGCTCATCTTTCGTCTTAATCTTGAAGTTCAAGGGCTCGACCATAAGAACTGCAACACGCTTCTCGCCCTGTTTGGTTTGAACAAAATAACAGGCCTGCTCGATAGAACTAAGTTTGAGATACTTCTTCATCGCTTTGTCAAACATTGTTGCCTTGCGAAACCTGAACCAAGCCCAGAAATTACTAATTTTGCGCCACAAATCCAAGTACATAAACATCAAACCAAAACCTGCAGGAATAAGCGCCAAACTGATACGCACAGAAAAAGAGAAAGGAAGCTTTGCATAAATGAGAACTGCAGCCAAACCGAACACTGAAGCATACAAAAGCTGCTCCAAATTAAGATTAAAGACAATACGTTCCTTGTACTGCAAACTTTGCGGGATTTCGTAAGTCATTTTGTTATAAACCTCAACAAATTTTTTGTTGAAAATATAACAAAAAAGAAGGCCATCTTGGATAAAGTATTTAAGAGAGTAAATCTATGAATTTTATATGGAAATCTTGAACGATTTTGCACATGTTCGAATGGAATTACGAACTCAGCTGGACAACGCCATAAATATCGGCAGCACATCTTGTTATTTTGTTGCCATCGGAAGTTATTTACGAGCGGAGCTTCAATACCATCCAAACAGAGCAAAAATGAGCGTTTTTGTTGGAGTTGTGCCGATACCGATGAGAATCGGGTACGATAACAACCATAACGGCAGTCCACACGTAGATTGGGCTTGTGGAAGCGGAAAGTACTTCTTTTCGCAAGCCGAATTGCAATGGGTTGGATACAATCTTGGTTCAATCGCACTTGGTGATGCAAACTTAACGCTGTGTCAGACTGCTTTGCTGCAAACAGCAACCCAGGATTCAAATCTTGAAGTTGAGCAAGTGATTTACTAATCATCATCTCGGCCTCCCGTAATAGTCCTTGCGTACACGACCCCAATATTCACGACCTTGCTCAGGCGCACTTTTCTGCATCGCGCTACCCATCAAGAAATGCCCTTTCAGAAACATCACTCCACGCGCAACGTCAGAGCGCATCACACCCATCACTGCTCTAAACACTGCAAGAACTGCCAATAACACCATCAAAACATTGACCAAAGCAAAAGCGCCCAATGTCAAAACAATCTTAACCATGCTAAAACCGCCCACCTTGATAAGCTCTGCACCACCAAGAAAAATCAAGCTTGCAAAAAACGGCAGGAAAAGCACGAATACCAGATTGCTGATAACAAACTTGCCAATATCACGCAACGGCGGAATAAAGTAGAAAAACAATCCAAAAGGAAAGAACAAAACGCCAATACTTGCCAAAAGATAGTTTATCGAAAAAACAATCACGGTAGTGAAAAGTATTGACACGTAAAAAATGCCAAAAGCGATTTCCAAATAGACATTAACAAGATTGTCAAGAGTGAACAAGAAGAAGTTCGGGTCAATAATGCTTACAACACCTGCAGTAACGCCTGAGGCAAGCTCGGAAATCAGCGCGTAGATGAAAAAACTGGCCTGGACAAAGAAAATCATTAGGAGCGTGTTTTGAAGCCATTCCTTGGCTCTCTCGCGCTTTTCCGCATTATAACCAGAGATTATCAGGTTGAACCCTGCAAAGATGATAAAGAGCCCGTAAAACGTGCTAATAATGTAAATAATCACCGCCCACAATGCTCCAAAAGCCTGAATGTTAGCAGGCTGAGTGAGCAATTGTTTTATGACTTCCAGAAAAGGCGTTATCGGAGCATTGATTATTGAAAGAATGAAATCTCCCAACGCTTCCAAAAGACACGCAGGCAGGTTAATCCAGCTACACTCCACATTTCACCCCCGATGGCTCACGCTATCAAAAATAACAAAAAAACCAGTTTTATGCTGCGAACATTTGCACTACAAAAGGAGCAGCCCAGATGACAATCAAGCCCACCACAACATAAGCAATCGTGTGCTTGGCATTCTCACGCTTCATCATATCATTGCCACTTATCATATACGATATTCCTGCAAACACCAGGAAAATCGCTGCAACGGCAGTGGCAACATACTTGACGAAACTGTAAACCTTCCACACAGGCTCCAAAATCTTGTCAAAAGTCTGCGTGTCAACACTTCCGCTCGGCGGAACAGCGCTTTGCGCGCTAGCCGAGTACATCGTCATCATCAATATCAAGCTGGCCAAGATCAACATCAGTGCGCATCTTGGGCTCGGGCTCCAAATCAACAGGTTCTTCTTCATACTCCACCTCCACAGGTTTCTCACGAATAATCGCTGCAATCAAGCTCATCAACACGTACGACAAAGTCACGATAATGGTGAAAAACAAGCCCACGGAGAGTATGCCGATCAAGTCTCCGTCACCTGTAATCAACCAGAGCGACATGCTCGTGGGCAGGTATAACGCCCAATACAACCCAATCAAAAAACAAATCTCCAATAGTCTCATTTTAGTGAGTATTCGATATGGGTTTTGTCCTTCTCCCATTCCTTGATGGTTTCATCAGCATTTTTGCCGGGTTTGCACACAATGCTTTTGTACATGTTTTTCCTGACGATTTCGCGCAATGCAGGACAAGGCATTCTGCCAAACAGGTGCTGGCAGAACTTGTCAACGTGCGACTCCCAAGGCGGAGGGCTTGAAAAACTGGACTGCCTGAGCTTCTGAACAATCAGCTTGTCAATGTAATCATCAATGTTTTTCTCAGCAACAAGCTTGCCGAGAAAATCATCAGTAGCCCGCAATTCCCTCCTGTAATCCCAAGATTGTTGTTCGCACTCCCTCAATCTCTGTTCGCCCTGTTCAGCACGTTTCAAGGCTTCCTCAAGCTTGGAACCAACCTCAGTAAGATTTGAACTGGCCTGCTCGAATAACGCGCGGTCTATGCGCGAGTCTGCAAGAGCTTTGTATTCCGCAGCTTGTTTCAAAGTCTCTTCGAGCTGAGTGTTGACTTCACCAAGTCTTGCATTGATTTCCTCGTATACAGAGCGTTCAACACGACCTTCAGCCAGTGATTTATACATTTCCGCTTGTTTCAATGCATCTTCAAGCCTTGAGCTTGTTTCTGCCAGTCTCGAACCTACCATCTCGAAAGCAACACGTTCAACACGCGAGTCAGCTATTGCCTTGTACTGCGCAGCTTGCTGTGAAACCGTTTCAATTCTCGAATTTGCATCTTCCAATACGGAACGCGCAACACGACTTTCAGCAAGCTCCCTATAATTCGCCAATTGTTTAAGCACGTCGATATTCTGTCTTTCCCGTTCTTCAACAACTGTTTCGCATCCGTCCAGCTTTTTCTGCGCGCTGATTTGTTGCTGATGTAAGTCTGCATTCTGCTGTCTGAGGTTGCATGCCTGGAAATAGCCTTCCGCTCCGACGTAAGTTCCTGCAACCAGGACGAGGCCGTACACGAATTGCTTGAGCGTGCCAATGCGATTTGGCTTTTGAGGTTCGTTGTAATGCAGTCTGACTTTGCCATCGCAGGAATAAATCAATGCCCGAGCTGCCTCTGCCTTTTTGTCCCTATCGTGCAACCTATTCGTAAAATCAATCATCTGCTTGTCGATTCTTCCGTCCATTTCCAGCGCATCGTTCCTCATAGTTCACCTCATTCGCCAGTTTTTGGCGGCAATAAAGGAGTGCTGATGCTCGCTTCTATGCTGCGCACGTAATCCACCAATTCCTTGCGCGAATCGTACGCCTCAACACCCCTATTCTTTATGTGATGCATCTTTGCAGCGCTTTCCTTTGCAAGAATGCCAGTCTTGATTGCCTGTTCCAATGCGTTATCGTATGCATCCACGTCGGCAACCTTTCCTGCCTGCTCGACAGCTTTCGTTGCCTCCTGGAATTCACCGGCACGCCTTGACATAACACTTGCCTGTCGCTGTTCAGCGTGCTCGTAAATGTTTTCCTTAATGCGGTCAGCAAACTTCATCAACACGTAAGCCCTTTCAAGGCTTGCATCAACAGCTTCTTCGTCTGCAAGTTCATCCAGTCCTGCCAGAACCCTTTGCGTGACCAGATTCACGCTTGGCTGGTATTTTTGCATTTCATTCGCCATTTTTTACCTCCATGTTTGCTTCTGTTGGAACGGTGTGTTGCTCGAGTTGGTTGTAGCAGCTTGTGCAGTACGGTCCTGGTTCTGAGCGTTTGAGCCTTTGTTCGCATTCCGTGCAATAGCGTCTTTTGCGCGAGTTCGGGCCGTACTTCCACTTCCGTTCCTTCCTCGTATTTTTCCTCATTTGACAGACTCCCGACCGGTCGGATATTTCTGAGTCGTCTGCGCAGATGAATACACTTTTTTCATACCTGCTTATGTCGGGAAAGTTAATATAGAAACAGGAAGACGTGCGTCAGTGCATTCTGCATATGCGATGTACACTAAAATTTATTAAGAAATTCGTCTTTCTCGTACAAAGATGCGGGAAAGAGGTAATGAAAAAATGATTTATTCCAAAGAAAAGGGCAGAAAAGAGGTTATCAATCGTCACTGCCCTTCAGGCTGAGGGGCAGCCCCAGTTTGAAGGGCGACGCCCTAGCTGAAAATAAGTTAGGGGATTTGAACCTCGGTTCATGTCAAAAATCGGAGATTTTTGAGCAACTTGAGAAGCCGTGCTTCTCAAGTAATCCGGGCAGCCCCATTTTCCGCGGGGAGCTCGAGGGGTTGGCGGTTGAAACCCCTCGTGAATCAAAGCGAAGCCTCTATTCCTAAACTTTTATAAACTCCTTCTTGTCATTTCTTTATATGCCTAAAGAGGAAACTACTCAGGGTGTTACTGTAAAGAAAGAGCAGGATATTTCAGAATGGTATACTCAGGTTATTCAGAAGGCTGAACTGGCTGAGTACAGTTTGGTTTCCGGCTGTATGATTTTGCGTCCGAGGTCGTATTCTATTTGGGAGAAACTGCAGTCTTTTTTTGATGCTGAAATTAAAAAATTAGGCGTTAAGAATGCTTACTTCCCGCTATTAATACCAGAAAGCCTGTTTAACAAGGAGGCTGAGCACGTTGAGGGTTTTGCTCCTGAGGTTGCCTGGGTTACTATGGGCGGTCATACTCAGCTTCAGGAGCGTTTGGCAATAAGACCTACTTCTGAAACTGTTATGTACGAGGCGTATGCTAAGTGGATTCGTAGTTATCGTGATTTGCCTCTTCGTCTTAATCAGTGGTGTAATGTTTTGCGTTGGGAGTTTAAGCATCCTGTTCCTTTCCTGAGGGGCAGGGAATTCCTGTGGCAGGAGGGTCATACTGCTTTTGCGACTAAAGCTGAGGCTGAAAAGGAAGTTCTTGATATTCTTGAGTTGTACAGGCGTGTTTTTGAGGAATTGCTTGCAATTCCGGTCATTAAGGGCAAAAAGTCTGATAATGAGAAGTTTGCTGGTGCTGATTATTCTACCAGTGTTGAAACAATGGCTCCGTCTGGCAAGGCAGTGCAGGCTGCTACAAGCCATCATCTTGGTCAGCGTTTTGCCAAGAGTTTTGGCATTTCTTTCCTGAATGAGAAAGGTGAGAGTGCTTTGCCTTATCAGAACAGTTGGGGTTTCTCTACGAGGAGTATCGGCGCGATGGTTCTCTACCACGGTGATGATAAGGGTTTGGTTATCCCGCCCAGGGTTGCTCCTTTGCAGGTTGTGATTGTTCCTATTTTGTTTGAGGATAGCAAGAAGGAAGTTTCTGCTAAGGCTCAGGAGATTGGAAAGCATATTGCTAAGGTCGCTACTGTTGAGGTTGATGACCGTGAGGGTTATACTGCTGGCTGGAAGTTTAACGAGTGGGAACTGAAAGGTGTCTGCATCAGGATTGAGCTTGGTCCGAAAGACCTTGCCAAGAATTCTGCTGTTGTTGTTAGAAGAGA
>CABMGU010000028.1 GCA_902385765.1 uncultured archaeon | reverse complement strand
CATACTCGTCTGCTTTTACTCTGCCTGATGCTCCTGCTTGTAATTGTGCAAGGTCTATGTGCGCGAGTTCTCCGTATTCTGGGAATTTGGCTATTGAGAAGTATATGCCGTCTTCTGTTTTGTAGGCTATTCCTTTTGCAAGAAGCACTTTTATCATTTCTACCATTTCTTTGATGTGTTCTGTTGCTTTTGGGTAGACTTCTGCTGGCTCTATGTTGAGTGTTTTGATGTCTTCGAAGAATGCTTGTGCGTATTTTTCTGTGAACTGTTTTAATGGCATTTTCTCTTTCTGCGAATCACGTATTGTTTTGTCGTCAACGTCTGTGAGGTTCATTACCTGCTTGACTTGATAGCCTCTGTATTTTAGCCATCTCCTGAGTATGTCTTCAAAGATGTATGTTCTGAAGTTGCCTATGTGTGCGTAATTGTATACGGTTGGCCCGCAGGTGTACATTCTGACTACTTTGCCTGTTGGCTTGAATTCTTCTTTCTTTCTTGTGAGCGTGTTTTGGAATTTCATTGTATTTATTTGCAATATGACTGTTTATATAGTTTGCGAGAAAAAATGACCGCCCAGCCCTTTCGGGCCAGGCGATCGTGGACGACGTGAGCATCGCGAGGAGCGCGAGGGGGCGGCGATTGAGCCCCCCTCGTAAATCAATGCGTAGCCTACTTTTTCTTCAAGTGCATTTTCACCAGTACTGGTGTCAGTTTTTTTGTGAGCTGTTGCAGTGAGTAGTTTCTTGTCATCATGTAGAGTCCTGATGCCAGCAGTGCTGCTGCGATGATGTAGCCGAGCATTATGAGTATGTCCTGGTACATGCTTAGCAGTGATGAGTCGAACAGCAGTGCTCTTCTGAGCAGTGAGCTTCCGAGTACATATGGATTGAAGCTTGCAATGTACGCAAATGCTTCTGGCATGCTTTCTATCGGGATGATTACATCGCTGATGAATAGGAATAGTGCGCCTATGCTTACTCCTGCGAGTGTTGCTGTTTCTTCGCTGTTGAAGACATATCCCAATACCATTCCTATCAGGATGAACAGTGAGCTGATGATTACGAGCAAAAATATCGCCTGTGGTATGTTTGTTAGTACTTGGCTTGAGAAGAAGACGCTTGCAATGGCGAGTATTATGATGACTTGCACCATTAGAAGTATGAATGCTGTTATGAAGTTTGCTGCTATGTAGCTTGAGTCTTTGACTGGAGTCATGTAGCTTCTGAAGCTTGCCGGGCTGTGCTTGTCCAATAATATCAATGTGGGTGTTATCAGCAGTGCGGTGAACATTATTACAAGAACAATTAATACTGGGAACAGGTAGTTGAGGTATGTTTTTTCTTGCACGATTGGCTTGATCGAGGTTACTATTGGTTGTGTTATCGCTCCCGGGTCTTTGATTTCAATGGCATTAATCTTGTTGTCTACGTCATTGATTATTAGCTGGATTTCAGCAGTGGTCAGAAGGCTTTGGTCCAGCAGTCTTGTTGTTGCTTCGAGCACTCTTAAGCTCATCTGCCGGCTCGTATCTGCCTGTTGCAGGTCTGTTTTTGTATCTGTTATGGCCTGATTTATCGCTTCTATTTGGTTATCGAATTGCTTGAATGATTCCTGCGTTACTGTTTTCAGTTCTGTCATGTCTGCTTTTAGTTTTTTGATTTCGTCCAGAGTGCTTGCCAGGCTTGCTGTTAGTTTGTCTTTCAGTTCCTGGCTCGCGCCTGATGCTTTTACCAAATCATTTGCCGCTGCTATGAATGTTGTTGATTTGCTCAGCCCTTTTTCGCTTAACGCGAGTGCGCTTTCCATCCATTGTTTGACTTGTGTTCTCGAGCTTTCAAGGTCGTTTACCTGGTATCCGCTTTCGTCAAACCCTAGGTTTACGTCTCCCAGTTCTGCTATCAGGTCTTTGTTGTTTTGGAGCATTAGCTGATTTTGTGTTGTGAGTTTTGTTACTGCTGCTCTTTGGTCTTTCAGTCTTTTTTGTGTGTAATCCATGGTGTTAAGGATTATTTTGGTAAGATTTTGGCTTGCCTGCAGGTTCTTTTCTCCTACTTGTTCTGTCATTGTCTGCATTATTGTCCATACAAGGTTTATTCGTGAATAGTCAACGTAGAATGTTATCTGGTTTTTCTTTGGGACTCCTATTGTGAAGTTTGCATCAAAGAGCATGCAGGTGTTGATGTCAGTGTTTTTTATTGCATTCACACATTTCTCTTTTGTGTCATACTCAACTACCTTGAATTCGCCTCTTAGCTGGTCTAGTAGAATGTTGGTGGCCGGTTCTGCCTCCGGCCTGTACGTTCCTATTTTGACCGAGTAGACATTGCTATTGTCAAAAGCGAGTCCTGCCAGGAAGATTACGAGCAATGGGCCTAGTATTACGACTAATGCTCCTGATTTTGCCCGTATGAAATTCTTCAGGTTTTTTCTTACAAGCTCAATGATGTCATTCATGTATCACCGTTTGACTACTGCTTCGAACACCTTGCCCAGTGTTGGTCTTGCTACGTGAAGGCTTTGTATCATTCCTCTTTGGTGTTCCAGGTATGTTGAGATTAGTGGAAGAATTTGTTCCGGCGTTGGTGTTTCTATTACTAATTCTCCTGTTTCTGCTGTTGCTTTTGTGAATAATCTCTTTCTTTTGTCAAGCTCTTTTAGCAGTTTGCTGTAGTCTTGTGTTGCTATTTCAAGGTATATTTCGTAGTCTTTTGAGTAGATGTTTCGCAGTTCATCCGCTGTTCCTAGTTCTGCTATTCTTTTGTTTTGCAGTATGGCTATTCTTGAGCATAGCAGTTCTATCTCTGCCAAAAAGTGCGATGCCAGCAGTATTGTTGTTCCTTTTACGTTGATTTGTTTTATGAGCTCCCAGAATTGTTTTCTTAGTATCGGGTCTAAATCTGCTGTCGGCTCGTCCAGTATTAGTATGCTTGGGTCGGGTATCAGCGCGCAGGCTATGTCCAGTCTTTTTTGCATTCCGCCTGATAATTGTGCTGCGAGAACGTCTTTTGCGTCTTTTAGTCCTGCCAGTTCTATTAGCGCATTGCATCTCCTGCTTAAATCCGGTTCTGTTATGTGGTACAGTCTTGCGAAGTGCTCGAGATTTTCTCTTACTGTTAGTTTTTCGTAGAAGCTTGGTGTTTGTGTTGAGAATCCTATGTGTTCTTTGATTAGTTCTGGGTTTTTTATTACGCTTCTGATTGTTCCGTCAGGCATTACCAGCATTATGTCTCCCTGATCGGGTCTTAAGAATCCGACAATCAGGTTGAGCAGTGTTGTTTTGCCTGCTCCGCTCATTCCTATTAAGCCGAAGATTTCACCTCTGTTGATGTCAAAGTCCACTGTATCCAGTACTGCGTTTTCTCCAAATTTTTTTGATATTCCTGCTACCCTGATTATGACTCCTTTTTCTATTGTCTTGAAGGTTTTTTGTATGTACGCGCTTACTTGTCCTGCCGGCCAGCCTGCTTTGAGAAGTAGTTTCTGGAGTTCATCTCGTGACACCCCTTTTTCTGCTGTAATATGTAGGTGTTCTTCCAATGCGTCGTCCATAGGGCATTTTAGCAGATGCCTTTTTAAAAACAAACGCCACTATTGTAGAGTGGAAACCGCGGGGATCGAGAAGGGGAGGGCGGTTGAGTCCCCTTCGATATTATTGCGTAGCCTAGATACCAATAATCTTTTTATATTGCGAATATTGTCTTGTTGTTATGACAGTCTGTGAGATGTGCGGTAAGGAAACTGAGGTGTTTTCCGCGATAATTGAAGGTTCTGAACTGACTGTTTGCGCTGCCTGCGGAAGGTTTGGCAAGATGCTTCGCAAGCCTGTTATGCGTGTTGTGAAAAAGCAGGCTGTTGAAAAGGCTCCTGGACCGGTGGAGACTGTTGTTACTGGTTTTGCTTCTCTTATTCGTTCTGCGCGGGAAAAAGCGGGTTTGACTCAGAAGGATTTTGCCATGTCTTTGAATGAGAAGGAGAGTATTGTTCAGAAGCTGGAGAACGGTGCTTTTGTGCCTCCGATTAGTTTGGCTAAGAAGCTTGAGAAGTTGTTGAAAATTAAGCTTGTTGAGTTTGAGCAGGAGGATGAGGTTTCAAATGAGAAGCGCGGTTCTGGTCCTTTGACTATTGGTGATATTTTGAATGTCAAGAAGTGACCCAGATTTTATACCAGCATCTTCCTTCTTGTTTGTCAAATGCGCGGGTGAATTTGCTGTCGAGTTTCTGTATTAGTTGTTCTGTTCTTGCTGGGCAGTCCTGGTCATCTGGCGGGCAGATTATGCCTCCTCCGCAGTTGTCCAGCAGCACCGCTCCCACTTTTCCTGTTTCCAGGTAGTCTTCAAAGTCCTGTGATAGGTTTGTTCCGTATATTGGGTAATACATTTTTTCTATTTTTGCGTCTGTGTATGCTGCAATTATCGGGTTTGCTGTCCAGATTTCTCCTTTGATGTCTTGCAGATAGCTGTAATATTCTTCTGCGGTGATATCTGGTTGTTGTGGTGCGTTTCCGTAGTAGTATTTTATGCAGATTGTTAGCATCCAGATGCTTAGTATAATGACGAATATTGTGAAGATGTATTTTTGTCTGATTTTGAGCTGGTCGTATATCCATACAATACCCAGCCCGGTCAGTATTGCAACAAATGGTATCAATAGCGTCAGGTATCTGTAATCTCTGCAGTGCAATTGCATCAGGTAGATTGCTGGTATTGCTAAACTTAAAACAAAGAGCGTGTATTTTTTGTTCCATTTTTTCCATAAGGCAAATGCTCCGAATACTGCCAGTATGTGCAGTTTTGTTTCGCTGAAAACAAGCCAATAGCCGTATTGCCACCAGGGGTTGTATCTTAGGACGTTGCATCCGAGTGCTTGTGATATTGCGTTTTGTGCTGCCAGGAATGTTGCCAGTGGGTTTCCGTATGTCATCCAGCTCCAGATGAAGTACGGTGTAGTTATCAGTGCAAATCCTGCGATTGCTTCTGCGCACTCTTTCCATCTCCTTGAGAACAAGAGCGTTATCAGTATTATTGCTATGAACGTGCCTGTGTAGAATTTTGTCAGAAATGCAAGTCCTGTTATTATGCCTGCCCAGAATGGTTTTTCTTTTACAGTGAACCATAAAGCAAGCAATACTAGAAAGGTGCTTGGGATTTCTGTGTATTGGTGGAAGCTGAGATAGTAGAATATTGGAGATAGTGCAACTATAAGTGATGCTATTATTGCTGTTTTTTCTTCAAACCAGTTTTTTGCCAGTTTGTATGTCAGGTAGACTATTCCTGTCATTAATATTATTTCAAGCAGTCTTCCGAAAAGTGCAGGGTCTAGTCCGAGTTTCCAGAATAGTCCCAAAACTGTCGGCAGCAAAGGCGGTCTTATGTGTTCCCATAGTCCTCCTCCGCTGTAAATGTATTTTCCCATTCCGATGTACACGCCTGAGTCCCACCATATTTCGTGCCATCCGAATGCGAAGATGAGTCTGATTACGAGCGTCAAAGCCAGGATTATTAGGAGTGGATAGTTGAGTTTCATTT
>CABMGU010000027.1 GCA_902385765.1 uncultured archaeon | reverse complement strand
CAGCGCCTGCTTTGATTCTTCACGAGCTCGCTCATAAGTTTGTTGCGATTAGTTTTGGTTTGCAGGCTGATTTTCATGCTGCTTATTTCTGGCTGATTCTTGGAATTGTTTTGAGATTGCTTCATTCGAATTTTATTTTCTTTATTCCTGCTTATGTCAGCATTGCTCCTGCTATTGCTCAGGCTACTCCTCTTACTACTGCCCTGATAGCTCTTGCCGGTCCTTTGATGAATTTTGTTCTGTTTGGGGTTTCCTGGCTTCTTTTGCATCAGAAAAAGATGAAACAGACTACATTTGCGGTTTTATATCTTACAAAGCAGATTAACCTGTTCTTGTTCGTGTTCAATATGCTTCCTATCCCTGGATTTGACGGGTTGAAGGTTTATCAGGGATTATACCAGACATTTTTCTAGAAATTACTTTATTATCTTGTACCACTGGAATAATAGCCTGTCAACGCTTCTCAGGAGTTCCATGTTTTCTCCGCTTAGTGTTATGCAGTCTCCTTCAAGTTTTATCTGCGTTGGAGCGTCAGAAACAAGATATATTACTGATGCATCATCAGCGCAGGTGACTATCGGTCTGTCTGAGCAGATGTCTGTTTCGTTTTTTGTGCACGCTGCTTCTACTGTGTAGTTTAATGCTTTCACGACATTTAATGTGAGCTCAGATGCTGCTAGTGCGAGGTATTTGAATTTGTCTCTGCCTACGTCAGGGTCGAATGTGATGTATATTGGTGTTGTTTTGAATCCCGTGAAATTGCCTTTTATTGAGACGTTTTCAGCTTGTTTTGGGTTGAATCTGAATATGGCTTCGTATGGCTGGTTGTCAAGTTGGATGTTTGTCTGCCATAATCCGCCTACTTCTTCGAATTTGAAGTAATTGTATTCCACAACGTTGCTTGCTGGAGATTCTGTTTTCCAGCGGACTGAGAGAACGCCGACAATTGCGAAGAATACTATGATGAAAATAATCAGGAAAATTATTGTCGGCTTGTTTAGCCCTTTTGGTTCTTCTGTTATTTCTTCAGTCATGACATGACTCCGAGCAGGAAGTAGATGAACCTCTCGGTTTCCTTGTATATGTCAGTGTCGTCAACAGCTCCTAAGGTGATGCAGTTCTTTGTGATAGTGATGCTTGACTCGTTTGCCAGCGCCAGTTCTATTACCGGCTGTGCAGGTGTTGCGTCTGCGCAGGTTTTTTGTGGCAGTGTTGTGTCTGTGTTGTTTGTCAGTGCGCGTTCCACGACTTTTTTGTTTTGCAGTTGGGCTTCAAAGTAGTATTGTGCTTCTGCAAGGCTTTGTGCCATGGTGCTTTGAGGGTCATATGTTACTGTTATGACTGGCACATCCAATATCACTTTTGCATCTTCAGGTATTGTTATGTACTCCAGATCTGCAGGGAAGAACAGGAATCCGTGTTCAGCTCCGTCTATGGTGGTGAAGAACTGGTTTTGTGATACTTTGAATTTGTAATCTTTGTATTCAAGGTTGGTTGCCGGTCTGAACGAGTCCATTACTATGCCGAATACGCTGAAAATCATGATGAATGCGAAAAACATTCCTATCCATACTTTCTTGTCCATATGACGGTGCTGGAGGCAAGGATTTAAAAGATTTGTGGACAAACCTTTAAATAGCCCTTAAATGGGAAACACGATTATGAACTGTGATGTTTGTAAGAAAACACTGGCTGAGACCTTCCTGAAGAAGATTATTGGGAGTTATGTGAAGGATGCGAAAGGCAAGTTGCATCCTGTCTGCAGGGAGTGTCAGAAGAAATTGCAGTCAAAGGCAGAATTGCTGAAGAATTTGTAAAAAGTTTGCCCTTGTAGCTTAGATAGCTAGCCTTTGAGAAAGGCTAGGACCCAAACCACTCATGTGGGGCATAAAGCCCCACGATATGTCGGAAATGCTTGCATTTCCGAGCATGCTCGGCGACATCGTCGCCGACATACGGCAGATGCTTAGCATTTGCCGGTTCACAATCACATTAAATTTGCCCTTGTAGCTTAGTAGCCATAGCGGCGGTTTCGTATCTTGCAGAAAGAACCGCAGGTCGAGGGTGCAACTCCCTCCAGGGGCTTTAGCATCTCGCTATGCATCTTTGTTTGACGGTATTGCAGTCTCTGGTGCATATTGGATAGAATAGTGGGACGTCGCAGATATTGTTGCATATGTTTGCAGCCCTGTTGCATTCGTCTGTGCACTGTTGTCTTCTTTGTTGTGCTTGTTCTCGCTGTCTTTGTTCTTCCTGTACAACTCTTATCAGTTGCTGGTTTAATGCCGGCTGTTCCTTCTTGACAAGCCGCAAAGGCTGGGCGCAGGCTCCGTTTCTGCATCCGTTTGGGCACGTGTATCTTTGTGGTCCTTGGCAGGTTTGCTCCATTAGAACATTTTCATTCAGGCAGTAATCCAGGGTTCTGTCAACTGCTCCCTGGACATTTGGATTCATTCCTCCGTCGCTGTCAACACAGCCCGGCTGGCCTTGGCCAGGTGCTACCTGCATTCCGCTGATTGTTCCTTCTATTGCCAGGCATAGTAA
The DNA here is from genome assembly GCA_902385765.1 of uncultured archaeon. Taxonomy (GTDB): domain Archaea; phylum Nanobdellota; class Nanobdellia; order Woesearchaeales; family ARS49; genus CABMGU01. The sequence continues at coordinate 502 of CABMGU010000027.1, read as the reverse complement.
GAAAATGGCTATGATTGCGATTGTTGCCTTGTGCTCAAGTTCCATTCTGTCTCCTTTTTAACTATATTATACACGTAAGTATTTAAAACTGTTTCTGAGCATAAATCTTAAATACTTAGTTGCTAACTTGGAAATAAAGAGGTGTTGTTATGGAAGAAAAAACGATTGTTCTTGTTGTCCTGCTTGCTGTTGTTGCGATAGGGCTTGTAGGGCTTGTTAATTTGAACTCGCAGAGTGGTGCCACTGTTATTGAGCGTAATTGTATGTGCAGTATAACTATGTACGGCAATTATGGTGATGCTTTGGGTACCCAGACTCAGCTTGTTCGTGTGAGGTCTGCAGAATCTTGGACAGATGCTGCCTGCCAGAACCTTTGTGACCAGTATTATGGTAGAAGCAGTGAATATTCAAGAACTGCTGTCGTCGGCACAGCTGTTTAAAACGTATAAGTCGTACTTACTGTACGTTATTCTTTTATCTTTCTTTTGTTTTACTGTTTCTT
>CABMGU010000026.1 GCA_902385765.1 uncultured archaeon | reverse complement strand
CGCTTCTCATTCCTGGTAGTAAATCGCGGATTTTTCCTCCGCCTTCAAGTAATTTGACGCCGAGTTCGTTTGCTATGATGTGTGCTGCTCCTTCTTTTGATATCAAGCCGGCTAGTGATTGGCATTTTGCTTCTATTTTTGCCATTAGGTCTGTTTCAGAAAGTCCTGTTTTTTCTTTGATGCGTGCCAGCATGTCTGGCAGTGGTATTCTTATCAACTGTTCACCCCGTAAAACTCAGAATGTTTGACCTTTTTAAAGATTTATATTGTGGGAGTGGTAGTTTTTGGTGGAATGATTAGTGCGTAGCATGTTTCTGTTGTTCCGCGCGGTATTCTGAATTGGAAAATATCTCCTTTTTGTTCGATTTTCCAGTTTGCTGGCAGGATTTTGATAGTGCATGCTGCCGTATCTGTTGCATAACTGCATTGCCCCACTATCGCTGTCAGTGTTCTGAAGATTTCCGGGTATGTTTCAAATCCGTGGTTGTATTGTATTTTGATGCTTGGTCTGAATGATGCGTTGCCGAAAACTTTGCCTGCGTAATCTTTTATGGGAATTGTGGTTGGTTTCACTGAAACTCCTGTAAGTTCTCCTTTGAAAGCTGTTGCTTTGAAGTTGTCGAGTGGTATGGTGTATTTTGTTTTTTGCGCATATTCGGTCATGTATTTGTTCATGTTTTTGTTGAATGCCGTGTTTATGCCGTCGTGCAGGTTTGTGTAAGCAAGTTGTTTTGGTAGATTAAGGGTGTTTAATTGTACGCAGTCTGAGGGGCTTAATCCTTGGTATTGCGGGTTTTGTGCGACATCGTTGACTGTCTGTTCGATTGCGAGTTTTGCTGCTTCTTTGACGTATGCTTGGTAGAATTGTGCTTCTGTGTTTATGCTCAGCATTGGTGATTGTGCATCTCCCAGGAATCTTCCTGTTTTGTATAGTTTTCCTTGGAGGTTTGCGAATAGTGTGACTAAGCTGATTAATACTATGACGGTCAGCAGTGCTGCGTAGTCGAGTCCTTTTTTATTCATAATTCATCCTTCCTGTGAATGTTATTTCTTTACCCGGGAGATATATGGTGCGTTGGTAATCTGTTGAATACGTTGGTGTTGTTCCTCGTTTGAGCTTGAATTCGCATCTTTCGGGTTTGCATTGGATGCTTTCTACTGTTATTCCTTGTTGTGTGAATTGGTTTTTGAATGATTGTTCTGCGTTTATTATCATCTCTTTGGGTCGCTCGTATGCAAGAGTTGCGAGTGCTTGGTCGATTTGTATTCTTGCATAGTCTCCTTCTATGACCTCTGACTGTTTTTCTATCATGTTTTTTCCTGCCCAGATGTAGAATATTATGATGACTATGAAGATGACGAATGCTGACAGTATTAGGTTGATGGCTTTTGTGTCGATTCCTTTTTTATTGAATTTTTTCATAGCTTTTTGGATAGACTTGGTCTATTGTGACTGGTATTTGTTTTCCGTTTGATGTGAACATTTTTGTGATTGTATACCTGTTGTATCTGATTGGCGCGAGTGGAACTGCGTCTTCGTAGAATTCCTTGTTTGCCACGTATGCTTTCTGTCCTGCGCTGATTTTGTATGCGTATCTTTTGTCTGAAAGCAGGAGGGCTGCGTTTTTGTCGAACTGGTCTGTTAGTGTGCCGTATTGTGTTCCCAGGATTGGTGAATAGTCTGAGACTTTTTCATAGAGCCTTTCTTCTGTTATGCCTGCGTCCAGTCTGAAGGGTTGTACGCTTTGGTTGAGTATGCTTGTCGGAGTTGTTACTAATGCTATTATGACGAAAGCAGTGAGTGGTATGTAGAAGAACCAGTATAGCATGTCTGCCCAGACCCAGGTTCCTTTTTTATACAAAGTCTTTCACCCCTGTTGCGACTGCTTGGCTGATTCCTGCTTTTGCTTGTACGTCTATTGCTGGCAGTGTGAGTTCGATGAATACTGCTATGTTTTGGTTTTGTGCTGTTTTGAGTCTTGGGTCGTCCGGGCTTAATAGTTCTGGGTTTAGCGGTATGATGGCGTATCCTTCCATTGGAAATTCTTCAAATAGTGCTTGTGCTATCTGGCAGGCGAGTTGTGCGCTTTCTGGATTGCTGTTAACGTAGAGTGTTGCTGTTGGGTTTCCCTGCAGTGCTTGTGCTGTGATTTGGACGTTTCCAGTCGCAACATCTACTGGTTGTTGTCCTATTCCAGCTATTGCTGGATAATCTATTCTGGCGCTTGTTTTTTGGTGTGGCCTGATTTCGCAGTATGGTGTTGCTGTATTGATGTTCGTCGTTAGAACGCCGAGTGTGTTTCCTTGTTTGAAGAAAGTGATTTTGGGTGTTTTTCTTTTTGGCGGGAATGCACCGTATTTGAATTGGTATGCTTTGTCTTCATTGTACCAGAAGCTTTTTCCGTCTTCTGGTTTTTCTTGGTACACGGTTACCAATCTTGGCTCTATTTTGATGCCGAATTGTGTTGGCGCAGGATATTCGATGATGAGATTGACGTCTGGTCTTACTGCGTATAGGCTGTCTGCGAGTAATGCTATGTCTGCTGAGAATATTTGTTTTTCAAATTCTGTTGATGAGCCTAGTTTATAGATTGAACTTAATATTATGAGTCCTACCAGTCCGAGTGCGATGACTGTTGTGAATGTGGGTGAGAGAATAATGTCCGGTACGCTTGCTCGCCTGTTACGTGATAGTGAGCTCATGGCATCCTCTGGAGATTGTAGTGGTTGTTTGTCCTTGCTTTAAGGCAAGTGCTTTTACACTTGGAAAACATACATCTCCGCATTGTTTGATGTTGCACGTGCTTCGTATTTGCGGGTACATCTTGCATATTTCCCTGATTTTGTTTTCTTTTGTGTAGTATAGGCATATGCAGGACTGTTTTTGGCATTGTTTTGGTGTTTCTGTCGACTTTCCTTGTTATGTGACTATGTCAAGGGGGGATGTGACTTGTACAGGCACGATTATCGATTGCGGTTCTTTGTACTCAACGCTTATTAGTTCGTCAGCTTCTGCCAGTATTCTTTGGAAGTCTTGTTCTTCTGGTGTTTTTTCTGTTGCCGTGAATATGAGGATAACATAGACTGCTATTGCCAACAGCCCTATTGTTATTAGTAGGTGTGGTATGAATTTTACTAGTGCTTCTAGTGAGACTTGCCCCTTTTTGTGCATACTGTTAGTCTTAGAGAAGAACTTTATAAATTTAGCTCTTTGTTTTGCAGCAGGTGTAGGGTGTGTTTTCTTTTTGTGCTTTTGCCTGGCAGTCGGGCCAGGTTCCTGGTACTGTTAGCATGTCTGGAGGTGGGGGGCACGCTGTTCCTTTCACGCAGGATCTTCCTTCCAGAAAGCTTGCGCATCCTCCTGTTGCTGTTGCTTGTTCGCCTATCTGTGTGTATTGTGATGCTCCTTTTGTTACTTGTTGTCTTACCACCAAAATGAGTATTACTAATACTATCAGTCCTAGAACAATCATGATGACGGTGTTGATTGCAAACTCGGCTCCTTTTTTGTTCATAATTATCACCTTCTTCTTTTGTTATTTAAATCTTACTCGCAATCGTAATAACGCTGGTTTGTAAGATACAGATCATTTCTGCTGAGTCTGTCGTAATCTGCGCAGATTAGGTATCCTGTTCTTCCTGGGAGTTCGTTTCCTCTGCTGAAAATGTCTCCTGTGCCCCAGTTGTCATCCAGCGCTGTTCCTGCTCTTTCACTTTTGGCTTTGAGCGCTGATACCAGTTCTGCGCGTGTGAACTTTTCGTCTTCAAGTATTACTACAACGCATTTTTCGTTTTGTCTTTTTCCTCTTTCCATTTGGTTCCAGCACGCGAGCAGTTCGCTTGTGATTGCGTCTTTGATTTCGTCGTGTGTTCCTGTGAGTTTTCTTTCTCTGACTTGTAATTCTTTTACTGCAGTGCCGGGTACTGTTGCTGCTGGCTCTTTGCTTATTACACTAGGTATTATTTTGTCAAATATGTTTTTTGAGTAATTTAGCAATGGTTGTCCGAATGCTCCGAGTATGATGAGTATTGCGATTATGCCGAGTATTATGGCAATGAATGCGTTGGTGCTCATTCCTTTCATTTTATGTCCGTGAGCGTTTGTACGCTTGTTTTTCCGCTTTTGACTGCCAGCCAGATTAAAAAGATGAGCGCAAATAGTCCTAGTATTAGGCCTATTACGAACACCCATCCTGGCAGTTCTTGTCCTATCTTGCTTTCAAACAAGCTTTTTAGTCTCCGATAATAACTTTGCATTTTGATGTTGCGGTTTGGTTTATGTTTTTTGGAATTACGCCTAGACTGGATAATCCCCAGACTGCTAGGCCTTGTGGGCCGATAAGTATGAATGCTTTGTTGTCAAGACCGATTCCTCTGTATTCTGTGAATCCCAAGTCTGTTGTGAGTGTTTCGTAGTTGAAAATTCCTACGCCTCCCACGCCATCTGTTAGAAATTCTCCTTCTTTTTTCTCTACGCCTGCTATGAATACTATTGCCGTGGGTTTTCTGATGTCGAATTGTGAGTATGTTACGAATGCTTGGTAGAATGGGTCTGTGTTCTCTGTCAGCAGGTTGTAGTATGTTTTTGATTCTTTGACGTTTGCGTCAAGCCAGGGTTTCATTGTAAAGTTTTTTTGTCCGAATAAGTTTTGTGCTGTTTGGTCGAATTTGATGCGCGTGCAGAGGATGCACATTTGTGCTCCTAGTTCTTTGAACATGTCAGTTGGCAATCCTGTTGCTTCCAAGTTCAGTCTTCCTCTCCATCCTTTGTTTAGGCAGTCCACCATTTCGTCTGCCACTATTTTTTCCAGCGCCCAGTTGTATTCTGATTGGGGTGTATCTGGAAAATTGTATTGTGCCGGGTTGTTTTGTGCTTTGTATGATGCTATTCGGTTTTTTGCCAGGCTCGTGTATGAGTCTATTTCTTTGTCTGTGACTGTTATTCGTTTCATTTGGCATTCTGCAGGGATTTCGCCAAAGCCGAATGACATTTGTTTTGATATGGTGCGTAGCAGGATGCTGAACTGGCATTGTCCTGTTTGTCCTGCGCCGAACATCCAGTCTTTTATTGGCGGATAAACTATGACGAGTGCTACTACTAAAAATGCCATTAGTGCAATTATTCCGACGAGCAGTTCTGGATTCATTCCTTTTTTGTTCATGGAAGCACCTTTTTGTAGAAGATGTATCCTATGGTGATAAACATTAGAACAACGAGTATGAGGACGACTGCGTATTCCAGCATTTTGGTTTGTCCTCTTTTCATAATTTAAAATCTGGAAATTAAGTATAAAAGTCTTGCTATTTGGCTGTGCCTTTTCTGCAGCAGATTTGTCCTGGCCCGAGGTCTGTGAAGGTCGCGTATATTACCTCGCAGTCTGTTCCTGTTGCTCTTATCTCATTTGTTGGCGCACAGACATCCTCAGATGCGTTTTTGAGGCTTTTGCTGAATATTGTTGTTCTTTGCTGTACTAATACAATCATTATAATGAGCACTATGAGCCCTATTGCTGCTATAATTATAGTGCTTATAGGCAGTCCTTGTCCTATCCTGTTAGAATGCAGCATTCGTCGCATCTCCATTCTGATGGGTTGGCAACACTTGACGGCATGTTTTTTGGTATGTAGGATCCGCTTAGTTTTGTCTCAAATTCCGCGTTGCATTTGTTTGCGTCATAAATTCCTGGCGGAGCTCCTGCTGGAGCGTTTAGTTTGTAGCATCTTCCTGAGCATTCGCTTGCTGCTTTTCCGAATTTTGTTATTTGGCTTCCGAATATTGCTCCTATTACTACCAGGACCAGTATTCCTAGCGCGGCTATGATAATTGTGCTGATTGGTAATCCTTGGCCTTTCATATTGACACCTCGTTTGGTATTGAGAATATCGTGTGTGTGGTGGTATTTAAACTTTTGTCCGCGGGGGTCAAGGAGGTCGGCGGTGGAGACCCCCTTGCGCCGCTTCATTCATAGAGCAAGCTTACCCCATCAGTTTTATTGCTGCTTTTTCCTGATTGAAGAATCCTTCGCGTTTTACTTCGTTTAGCACGTAGTGTATTTCTTTTTGTTTTATCTTGAATTTTTTCTCGAGTTCTTCCACAAATTCTTCAAGCGAGTACATGTCTTTGAACACGCATTCCATTATCAATTTCCATCCGTTGTTTATCCTGCTGATGGTGTTTACATTTGGGTGTTCTTTCAGGTGTTCGAAGAGCTTGTCTTTTTCTTCTGCTGCGAGTAGTATGTACGCTCTTGTTTTGAACCCGAGTTTTTCAAAGTCTAATAGCGCTCCTGGCCTGATTAGTCCGCTTTCCAGGTGTTTTTTGAGCCTTTCGTGTAGTGTGCTTACCGGCAGTTCTGTTTTTCTGGACAGCTCTGTTAATGGTAGCCTGCCGTTTTGTCTTAGTTGCGATATGAGGATGATGTCGGTTTTTTTCATAATAATCGCCTCCACACCGCGATGGTTCGGCCGCCGTGGTCTTCGACCTGAGCATTGCTCAGGCACGACGGCATTAACCGGGTTGCGGGGTTCCTAGAATTCTATATGTCCGCAAACTCCTTATTCTTTGTTCTTAAGTTTCTTAAGAAGGTATAAGTTCAAGCATTTTTGTGAGGTCTTGTTTCATTGGCTCGTAATCGTGCCTGTTTTTTTGGTAATATTCGTTATCATCTTTTTCTAGGCTGGTGATGGCGTTTATTGCTTGCCTGATTCTGCCCTGCCTTTTGGAATGCATTTTTGGTCTTGCAGGGTCTGACCACGCTGTCGTCAGGCATATCATTCTGTGTATTACTGCATTATACAGTATTCTGAATAGTACTCTGTCATCTTCGTATGCTTGCCTGAGTTCTGGTCTGTTTTGTCTTGCTCCTTCTTTTCTGATTTCTGCTGCAAAATTTCTGACTCCTTCTTTTTGTTGCTCAGGTGTTAAATCATCGCTGTAGTAAAAGAGGTTTGCTGCTTCAAATGCTGCCCAGTGCTTGTTTTTTCGTTCTAAATCCAGCGGGGTGATGGCCGAGTTGCCAATCTGCCATTGTTGGGGGTGTCCGTCTCTGTTGAGGACTATGAGCGGGTCCTGCCTTATTGCAGCGTATACTGGAGCCTGGTGTGAAAGCAGGGCATTTGCAAGGTCGCGCGGTATGTTGAGCTCTGGAGCGTAGAGCTTTTCCTCTGTCTTTTTTTCAACATCTACCAAATCAAGGTCTTCTGTTGGATATCTTGCGATTATTTTTGCAAGTAGTTTTGTGACTCGTTGTAGTTCTGTGAATTCTTTTTTTGCAAGCTTGTCTGCAAGGGTTTCGCCTTTTGCATATCGCATGGCGTATACATAATATCCATTGTGCTCGTTTTCTGTTACGTGAAGCGGCACGAGTGGTCGCACCTCGCCGTTCATTATCTCCTGCCATAGCATTTTCTCATATCTTTGTGCTTCATCCATCTCGGTTCTGAGTGCTTCTCGGTTTGTGCTGCCTTTGAACATGAACGTGTCTGAGAAGAATTGGCTGTCTTTTAAGCGCCAGACCGGGTTTCTTGATTCTCCTACGCGTTCGGGTTCTCCTGTTTCCTGAAGTAATTGGATGGCTTCTGCCCAGGCTTGTTCTTCATCAGATCTTTTTTGTGCTGTTGCCAGCATGGCGTGTACTGTGTACATTTCTTTTCTTTTTTCCGGGTTTATGGTGTCTGTTACTTTTTTGCCTAATGTTGTCCAATACCAGGCGTGTTCCGGTTTTGTCATGACTTCGTACGCTGCCTGCATCATGTAGATTTCTGCTTCGCACATGTCAATAAGCCGTGCAATCCTGAGCGGCAGCCCGAGATGTAGTGATAGGTAGCTTCTTGAAGCAAAAGGCAGCTGTGGTCTTTTTCTGCCCAGCCACTCATTTGCTTCGCATAATAATTTCAGTCCTTCGTCCGGATTTTTTATGCTTCCAAAGTATCTCATTGTTGAATAAAATGCAAGAAGGGGATTTCCTGTAATTCTTGCTCTGTGTACGTTTTCTTCGTTGCTTCCGTAGACTGCAGAAATTATGTCCGATGTGCTGTGGGTTAGTTTTTCTTCGCCTTCGAAAGGTATTGTTGGTGGTTTTTGCGTTTGTACCTCTTTTGCGAGCTGTCGTATTTTTCTGTAGTTCTTTTGAGGTTGGCTTCTTGTCATTGAGTGGGAAAAAACAGGCATAGCTTTTAAGAGTAAGTCTAATCCAGTTAAAGATTCCGCAAATG
>CABMGU010000025.1 GCA_902385765.1 uncultured archaeon | reverse complement strand
CATTCATGCTCTTCTGGGCACCAGCAGCAACACGAACGTTAGCCCTGACTGCCATCCACATGCCAATAACACCTGCAATTGCGGAACAGAAAGCACCGAACAAGAAACCGAGCGAGGTAATCAAACCAAGCTGTGCCTGTCCAATGTAGCGATAAATAACGTAAATCGCCACAGCGAAAATCAAACTAATTACTGTAATAGTCATATACTGGCGCTTCATATAAGCATTCGCGCCAATCCTGATAAGACCAGAAATCTCCTGCATCTTAGGAGTGCCCTGAGGTCTTTTCAAAACATCACGCATAAGCCAAACAGCAAAACCCAAAGACAATATACTTACAATCCATACTATCCACATCATAGTTCACACCCCATTAGATTATACTAAAAAAAGGAGAAAAAGAACCGCTTTTTAAATATTACTATATGCCGCGGTCTTATCTCAGGAAATACCTGACAATAAGCACGATTATTATAATTGCAACAGATGCAAGAATACCTATCCTAATCAAACTCTTGTTATCGTCTTTTTTAGCCATAATGACACCTCTCTTTTACTTTAAAAAGACAATTCTCCTTTATAAGCGTTGCGATTCAGGACGTTATTCACTCTTTTTCCAATTCCTGTATTTTCTGGATTACTTCTGCTCTTTTTTCCGTCATTCCCTTATCTATATATGTTTGTAATGATTTTCTTGCTTTTTCTTTCTCTCCCAAGGTTATATAAAACAGACCGAGTTCTCTGTAAGCGTCACAGAATCTTACACTTATTGCCTTTTCGAATTCGCTTATTGCTTTTTCTGTTTCTCCTTTTTCTGCATAATAAGAACCGAAAGTGCAGTGTGTTTTGCCATCTCTTGGGTCCTTTTTGATTGCCTCGTTTAGGTCTTCTAATGCTCCTTCAAGATTTTTCAGTTTTAATCGGATGCTTGCCCTATATGCTAGATTTTCGGGTTGGCGATTTGAAGCTTCTACTGCTTGAGTGAAAAATTCTTCCGATTTTTTGTAGTACTCAATATTATGCTCCAATTCCGCCAATCTTTGATAATTTAATCCCTGAACGAAATAATTGGGCGGGTTTTCCACGCCAATTTCTTTTCCCAATCTTATCGCGGTATCTATTGTTTGAATGCTGTTTTTGTAATCTCCAAGCGCGTGCTGAACTCGTCCTAACGAGGTTCTTACAGCAGGCACGTCAGGATATGTATCAACAAGATAAATTGCGTCTTTTAGTGCTGCCTGCGGTTTTGATGTTGCACAGTTTAATCTTATTCTTTCCTCAAGGCATCTTATTTGTCCAGGGTTTAGTTCAAGCGCCCTGTCTAATGATTTGAATGCTGTTTTGAAGTCTCTATACTCAAGCAGGCCTAATTTGCTGAATGATCCACCCACTCCCTGCATTCGGAACAAGGCTCTCAACAGCCATCCTTCCCAGCAGTTTTTGTATTTTTCTGTTGCAGTGTCTGTCCATCGTATTGCTTCTTCAAATCTATCTTCGCGGTATGCTAAAATGCTTTTTGCCAGCATTACAAAGTAATCGTCATTGTCTGTTGATTTGGATATGAGCTCTTTGAAATATTCTCCTGCTCTTTTCAGGTCGTCCAGGTGATCTATGTTCACAAACCCTGCGTAGAACAATGCTTGCGCGTGTATCTTTTGTGATTCCTTCATACTAGAGTCATTGGCACTCTCGAACTCCATTATTGCTTCAGGTCCCCTGAATCTTGAATACAAACTCAGCCCTTTTTCAAAATGTGCATCAGCCAAATCGTCTATCGATATTGCTATACCAAAATATTTTTCAGCATTTTCGTAATCTTTTCTTTTCAGGAAATCCCTGCCTTTGTCAAAAGCGTTTCGGGCAAGCCGGTTTCTTTCAATTTTCTCCCTCTGCATATTTTCGTTATTTTCTTTTGCTTCCTTAGCTTTCTTCTCTGCTTCTTTTGCCCTTTCTTTTTCCTCTTTTGCCTGTTTTTCCTGTTTTTGAGCTTTTTCTTTCTCTATCCTTTCATTTTCTTTGTCTATTTCTGCCTGTTTTCTTTGTTCAGACTCCTTTTGTGTTTCTTGTTCTGCCTGCTGCGCCCTGTGCGTTTGAGAGTATATTATGGGCGCGCCGATTGCGAGCGCTCCCAGTGTTACCGCAGTTGCCGCTTCTGCCACGTATTTCAGCCAGGGGCTTCTTCTGAGGGTTCTTCTGACTGCCTGCCTTCCAGATTCCTTATACACGCTCACCGGCTTGTATTCGAGCCAGGCTTTGATGTCATTTGCCATTTCCTGCGCTGAAGCATACCGCTTTTTTTTGTCCCTGTTCAAAGCAGTCATAGCTATCTCACACAGTTCAGGAGGCCTTTCTATGCCTCCGACGATTTTGGAAGGATGTTTCGGTTTTTCTTTCGGATTAATGATTTTTGCAATAATGTTGTACGTTGTTTCTCCTTCGAATGGAGTGTTGCCTGTGAGTATCTCGTATAATATCGCGCCAAGCGACCATACATCATCTTGAAAACTGGCTTGCTTGCTGTCTGCCTGCTCAGGGCTCATATATGGCGGCGTGCCGACAATTCCCTCATCTTGGAAATCATCTTCCAATTTTTTCGCCAGGCCGAAATCCATAACTTTCGCAATGGTTCGGGTTATCATTATGTTTCCAGGTTTCAAGTCCCTGTGAATGTGCCCTTTTTTGTGTATTTTGCTGACCGCATCGCAAACCTGCGAGAATGATTCCATCATTTTCCTAATGCCTGCTTTGCTTCCTTTCGCGTGAAGTTTCTCTATCTTGTCCTCAAGAGTTTCCCCCCGAACACATTCCATCACCAGAAACGGATTTCCGCGTTCATCCTTATCAACATTGTAAGCTCTCACAATGTTTTCAAATTCAAGCGAGCCTGTAACTTCAATTTCATTTCTGAATTTTTTAATATAGGCTGACTTCTCATTTTCAGGAATGTCCGACCTTATTCTTTTAATCGCCACTTCCCTGTTAAACTCATTATCTTTTGCAAGGTAAACAGTGCCCATCCCTCCCTGCCCAAGCTCTTTTATTATCGTGTACCTCTGTTCGGGCTCCTCAGGCAGGCGTTCTGCAGGCACCGGCTCATAGCTTTTTATGCTTGACCGAAACCGGGT
>CABMGU010000024.1 GCA_902385765.1 uncultured archaeon | reverse complement strand
GAAACAGAAAAATAAGAATCAGGAGTAAAATTACCTAAAACTTCAACCTCAACAACACTGCCCTGAGCAATACGACCCGGAATGAAGCCGTAAAGAACATCCGGCTTTTCAACAACATCAATGCCAAGAACATCACCAACAACAGAATAATGACCAACATCAGCAAACGCGCTCACAGAAACAACAACATCAAGCGCACTATCATTCACAACAGACACGTTCAAAACACTAATTTCTGACGGGAAAGAAATGTTTGCAGTTGACAAGTTATTGCCCAAGATACGGACAGTCGCAGAAGCGCCCTGAGCGAGAACTGAAGGAGACACAGAATAAATGAAATCACAAACATCACCAATATTATCCTGGTCAACGTCCTCCTGGCCCGGATTATAAACATCAGGACAGTTATCAAGGAAATCAATGCCGTCGCCATCAGGGTCAACAACCTGCGCGCCAGTGGGAATGAAAGACTTCAGCCAGGACCAGAAATCAGCAAAAAAAGAACCATCAGCAGCAACAGGCATAGCTAGGCATAGAACAACTGCTAACACAAATATTCCTTGAACTACCTTTTTCACATTAGTCCCCTTTTTACCCAAGAGAAAATTAATCTTATTATATAAAAATCTTTCTTAAAGCTTCTTCAAGGCAATCTCAATAGTAGACACCCTGACCTGCCTGCCTTCCCTATTGGTGAATTCCTCAGAATTAACGTTAATGTTCCCAACGGCAATACTGTTCACCAGAAAACGCTTCGCAGCAACCTCAGCAACATCAACAGCACGGGAAATAAACTTGCCACGCGCCTTAATAACAACCTCAGAAGCCTGGTTGGTCGTAAACTGCATCACAACACCAGTAACATAGTTCATAAAAGGCTTGCTGCCAATAAAGATATTGTTATCCTCTGACATCGAGTACACCCCCGAAATTACTCTTCAACAACCTTCATCAACCTGGTAACATAGCCTGCAACAGAGTTCCTAATCTTCTTGCTGGCTTCATTACCCAACAATTCGCGCACTACTTTCTTGTTATCTTCAAACTGCTTTGTAAAGCGCTCCCTGCTCTGCTTAATCAAGTCAAAAGTCAAACGCTTAATCATCTTGGTCTTTATTCGCCCCATAAGATTGCCAAGATATAGATGATTTAAAAAGGTTTCGCTAACTCAGCCAGAAGCTTGGCAGATAAAGGAGAAAAACCAGCAATAACATTGGCAGAAGAATAATTCTTCAGCAAACGAAGACGCTGAATAAAGTACAAAAGCTCACGCGCAGACAGACCGCCAGGAAGCTCAAGAATGGACAAAGAGATGCAAATATGCATTGAAGGCCAGCCACGAGCGCACTCCATCAAAGCATCACACACATTAACAATGCCCTCGTGAACAACAGAATGCAAAGAGAAGAATCTAATGTCGTGAGCTTTCAGGAACTCGCGCTCCTGACCAGACAAGTAATGACCGCCGACAAGAATAACATTCTCAGCAGAACGAAGAAGTTCACCATCTGCGGAGAACAAGACAACATTTTTCTTAGACAAATCAACACTGCCAAGCACAAGCTCTGCAACAGAAACGTTTTCAACACGCTCAATCAAAGAAACACCGGATTCAGACAAAGGAAGACCATCAGGACCAAAATATCTCATAAATCACATCTCACTGGGAGCAGTAATGCCAAGCAAACGCAAGCCATTCTCAAGCAGTTGCCTTGAGCACTCAATCAAGGACAAACGCGCAAGCTGAACATTCTTATCCTTCTCCTGAGTGCAAGGACACTTATGATAAAACTCATTGAAAGCACGACCAAACTCAATCAAGTACTGGGCAAGAATATGAGGCTTGTACTGAGCCAAAGCATCCAAAATCTTGTCAGGGAACCTGGTCATCAGCTTAATCACGCGCTGTTCAGAAGGATCTGAAAGCAAGGAAGCATCACAATCCTTTGACGCCCTGATTTTAGCCTTCTTGATAATGCTCGCAGCACGCGCGTGAGTATACATCAGATAAGGACCAGTATCACCCTCAAAAGACAGGATACGCTGCAAGTCAAACACGACATCCTTAACCCTGTCATTAAACAAGTCACCAAAGAAAATAGCACCAACAGCAACAGTCCTGGCAACCTCATCCTTATTCTTCAAATCAGGATTCTTCTCCTCAATAGTTTTCTTTGCTAACGCGATAGTTTCGTCAAGAACATCCTCCATAAACACAGCCTTGCCCTTTCGCGTAGCCATCTTACCACCCTCTGGAGAAAGATAAAGACCGTGAGCAACGTGAACAAACTTCTGCTTAAAGCCAAGCAGACTCGCCAATTTGAACAACTGCTCAAAATGCAAAGACTGCTCGTGACCAACAACGTACAAAATAGTATCAAAATGGAATTCATCAATACGGTCAAGCAAAGTAGCCAAATCACGGCTCGCATAAGTTGTAGACTCGTCAGACTTCCTCAGCATCATAGGCATATCATTCCCAAGACGCACAATCAAAGCACCCTCATCAATCTCAGCAAGCTTCTTCTTCTCAACAAGCGCGATGGCAGAATCTGCTTTTTTCGCATAATACGCCTCGCCATTATAACAATCAAAAGTAACGCCCAGCAAATCATAGATTTTCCTGAACTCATCAACACTGTAATGCTTGAACTTAGACCACAAACTGACAGCTTCCTGGTCGCCTTTTTCCAACTTGCTGAACCATTCACGCGCAAAACCCTGGAATTTCTCATCCTTCTCAACGTGCTCGTTGAATTTCACGTAGAGGTCGTATAAGTGCTTGATAGGACAGGCGTGCAGTTTCTCAGCACTGCCCCAGTTCAAATAAGCGTAAATTAATTTTCCAAACTGAGTGCCCCAGTCACCCAAATAATTCAAGCGGATAACCCTGAAATTGCTGAACTCGTGCATCAAGGAAAGAGAATGACCAATAACAGTGCTGCGCAAATGACCAAAATGCATCGGCTTGCCAATATTAGGAGAAGAAAACTCAATAGCGATAGTTTTGTCTTTTCCTACATTAGAACTGCCGAACTTGTCTTTCTTTGACAATATTTCAGCAAACAAAGACTCAGCAACCTTTGCAGGGTCAAGGAAGAAATTAACATAAGGACCAGTTGCAGTAATTTTTGAAACTATTTCCGGCATAGGAATGGTCTTGGCAAGCTCCTCAGCAATCTGCACAGGAGACTTCTTCATTTCTTTTGCCAATGTAAAGCAAGGAAAAGCGAAATCACCCATAGAATCATCAGGAGGAACACTTAACGAAATGTCGCCTTTCACTTTCTTCTTCAAAGCGTCAACAATCTCTTTTTCGAACATAAACATAATTGTAGAGATGCTGTTTATAAAATTTTAGATTAAAAAGATTTATAATCAGAATATCATACACACAACATATGCTTCCAGCAATAATCGCACTGATTGCATTCATCATATTCGTGGTAATACTCACAGTGCTGTTTTTGAAGCCATTGGTTGTAGTGCTGGCGAACACGATAATACTTTATTTGCTGTTCTTACGGGTTTACACAGAAATAACAAAATACAAAAGAGCAAAAATATACACAACAACAGCAATAATCGCATTACTGATTGTCTACCTTCTGGGAAACTTCCTGCCGTTATGGTGGATAACAACAGCAGGAATGCTGATGTTCGTGATGACACACCTGTATATCATGTATAAGAAATAATCACAACTTTTCCTGAACTTCCTTCAAGGCCTGGTCAAGAGCAAAGTACATGTTCTCGTGCGAAGAAGCAGAAGCGTGGGTAGCGCCCTGCGCAACAGCCTCAACCTTGATATCCTTTTCAGCAAAAGCCACTGACAACCGCTCAAGACCTTTTTCCGAGAATTTGCGCGCATACATCCCGATGATTTTCTTTAGGACGACCATCGTTGCGCCGTCAAAGTTTTCTATACCGAACAGCTCGATGTTGCCACCGAGGCGCACTGCACCTTCCATGATGCTCTTTAATAGAGCATTACTTTTAAAATTTCCCATAAAAAGACAATAATTAGTTATTACTATATAGTAACTTCACCAGCGAAAGCTTTTTAAAGGACAACGAGATTCACACAATCAGGGGGGATTTGATGATAAAATGCCAAAGATGCGGTTGCTGCGTAAGATCGTACAGCCCTATGCGAAAATGGTGCATTGACTGCAGGCGAACAGTATCCCTCGAACAGGCAAAAGAAAGAAAGCTTGAAAGGAAGTAAATCACTTCCAGATTTTTCTCAAAACATAACCCAGATTGCTCCCGTTACAAGCAGAATTTGTAATCCTGTTCTTAAGAACAGCCCTGCAAGCGCAAAGATTGAAAAAAAGAAAATCGCGCAAAACAGAACCGCGCCTGGCGCTTTCCTTATTAACAAAAACAGAATCATAGAAATCCGAACCTGAAACACGCTCAGCACGCGAAAGAATCCTGCCTGAAAGCATCTTCTCAAGCTCGGACCTCATAGGCGCGATTCTGCCGGCATTCCAGTCATAGACATGCGATTCCAAAATATTCATATGCTTGTGCCTGACCAAATCAAAAAAACGATGAGCTTCTGCAAGATAAGTGGACTGCAAATACGCCCTGACAAACTCCTCGCCTGAAAACCGCGCAGGAACAAGACGCAAAGCCAAATCAACAAAATAATTCCTGATGCCGTCAAGAACAGAAACCACATCATCGTGGCAATGCAAAACGTTCACAAACTTGCTTAGACGGGAGGACAGATAGATATTACCGTTTCGCATACTGCAAGCCCGAGAAAACCCGTCCTCTCCAATAACTCCCATCTTGTACCTGAGAAAAACAGACTCATCACAAAGCTCGTGCTTGTGAAAAGTCTCAACATTAAAGTAGAAAGGAGTATCCCTATCCTGATCAAGAATTTTGCCACGCTGACGCGAAGACCAATCATACTTCTCGCCAAGACGGCCAACAGCCTTATCCAAATCAGGCACAACAACAATAAAATCCGGCTTTCTTCCATAAGGACTGCGCAAATCAGCAATATCGCCCTGCTTCAAAGGAGCATCAAGATCACGATAAGAAAAACTCCCATAAAAGAAAATAATATTGGCATCAGGAAAATCAAAAAGCACCTCGTCCCTGCACCGCCTAACAACATCCCCCAAATTATCCATTCTCATCAAAATTTCGCACAAGCAAGAGGATTATAAACTTTTTGAGAAAAAACAACAAGCCTTAAAAAGGCAATTTAGGACCCATTTTTCATGAAAGTCCACGTCAAAAGCTACGGTTGCAGCGCGAACATAGCAGAAGGAGAAATGATAGAAGGACAGTTCGAGACAGCTGACGAAACAAACGCTGACTGGACAATATTCAACATCTGCACAGTAAAAGGCGACGCAAAAATCCTGAGAGAAATAAGAAAATTCAAGAAACAAAACCCTGACAAGAAAATAGCAATAACAGGATGCATAGCGCCCAGCATCATAGAACAATTAAAGAAAATCGACAAAGACGCCCTGCTAATCAACACGCACCACATTGACAAAATAAAACAATTGATACAAGAAAAACAAAACGCGCTCGAATACGCAAAAACAGTCAAACTACTGCTTCCAAGAAAAAGACACAACCCAGTCGTAGGAATAGTGCCAATATCATCAGGATGCCTTGACGCGTGCGCGTACTGCAGCACAAGACTGGTAAAAGGACCGCTGTTCAGCTACCCGCCAGAAAAAATACTCGAAGAAGCGAGAAAATGTGTACAGGACGGATGCAAGGAAATCTGGATAACAGCACAAGACACCTGCTGCTACGGGTTTGACATCAACACAAATCTTGCCGAATTACTGCAAAAAATAGTTGCAATTCAAGGGGAATTCCTTGTAAGAGTAGGAATGGGAAACCCCAGACACATCCCAAAATACCTGCAAGAACTCAGTACAGCAATGAAACACCCAAAAATATTCAAGTTCCTGCACATACCACTGCAGGCAGGAAACAACGAAGTGCTGAAAGCAATGAAAAGAGGACACACAGTTGAAACATTCATTGAAATCCTCAAAGCAATCAGGAAAGAAATACCAGACATAACAATCAGCACAGACATAATCGCAGGGCACCCGACAGAAACAGAACAACAATTCGAAGACACGCTAAAAGTGATTGAAGAAATAAAACCAGACATAATAAACATATCAAGATTCTCGCCAAGACCAGGAACACTGGCAGCAGAAATGCCACAAGTCCACGGAAACATAAGAAAAGCAAGAAGCAGAAAACTCACAGCACTGCAAAAAAAGATATCAGCAGAAAAAAACAAGCAATGGCTCAACTGGGAAGGAGAAATAATAATCGATGAAAAAGTAAAAGACGGAATGTCAGGAAGAAACTACGCATACAAGCCAATAGTAATCAGAAAAGAAATTCCTTTAGGAACACAAATCAAGGCAAAAATAACAGAAACCCACTCGACCTATCTTGTAGGCAAATGCTGAAGCCACTTTGCAGCAGCTTCCTCAACCTCATCCTCGTGAAGACAGAAACAATGGTCGGCGTCCTTCACCAGCACTTCCTTGCAGGAAGCATGCGAGAACTTGCGAGACAGGATATTCAACATCCTTCTGGGAGAAAGAACAGCATACTCCTCCCTGCTTCCAAAAAGGGAAAGAACAGGAATCTTAATCTTTGACAAAAGCTTCATAGGACTGCTGAAATTGTAAATATTGCCCTCAAGGCTTCCAGGACGGTACAACTCATAATAACGCTTTGCGCTGAAATAAGAAGGCTCATACTCAGGAGGCATAAGCTCCTTACCGCGACCGCTCCTGACAAGCCTGCGCGAAACCTGCAAAGTCTCATTATACTTCCTCTTGCCCAAAAGCTTTATCTGATAATTCAAATCATCAGCAGGACCAAGAAGAATAATCGCCTTTATCGACTTCTTGTTCTTACGCATCTGATAATAAGTAATCTTCTGGCAGCCAGTGCTATGACCGGACAGAATAAAATTCCTATAACCCCTCTTCTGAAGCATCTTCAAAGCACCATCAATATCAAAAATGCAGTCCTTAAAGTTCTCAAAAGAAGTGCCGATAGTCCTGTAAACCAAATGCTCCTTCAGACGGCGAAAAACCGTAATCGTGCCGTAGCCCCTGTTATCAAAAGTG
>CABMGU010000023.1 GCA_902385765.1 uncultured archaeon | reverse complement strand
CGCTTCTTGGAAGCAGTTCAGAGTATGGTCTGAGTTTTTTGATGATTTCCCTGACGTCTTCCGGAGTTGGGCGCACCAGCCGTCCTTTTATCTGATTCTTGAAGTTGTTAAGCAGGTCTGCAGTTTCTCCGCTTACTGCGCATCTGGTGAGATATCCGTTTATCTCGTTCATGTTGATGATGGTCGGCAGATAATTCTGGTAACTGCCGAGCTTTTCCAGTAATTCTTTTTCGCCGTTTTCTGCAGCTGTTATTATTATGTTGGCGTCTACGAAGAATTTCTCGTTGTTTTTCATCCCCTCGATTATAATTGCTCTTTTTTCTTCATAACTCATAAGAAATAAGAAAAAGCTCGGGTTTAAAATCTTTGCTCAAATTAACACCGCAAGAAAACAGGCTGCTTTCGGCATACTTCGTAAAATATTCAGCTTGTGAGAAAAATTATCGAAAATATTCCGGCGAGTGCCGTAAGTCTTTCAATTTTTCTTCAGATAAACCCTTTAATAAGTTCATCTTGTACTGTCTTGTAAAGAAAGTTTTATATAGGAGCATAAGTACTTAAGTACTTATGGGAGAATTAAAGATTAAAGTGGCAGACGGAATAGAACTGGAATTCAGGAAGCAGGCAATGCTTGTTTTCGGGCACAAAAAGGGCTCGATAAGTGTTGCTGCTGAGCAGGCGATGAAGAACTGGGTTGTTTTGGAGACAAAACCCGCCACGCCGATAGAATCTCTAAGGGGCGTATTAAAACACGTGAAGAAATCTTCTGTTGAGTTGCAGCACGAGCTTGGAAAGATGAGGGCCGAACGCTATTCTCGTAGATGCTAATATCTTTCTTGAATTTTTCTTGGACAAAAAGAAAGCAGATGAGTGTGTCGCTTTTTTGAAAAGAGTGCAGAACGGGGAGGTGACTGCCCTGATTTCCACATTTACTATTGACGGCATAAGCATTGTTTTGGAAAGGGAGGGAAAGAGTGGCGTGATTCTTGATTTTCTGAACGCGCTCACGTCATCAAGGGGTTTCCACATATACTCCCCAAGCATGGACGACAGAATAGAAGCAGTATCATTAATGAAGATGGGTCTTGATTACGAGGATGCGATTACTTTGCAATGCGCATTTGCGAATAATATCGACGAAATTATGAGTCTTGACAGGCATTTTGACAAAATAAAGGAAATTAAAAGAATTGAGCCTTAGATAAGCACTTCGTAGTCTCCGAAGAATCTTTTCAGGCTTTCGAACAAAGGCTCTTTCAGCGTGATTCTTACCGGAACCAGTTTTGCCATTGCTTGTTCGAATTCTTCGGGCTTGCACGGTCCTGCGTTGCCCAGGCTTCCATCCGGATTGACAGGCGCTTTTTCCATTGCCCTGTCTGGCGCGTCCATGTCGCGTACAATGAACGCAGTGTTTCCGAGTATTGTTACCTCTCCGTATTTCTGTCCGTGCTTGACTCTTAGTTTTGCTCTTTCGAGTTCCTGCGCTTTTTTGCGGTGCATATAGTCTATCAGGAATCGTATGAGTTCTCCGCTGTCTTTTCGGATTTTCTCAACGTCTGTTTTTGTCAGCTTGCCGGCATCATACTCTGCTTTTGCTTTGAAGGCTTCGTGGAGTGTTCTTAGGAACTTGGCAGGCATTTTGCCTGTTGCAATGAGCTTCTCTTCAAATAAATGTGTAAGCTCTGCTTCAGGCGCTACCTCTACTCCTTCCATTTTGAGCACGTCTCGCAGTATTGTCTGCATTGTGTCGTACGCGCTTACCATGTTTTCATCTTCTTTTAGTTTCTCGATTTGTGTAAACAGCCTCTGTAATCTTTTCATGTACTTTTCAGAGTCAGTCAGAAGTTTGTCGATTTCTTTGCCTGTTATGTCTTTCCTGACGCCGTGTTCTATGTCTTTTCTTACCTGTATGACGTTCTCGAGTATTTTGACATATTCTTCTTCAAGCAGTCCTTCTTTTTTGACAAACACTTCTCGTAAGACCGAGCAGGTTTCTTTTGGTGCTGGTGGCGGTATGCCGTACAGCATTAAAGCTGCTTGTGTTGGTGTGTGTATTCCCCAGAAGAAGTCTTCTGTGCCTATGTCTCTTAATTTGAACTTGACTCTGTCGAGTGTTTGTTCTCCTGAGCTCATGAAGATGTCTATTGCTTCTGCTGATGGTTTTATCTTGCCCATTTTCAGTAATTGTTTCCAGGGCATGAAGATTCCTCTGTCGTAGAATGGCACTCCGTCGCGTAAGAACGTGAATATTACGGGGTTGCTTTCTCTTATTGAGTCCCAGAAGTCTGTCAGGATGTAGATTTGGATGTTTATCTTGTTTCTGATTCCTGTTATCTCTCCTGCTTCTATTCCCATTCCAATGATTATGGCTCTTAATTTGTCCCGCAACTCTGCTCTTGTCATCTTCTTGACGTCTGTGTCGTCTATGACTACAAACACGTCAATGTCAGAGTCTTTTGTTGCTCTTCCCTGGACCATTGAGCCGGCTAAAACATATGCCACAATGTATTTCTCGAATTTTTTCAGGACCATTGATTTGTGGATTTCTGCTATTCTTATTGCGCCGAGCATTCCTGTGTCGTAGATTGGCGCGCTCATTCCGATTAACTGCAATAAATCATACTTTCCGTCAAAGCAGTTCTGCCATAGTTCAGAAAGCAGGAGTGTTTGCGGGAAGATGTTCTTGTCTATTTCTTTTGATGTCGTGTCCATTATTGTTGAGAGCTTGTCTCTTAGCTCTCCTTTGGTCATTTTTGTGGGCTCAGAATCGTCTATGAGCACGAGTGTGTGGTATTTGTCTTTTTCCTCTTCGTATCTTTTTTGCTCTTCTGCAAAAATATCAGGCGGTAAATTTGGCGCTGGAGCTCTTGGCGGGGGCAATAGTGCCACTCCTACGATGTATTTGTCGAACTTCTCGACTATTTTTTTCTGGAATGTCGTTAGTTTTTCTTTGATAATCTTGAGTTTTTCTGCTACTTCTGGCGGAAGGTTTGCCGGTATTTCCATTGCTGGCTCTTTCTTTTCGTATTTTGGTTTCTCTTCGTATTTTGCTTCAGTTTTCGCTTCTGTTTTCTGTTCTGTTTTTTTTGCCATGTTTAGACCTCTGCAATTATGCTTGTTAGTCCGTGCGAGAGTGTTTTGAATACGTCAAATGAGCTCGCTCCGGTTTTTAGTAAGTATTTTACAAAATCAAATGCTACGTCGTGGAGTCCGTTGTGTGCCGGGTTTGGTGAGATGTTCGGCTGTAGTCCTCCGATGTTGTTGTCTCTGATTGTTTCCATCCAGGCTAATGAAAATGCGTGTGCTTTTGCCTCTTCGTCTTGTTTGTTCGGTAAGGTCGGGCTTAGTATGTGTCCCAGTTCGTGTCCAATCGTCAATAATAGTCTGTCCATGTGGTCTTGTATTGCGTATATTTCTGATGTTCCTTTGCCGTATCTATTGAAGCTGAATCCTACTACTCCGTTTGCCGGCTGCATTTCTCTGAATTGTGTTTCGTCGCAGATTGTTATTTGTATGTCTTCTGCAGGGAATTCCTGTCCTGTTATTTTTTCGAATGTCTGTTCTATTATCTGCCTGACTTCTCCGAGTTCAGAAACTATTGGTGTCATCGGTCTGTCTTCTGTTAAAAAAACGTCTGCCATCTGGAAGTTTGGCGTTTCAGGCATTGCGTATTCTGCTTTTCCGCCGTAGGAGCTGCCTCCGTAGGAATTAGAGCACGAGGCTGCAGAGTACCCGCTGGAATACCCTCCTCCGCCTGCTGCGCAATAGCTTGCTGTTCCTGAATAGCCGCCGCAACTGTACACGATTATGCTCCGCGTTTTGCTGTTTCTTCAAGCGGTTTTGCCTTTTTTGCTTCTGCTTCAAGGTCTACGCCTAAGTCTTTGAGCGCTTTCAGGTGTGCTTGCATTAGCTGTTCTACTACCTGCAGAATTCTGAGCATTTCCTGTCTTTCTTTTGCAAGGGTTGTTAGTGCTCCCTTGTGGAATCCTATTTGTTCTTCGTTTGTCATTGTTACCACCATTGCG
The DNA here is from genome assembly GCA_902385765.1 of uncultured archaeon. Classification (GTDB taxonomy): domain Archaea; phylum Nanobdellota; class Nanobdellia; order Woesearchaeales; family ARS49; genus CABMGU01. The sequence goes on along the minus strand of CABMGU010000023.1, from coordinate 434 downwards.
ACAGTGTTGTCACAATTAGTATGCTTATGTTTTTGATGGTTTTAACCCTTTGTGACAAAAATGTCATAATTGCGTCAGGGGAGTGTGAGGCCTTAGAAAGCAAAGCTTTCTGAGGTGCTCGGAAACTTGGAGTATCTAAATATAATTTTAGCAAGTTTCCGACAGGACGGGCGTTACAGTCCCCTCACTTATAGACGCGAAGCCTCTATTTGCACTCAGACGTTCAAAAGTTTTATATACTGGAAAATCTTACAGTAAGAAAATCAGAATGTAAGGTGATTGATATGGAAGTTGAAACTGTTAAAATGTCATCGAAAGGCCAGATTGTCATCCCTCAGGACATAAGAGAGGAGCTTCACGCCTCTGAAGGCACGGTTTTTTCTGTTGTCGTCTGCTAAGACGCCATTGTTTTGAAGAAGATATAAAGTCCTTCG
>CABMGU010000022.1 GCA_902385765.1 uncultured archaeon | reverse complement strand
CTCAATAAAGACAACATCGATAGTAAAAAACAGAGTCCAAAAGAGGTTACGGAGTTTAGCTTGCAGACGGCGGTAGACCGAGTTGGATACCTAAAGGACCGTCTCGTTGAGATTAATACATTAGTCAATGCCGTTCTTAAGGAATTGTAATCAAGCTATCAAATAATACGCCCCGAACACTGCAATCACAGAAACAGCGAGCATCGATGCATAAACTATTTTGTTCCAGCTGAGCACTTTTGCTCCGTCGAACATCGGGAACGGTAGCATGTTGAACAGTGCAAGCCAGAAGTTTATTTTCTATCCATCATATCTACTCCCCATTTTATTCTTTGAACTTATTTGTAAGGACTGTTAATGTGGATATTATCGTTTCTATTTTGTCAGAATTTGTCTTGATGTAATCATCGGTTACTGTGAATCCTTCGTAAGCGATTCTGTTTCTGTATTCTCTCAGCTCTTGCAGGAATATTCTAATTGATTCGTCCTGTTTGTGGGCTGTGCAGATATGATCTATTAATTCCTGGTGTGCTCCTTCGCCTTTGAATTTTAATCCTTCAATTGAGGTTATGGCTTCCATGACTTTGTGCAGTACATCATAATAATCTGTCAGCGTGTTTGCAGGGTACTTGTTTTTGTCAGTTTCCTTCAGCCGTTCAAGCGTGATTTTCGCCATTTCCAGCAGTGATTTGGCTTTTGCTTTGTCAGGAGTGATTTTAATCTTCATCTAGAATGCCTCGAGGTATCCGCTCAGCACGATTCCGTTGATTATGTTGTTTTTTAGTTCAGCAGGGTATTCCTTGAATTTTTCTTTAAAGTGAAGTTCGATTTTCCGTTTGACTTGTTTTTCGAATTTGCTCAGGTCTAATTCGTTTTTTTTGCATTCTGCAAATATGTCTATGTCGCTGTCTTCAATGTCTTCTCCGCGGGAATAACTGCCGAATAACACGATTGATTTTGGCATCAGCTTGTCTTTCAGGTATCTTAAAAGGCCGGATTCCTCTAATTTCAGCAGGTTTAATGCTCGTTTGTACTCCTTATATTTCGGGTTTTCAAGATTCGCGGTGTATATCGGAAATTTTCGTTTTCCTTTTTTTTCTGAAGCTTCTTTGATAAGTCCTGTTTCTTTCATTCGTTCCAGGTGTTTTTTTACTGAGGTGTGTGCCAGGCCTGCCTTTTGGCTGATTTCCATCAGATAGTGCTGTTTGGTCGGCTCAGTGAAGAAAACATCGGCAACCGAAAACATACTACATTCTTGTAACATATGTTACTTTTATGTAACGCCTCTATTTAAGCCTTGTGTTACATTTATGTCGTATGTGCTACTTTTTTGTAATGGGCGTTGATTTGACCAAGAACACAAGGCAGAGCTCGCTGGCTGGTTTTTGATTATTTTTTCTTGTAGCCGAATAACTGGTCGTAATGCTTGTGGTCGGAGATTTCAAAAATAACGCTTATGACTCGGACTTCGTCTCCGGTTACATAATATAATAATCTCCAGAATTGGGATAGTTCCATCCTGAAAAGGTTTGGCAGTCTTTCGAATTCTTTTGGCCAAAGGTTTTGAGGAACATTTTCGCCGGTAAAAGGATTGGTTTTGAGGAGATTTATTGCTCGATAAATGCTTTGAAGGAGTTGAGTGTCTGATTTTGAGGGAGTTTTGCCTTGGGCTTGCAGGGCGTGAATTCCTTCTTCGAGTTTGGCTATGGATTCGTCTGCTGCTCCGATGGTCTGGACGATTTTTTGCTTGTCTTTCAGGTCCATGTTCTGCCTTTGCTTAGAATCGTGGCTATGTCTTCTTTTGGCATTGAAATCCAGACAACGCCGTCGGGAGTGAACTCGATTTTCCCGCTTTTTTGCAGGTAAGCGAGAATTACTTTTAGCGTGTTGTGGTTTACTTGGCGGGGAAGTCTTCTTTTTAGTTCAGCGATTTTTATGACTTCTTTTGCGTTTCGTATTGTTTCCTCTACCATTTGAACTGTGTCCAGTGTTGGGCTGTGTGCTGGTTTTTCTAAAATCTGCTCCATAGTTATCAGTGTGTAAAGAATTGATACATATTTATAAACTTTTCTATTGTTGCTGTTCTCAGCATTGGTATTGATGATTTGACCAAGAACACAAGGCAGGGATCTTTAGCCGGTTTTTAATATTTTATATAATTTCTTAGCGCTAAATATAAAACCATCATTCCCTATATTGTTTTTATCTGTATCTAGAGGCGTAGTTAGGAAACTGGAGGGAGCTAAATATGGAACCAATTAGGTATTTCGACAGCATTGACATGATCGAGCCTAAGTGCACTGGTTGCAAGAGCATCATCCATTATGAAAGGGACACTGTTTTTGACAAAAAGAAAAACATTCTTACTTGTGTATTCTGCGGTCACTCGGTATAGAAACCTTTTTAAATCAGTCGTATAAACCCCAAACCATGGCTTTATTCAAACATTTATCAGCAAGTTGGCGTGAAAATGGTATGCCTGCTGAGCTTAAAAGAGCGCGTTTGATCCAGTGGCGTCGTGAGCCGGTTACTTTGAGGATTGAGCATCCGACGAGGCTTGACCGTGCTAAGGCTATTGGCTTCAAGCACGTGCAGGGAATATTTATGGTTCGCCAGCGCGTTACTAGAGGTTCTCATAAGCGTCCTGACTGGAGCGGTGGTCGTCATACTCATAACATGGGTGCTTATCTTAATATGCGAAAGGATTATCAGAGCATTGCAGAAGTGCGTGCTGGCAAATGCTATCCTAACTGCGAGGTTTTGAACTCGTATTATGTTCTTCAGGACGGTAAGAATTACTGGTATGAGGTTGTTATGGCTGACCGTGCTCTTGTTGGAGTTCAGGGCAGGGTTTTCAGGGGTTTGACCAGTGCTGGAAAGCGTACCCGTGGCCTTCACAGGAAGGGTATGGGTTCCGAAAAGACTCGCCCAAGCAGACGCGCGCATTCACAATAAAAAAAGCTTTTAGAGGTGGTTGGATTTGCCTAAAAAGGAGAAACCGCACGAAGAGTTTGAGAAAGAGGAAGAGCCTAAAGAGGAATTTGAGCCTGAACTGCCTACCGATGCGGAGGCTGAGTATGAGGAGGATGTCGAGACCTCTGAGGAAAAGGTAGAGGAAGAGGAGTCTGCCGAAGCCTGGGCTGACGAGTAATTCTCTTTTTTCATTTCTAATTCTGGCTTCTCTATAATATAGTCTCCGTAACCTCTTCCTGTTGTCACTCCGTAGTGCTAATAATCGAAAGCTTTATATACTCCTTCCCTATTTACTCCTCTACAGGGGTGTCAAATACAATGGTTAACCAAAAAACAGACATAAACGAATCATCTTCTTTAGAGCAACGTACAGATAAATCACTGATAGGCAAGGCTGTCGACTGGGCTAAAAAAACAGTCGCTACTGCAGCTCTTGCAGCTTCACTTTACGGACTTGGTGGTTGTATGAATGCCCGTTATGCTCGTGATATTGACCCCTCTGATATTCAGCGTGCTGACAGGCAAATGCTTGTTGATTACAAGATGAAAGACATCAGCTCCCTAAAAACGTTATCTGACGGTATTTTGGAATGTATGAATATGGGTGTTACTGTTGGTTCTTACAAGGCTCCTGAAGAGCTTTGCAAGGCTGCAGGAACTCTTGGCAAGGATGCGCAGGAATTATTCTCTATGCTTGAAACACAGAATGACCTTGTTGCAAGGTTGAATGGTTCAAGAATGGGTTATTTGCTCGTTGACAGTTTCGATAGGAACGTTGATTATGATTTGGGAATAAAAGCTGACCCTGCTGAACTGAAAAATGTTCAGAAAGATCTTGCTCTTTTGAACGAGTCAATTAAAAATTTGAATTTTGAAAAGAGACAGAAGCTTGCTTCTGCTTTCAAGCGCTCAAAGTCAAAAGCTGATTTTGAACATATGTTGAAGTACAACAAGGAAGGTCTCGACGAAATAGACCGTATGTTAAGGGCTGTTGCTGATATTGAGACAATCGAAGGATATCTTGGTTTTGTTAACAGCGCAAACAAATTGAGTGCTGAAATCCGGAAGTCCCAGACCGGCTTTGACCAGTATGGTAAAGCGCAGGGCGAGGGAAGGTTTGTTTTGGAGCAATTGCTTAACCAGAAAGTTACTGATATTATAACTGATAAAAGCGTTTTTGCTGACGTTTACATGGCTCCTGAAAAGCTTGTAGGCAAAAGCTTGAGAAGTGTTTATGAGGACTTGCTTGGCCAGATTGAATTGGAAGCAAGGGAGTCTACTCCTGAAAGTATGCACAGGATTTGCAACAAGTATCTTGCTGCTGCTTTGAGTATGGCTTGTGAAGCCCACAAGGCCGAGTTTTTCGATCCTAAGACAAAGACCAGCGGTCGTTTAATTAGCGACGAGCAGTACCAGTCAATCGTAAGGGTTATGGTTGATGATGCTCTCTCTGCATTTAACAGGGCTGGAAAGGTTAACGACGGAAGCATTAGTTTTGGTAAGGTTTTGGAATCAATTCTTCCAATCTACAGCTTCGGTGTTCCTTTTGATGTTGGAAGAACTGCTTTGAGTATTGACCACAAGTCTCCTGAGCAGGAAGTTCCTTCTCTTGCAATGCGTGAGATGATTGCTTACGGCAACCGTGTCAATAATGGTTTTATGACAAGGGATAATTTTGTAGGCAGTGCTCACGGAAGGCGTGCTGAGTTCTGGTCTGCTATATTATCAAGCGTTGCTCAGGCAGGCGCTGTTGCAGGTAGTGCAGCTTACAATATTGCAGGAATTCATTCAATGTTATACACGGCTTTCCCGCAGGCTTTCCCGCAATGGGGTCCTGATAAAACGCCGCATTACAATCCGGTCACTCAAGGTGGCGAAGAAGGAGGTCCTGATATAGGTCCACGAAAATGAAAAAGTTACTCTTAGCTCTTTTGGCATTATTGATTGTTCCGGTAGTCAGCGCTTATGTTGATGTTACTTACATTGCTGACCAGTCTAATGTTAATGTTACTGCTTACAATTGTTTGGACGCAGCTTGTGACCAGGTTGGTCCTTTCAGCGGTCAAATAATGAAAGGTCCTTATGTTACTGATGGTCAGGTTGTAATCAGGTACCCTGACACTTTGAATCCGAACAAGTATGCTGCATTCTTTGTCAGCAAGGGTTTCAGGCCTTGGGTTGTTAAAGCTAATTGGAATACTGCTGGAGTTCCTGGCGCAGGTGCTCCTGTTACGTCTTATGTTTACTTTACAAAGTACCCGGTTGTTTGCCGTGCTACTGTTAGCGAACTGAATTTTGTTAATGAATTGCAGCCGAACATTCCTTTGGTAGTTAATACGAATGCAAAGCTTGATGCTAATACAGCTTCTGCTTTCCAATTGGCTGACAACAAGGTTGGTTTTGTTCCTCCTCAGTTCAAGCAGGAATACTACGGTGCTGATACTATTGTTAAAATGGAAGTTTTGCAGAATGGTTCTGTTATTTTTAACCAGCAGAAAGAGTTTACTGCTGTTAAGGGTAATTCCTTGATTGCTGACTCGTCTGTTCCTGTTTCATTTACTTATTTGCCTGATACTACAGGTAACTTTTTGGTTCGTGTAACCGCACAAATCGTGGATGACCAGTGCAACCAGTTTGCAGATTCTAATGCTCAGGGCGCGTTTACTGTTTTGCAGTCTGCTCCTCAGAGCCAGTTCTATACTATACTTAACCAATTGGCTGTTAATGATACTTATCCAAGGATAGGCGACCAGATTTTGGTTTCTTTTAACAAGATTACAAACCACGCAGATGGCGTTGCTGGTCCTTATACGCCTGTTCAGACTGATATTGAGTACACTGTCACAAATGGTGCAACAACTGTTTTCAGCAAGTCTGAGACTTTGTTTGCAAACCCTGACTCTGTAAATCCAGTCTCATATTCATTTGTTTTCACTCCAACAACTGTGGGTGTTCATACAATTACTGTTAAGGGTAAAGCAAATTCTGCTTTGACCACAACTAATGCAGAAATTACTGATGAAGAGAGCTTGCAATTGAATGTTCTTGGTCAGATGTCTTATAATGTTTATTTCAATATTATGAGTTCAGAAACCGGAAATGGCATTCCTAATGCGACTATTGTCTTTGCAGGCACTACATTAAGCACTGCAGCCAACGGAATGGTTACTTTCCCGTCTGTTGCTGAAGGTACTTACACTTACAGGATTACTGCTGATGGTTTCAGCTCAAAGAATGGCGAAGTTCAGGTTACAACTGACAAGACTGTTGCAGTTGTTTTGCATCCTGGAATAAATGAAAGCGAGGCTAACACTGCTCCTTTCATGAATTTGCCTGAGAGTATTGAATTCCAGAGCGGAAGTTCCCGTTCATTTAATTATCATAATTATGTTCAGGACGATCAGGATTCTGATAAAGAGCTTGTTTTGACAGTTATCGGCGGTAATTCAAGCGTTTCTGTCAGCATTAACCAGCTGTCTGGCTTGGTTGTTTTCAGCGCGCCTGTCACATACACCGGAACAGAATATATTTCATTCATGTTGAAAGATACGCAGGGCGAAACTGCAAGAGATACTGTTACAGTTAATGTTGCTCCTGGAAGTTCAGCTCCTGCATTTTCAGCTATTCAGGATATTGTTATTGCTGAGGATTCAACTGCTTCAAGAATCTTGAATTTGAGAGATTATGTTGCAGATGATGACACTCCTTTGGAGAACTTGGTATTTAATGTTGTTTCAGTAGCACCGTCTACTCTTGCATCTGCAAGGATTGATGGCGGCCAATACCTGTCTGTTTATCCTAAACAGGATCAGAACGGTGCTGGAACAATCAGCGTTAATGTTACAGATGGCGTTAACTCTGCTGTTGCAAGCATTGTTTTGGACGTTACTCCTGTAAATGACGCACCGGTTGTTATTTCATCTCCTACTATAAGGATTAATGAAAGCACTACTTACACATTGAACTTGTCAACTGTTTTCAGAGACGTTGATGATGCAAGTCTTACTTACAGCGTTACTCCGACTTTGAATGTTGGTTTTGTAATTACCAGTTCAAACAACAGTATGGTTATTGTTCCAGAGTATAATTTCACTGGTACAAGGATTTTCAATGTTACTGCTGTTGATTCAGGTAATTTGAATGCTACTGCAACTGTAAGGTTGCTTTTGAATTTTGTTGATGATGCACCATTCTTCAATATGGTGATTCCGAACATAATTACGTTTGAGGAAGTGCCTAACAGCATTGACTTGACTCCTTTCGAGAATGACTGGGAGGAAGGTCCTGGTGCTAATGGCAATACTTTGACCTGGAAGATGCAGTTTGCGAACCAGAGCAATTTGACTCCTGTTAATGTTTTGAGCAATGCTTTGTTTACTGCAACTCTTAACTCAACTACAGATTACTTGCTTGTGACTCCTAAGGCAAATGCAACTGGTAGTGACAACATTACTTTGTACTTGTTTGACAGCACTGGCAGGAATGCTTCACAGAATATTAGTGTTACAATCTTGAACGTTAATGACGCTCCTGTTTTTGTCAACTTGTCTGACAAGACTGGCGAGGCAGGTGTTTTGTTCACGTATCAGGTTAATGCAACTGATATTGATCCAACAAATGATGCTTTGACTTTCAGCCTTGTTAATGTGACTCCTGCTCTTGCAGGATTTGCGATTAACAGCTCTGGTATGATTAACTTCACTCCAAGCAATAACGGCTTGTTCAACATTACTTTGTCTGTGTGCGATAACTTCAATGCGTGCACTAACGGAACTTTCAAGTTGAACTTGAGCGATCTTACAGCGCCTACATTGGTAACCCAGCTTGCTCCTTCACAGCCAAGCATTTACTCTTTTGGTGCGCAATATACGTGGGGTATTAACTGGACTGATAATGTGAATGTTTCAAATGTTACTTTCGAGTTCAACAACGTGAATTCTACTGTGCCTTTGAACAATAATACGGCTTACACCTATGATTATGTCAAAGTCTTGTATAACTTGTCAGCCGGCAATTATACTTACAGATGGTTTGCTCGCGATTCAGCTAATAACTTGAACAGCACTGCCTTGTCTAATCTTACTATTTTGCCTGCTAACAGCTCAATGAATTTGACTTTGAATAGCACTGCTGGCAACATTTCAGTTGCTCAGAACAGCGTTGTTCCTATTGTTGCAAACTTGACGAATACAACTGGCAGTGTTTCATTGTATAGAAACGGTGCGTTGATTGGCAGTGGTGTTTCACCTTTGTCAGTTAACCAGACTTTCAATGCTTCTGGCAGTTACAATATTACTGCAACATATGCAGGAAGCCAGAACTATACTGGAACGTCTGTAACAAACTTTGTGAATGTTCAGGACACGACTGCTCCAACTTTTGGAACATTGTCTGTGACTCCGTCTTCACCTGCAACTTATACTTCATTGTACACATTTAATGCTGTTGTTACCGATAACGTTGCTGTTGGCACTGTAACATTTGAATTGGACAGCACAACCAACTTAACCGCTTCGCAGGTCGGTAATTCAAGCACATATCAGGTCAATTTGACATCTTTAACAGTAGGAAACCACACTTACAAGTGGTTTGCGAATGATACTTCAAGCAACTTGGCAAGCACTTCAAGCTACAATTATACGGTGAATAAGGGCATTGCTGTTATTTCTCTTACATTGGATGGCAATGCTCGGGATTTAACAGTTGATGCTGGCAGTAATGTTACAATTATTGCAAACGTTACTAACCCTGCAGGTGGATTTGTTAATTTGTACATAAACAGCAGCACTCCTGTGATTAACGGAACTTCTCCGTTGACTTTCAATAATGTGTTTAACACATCTGGCAATTACACAATAATTGCATCATTCAATGGCGATGCTAATGTGTCAAATGGTCAGATAGCAAGGTCTTTGACGGTTGTTCCTCCTATAACGATAACCAACATCAGCCCAGCGAATGGCGCTTCATTCAATTTCAGTTCATTTCAGATGAATGTTTCTACATCTGCAAATACCGTGTGCAGCTGGGACTTTAACGATACCAATAGGGTAAATATGGGTCATAATTTCACGACTTCAAATGGTTTGAACCACGTCGCAACAATTTCAGGTTTGAGCTTGGGTTCAAACAATGTTTCTGTTGCGTGCGATAATCAGAGCGTAAGCACAAACTCTGACTTGACTTACAATGTCCAGAACATTTTGGATGGAAGCACTTTGCAGGGTACTAACACGATTAACAATACGATAATGAAGAACAGCGTGATTAATGCGAGTACGTTGAGCAACAACATTAATGTAAGCAACAACAACACGTTGACAAATGTTACTGCTTCAAGTTCAACTATTAACAATTCAACTTTGACCAACTGTTATGTTTCTAACAGCATTGTTAGGAACACGACTGCTTCAAATTGTTATTATGATGGAAGCACAGTCGGCACTAATACTGATGGTAGCAGGATTATTAACACCACCGTTAGTGGCAGCGTCACTTACAGCAATGCGACTGACAGCACTATAACAAATAGTTACATTAACAACTCAGTTATCACCAACAGCACAATCGTTAACAGTACTTTCAGCAATGCTACTGTTGTAGATGCAAATATCACTAACAACGTGATTTACAGCGGTACGATAACAGTTGGCAATTATAGTTATAATGCAACTGCACGTGGTAATGCGACCTTGTCAGAGATTATTCCTATTGCTCCTGTTGCAGGCTTTTCAATAAGTGGCAGCACGACTCCTGGAAGCACTTTGACGTTCACAAGTACAAGCACTGATGCTAACATTCCAGGTCCTTTGAATGATTCATTGTCATACAGCTGGTCTTTTAGCGATAATAGCACTAATACATCTGCAAGTGTCTCAAAGACTTTTGCAGCTGGAACTTACAATGCAACTTTGACTGTTACTGATAATTTTACTCTTTCAAGTACGTTTTCACAGACGTTTACTATTGCAACGCCAGCTCCAGTTGTTGTTCCTACGGGGGGTAATGGTGGACACAGCGGTGGCGGTGGTGGAGGTGGCGGTGGTGCTGTAAGTAGGATTAGTCTTACTGACACTCCATTAGCCAGAGTTTTATACATCGGACAGCCTTTGCAGTTTAGCAAGGATACAAAGCCGTATCAGTTGACCTTGATGTTGCGCAGGGCAGATGCGACTGCCGGTACAACTGAGTGGGTTTTGAACGGTGTTTTCTACACTGT
>CABMGU010000021.1 GCA_902385765.1 uncultured archaeon | reverse complement strand
TGAGTATGTGTAGTGAGAATCTGATAATAGCACGATTAAGCTTAGCAGAAGGCAGAATATTGGAAAAACGATGATTACAATTGCTTTTTTCATCTGATGTGAGCGCCGTCCGGTAAATCCACTGTCACATTGCCTTTGTGCGTTTTTAACTGCTTCTCACAGCATACTGTTGTTTTGTTTTTTGTTGTGAGTTTTATTTTCTGGAATTGTTCGATGGTTATTTGTGCTGTTTTTGGCGTGATTCCTTCTATGAATGCCTGGTCTCCTGCGTGTGCTTCTGGTGCTTCCAGCACTTTTACTGTTCCGTCTTTTTCTGCTGCGAGTATCATTCCTTTGCTTTCTATGCCTCGGATTGTTGCCGGCTGCAGGTTGCTGATGAAGACTATGTGTTTGCCGATGAGTTCTTCTGGTTTGTAATGCGCTCTTATTCCTGCCACAAGCTGTCTTTCCTCAGTTCCGACATCAAGTGTTAAAACATACAGTTTGTCTGCGTTTGGGTGCGGCTCTGCTTTCTTTATGCACGCAACTTTGAGGTTGAGTATTGAGAAATCATCTTCCATCAGACTCGTTGATTTTGCCGCGGTCTTCGACTCTATCTTCTTGAACAATATTTCTGTCTGTCCGATGTGTCCTGCTGTTTTTTTGGTGAATTTTGCGTCTTTGAGTGTTCCGCGTTTTTGTCCTATCTGGATTGCAATCTTTTCTGCGCTTGCAGGTATTGCAGGGTAGACCAGGATGCTGATTATTCGCAAGTGTTCAACTAGCGTATATAGTATAGTGGCTAATCTCTCCGGATTGTTCGTTTGTTTCCAGGGTTCTGTGTCGTTTACGTATTTGTTGCATTTGCTTATGTAATTCCATATTTGTTCTGCTGCGTGGTGTATTTTGTATTTGCTGACCAGTTCGTTTAGTTGTTGTAAGTTTGGTATTGCTTTTTCCAGCTCTTTTTCTTTGTCTGTCAGTGGTCCGCAGGTTGGTATTTGTCCGTTGAAGTTTTTCTGGATTAGTACAAGTGTTCTTTGGAGTAAATTTCCTAATGAGTCTGCAAGGTCTGCATTATTCCTGCTGATTAGTGTTTTTTCTGAGTAGTCTCCGTCTTCTTCTGGGTTGACTTCTCTTAGTAAAACATATCTTACTGGGTCTGTTCCGTAAGTGTCAACCGCTTTGACAGGGTCTACTACGTTTCCGAGTGATTTTGACATTTTTTGTCCGTCAACTGTCAAATAACCGTGTACGTAGACGGTTTTTGGAAGGGGTAGTTCTGCTGCCATCAGCATTGCTGGCCAGATGACTGTGTGGAACCATGAGATGTCTTTGCCTATCTGGTGGCAGTTTGCTGGCCAGTATTTTTGGTATTTTTTGGTTGGATAGGATATTCCGCTTAGGTAATTCAGCAAAGCGTCAAACCATACGTAGATGACGTGTTTTTTGTCTTGTGGGACTGGTATTCCCCATTTGAATGTCGTTCTGCTTACTGATAGGTCTCGTAATGGCTGTTTTAGTCTGTTTAGTATTTCGTTTCGTCTTGATTCCGGCTGTATGAATTCAGGGTGTTGTTCTATGTGTTGTATGATTTGTTGTTGGAATTGTCCGAGTTTGAAGAAGTAGCTTTCTTCGCTTATTTTTTCTGCCGGTTTTTGGTGTATTGGGCAGTTTCCGTCTATGAGATCTTTTTCCGTGTAGAATGCTTCACAGCCTACGCAGTATAATCCTGAGTATGTTCCTTTGTAGATGAGTCCTTTGTCGAAGACTTTGTTCCAGATTTCTGTTGCTGTTTTTATGTGTTTTTTGTCTGTTGTTCTGATGAAGTTGTTTATTCTCAAATTTAGTTTTTCTGCAAGCAGTTTGTAGCAGACTGCCATTTCGTCGACGTATTGTTTTGGTGTTTTGCCTTGTTCTTTTGCGACTTTGGCTATTTTTTGCCCGTGCTCGTCTGTTCCTGTTAAGAAGAAAACATCTTCCCCGTTGATTTCGTGCCATCTTGCGAGAAAGTCAGATATGATTTTCTCGTATGCGTGTCCGATGTGCGGAGGAGCGTTTGGATAGTCTATTGCAGTGGTTATGTAATATGTTGTTTTTGGCATACAATAAAGCGATAAGAAGGCGTTTATAAAGTTTGCCAGTTATTTTTGATAGGTTAATATATCGAGCAGTGTAGGAATGATAAGCTCGTCAATGGGTTTTTTTGGATTTTCAGGGTCTACCTTTTTCAGTACATCTGTTCTGACGTGCCATTTGTGTTCTTGATAAAAGTTTTTTAGAGCAAAAATTATCCACGCGCCAATGTCGACTGAAGACAAGTGGTTGGCTTCTCCTCTGGGAAGGCCTTTTGAGGAGGTATAAACGTAGTGATGTAAAGCCAGTCCGGAGTTGGCGTTGCCATTAGCGTTGCCGTTAGGTTGCAGTATTTGAAGCAGGGTATTTTTTGTAATTAAAGTCGTGTCCCTGTGGTTTCTTTCAACTCTGCATTCGCCTGTTTTTTGCACTCCTATACTGAAAAGCGCATCGTATTCTCTCATCATTTGCTGATAACTAGAAAGAATATCCCCTTCAGTGCAGTGTTCGTATGTTGACTGCACCGGCGCTGCGGCTATCCACAAATTTTGTTCACCCACCACAAAGGGCAGTAAAGTGGTTCTTGCTTATTAATCTATTTATTATCAATATAGAAGATATATATTAAGTAGTCACTTCACAGTTACTACAAAACGAAAGATTTATATATTCCTGAAAGATAACTACCCACAGGTGACTACAAAATGAAGAAACTACTCATTTTATGGACTATTTTGGCATTTTGTGTTAGCACTGTTTCTGCTCTGCAGGTTTCAAGCCCTGTGCTTGCTGGAGAGCCTGGCGCTGACGTGAATGCAACGTTTACTATTACTAATGATGCTGATTACTATATTACAAAGATCGATGCAAAAGCTGATGTTGACTCTATATTATACTATATCCATTTTGAGAATCTGCCTTCATCTCTTGCTCCTAATCAGTCTGCCACTGTGACTGTCAAAGCCACTATTCCTGTTGACTTTGCTTTCGGTAAGCGCAGCATTGGTTCTATTTCAGTCAAAGCTCGCACAGTCCTAAATGCGAAGACAGATCATGCTGTCACTTCTGATATGCATACTATAATGGTTCAGAGCCAGTCGCCTATTGAAGTCACTTTGCCTGTGGCAATGTCTGCTGCGAATGATTTTGGTCAGAATACTCCGGATCCAGGTATGCCTATAATTGGCCAATGGCACGTTGGCGTTCAAGACAACGTTAATGATATTACTGTCAATCAGCCTTATCAGGGCAGTGTTGACGCTGGCTGGGTGAGAATTCACTCTAATAATTATTCAGATTACTGGGTTGGCGCTGTGGCTATGAACTGCGGCGGTAACGTCCAGGTTCCTCCTAATGATTGGATTAATGGAGGCAAGATACAGACAGGTCCTAACCTTTGTGATAACCAGATTGAGTTGCAGGGTGGAGACGCTGGCTGGGTTGGCATATTTACAAAGCCTGAAGCTGATGGCAAATTGATTTTCGTCATTGCTGAAAACAAGTGCGGAGGTTCTGTTCAGTCAGTTCCTTCAGACGGTGTTGTTCTTGGAAAGGTAAGCACTGGTCCTAATGTCTGCGACGGCAAGGCAGAAGGAATTGCATTCGACGGCACCAGTCTTGATGCTGGTTCAATGAATGTTGTTTATGTTCCTATAGATCATACTCCTGTTGTTCCGGTAAACTTTTTGCCGACAGGTGAATTTGAAAAATTGGACAGCGGGGAATTATCCGGCTGGGCTTTTGATAATGATACTCCATCCTCAAATGTTCGCGTCTATGTAGACGGTGATTTCTGGAAGGAATTGCACGCTGACTTTAAGCGTTCTGACCTTGTTGGTTCTGGAAAGATTCCTGACAAGCGTCACGGTTTCAAATACGAATTCACCAATCTTGATTTGGAAGCTTTCGGCAATGGAAACCACACTTTCAACGTTTATGCTATGAACTTGCCTGAGGGTGATAATCCTTTATTGAATGGCAGTCCTAAGGTTCTGGCTGTTGAGCTGGCTGTTCAGAATGACACTCCAGCGAATACTTCAAATGCGACTGAAAATGTAGTCATACCTAATACTGTTTTGGCTGAGGCTGTATTGTTCATGGAGAATACACATGTTAATTTGACGAATCAAACAAATCAGACTAATCAGACAGGTACAAACCAGACAGGCACTAATCAAACAAATAGTACAACTACAAATAGCACAACTAGTACGACTACAAATACCAGCTTTAGTGCTATAACGACCAGTTCCTTGTCAATTGACCGTGTTAAGGTTAACTGCAATAAACTTGCAACAGTCAGCGAAGGCTCTAATGTTGATGCTGTTCCTGGTCAGATATGCAATTTGACTGTAAGAATCAAAAACACCGGCAGCAAGGATATTGACGACATTTATGTTGAAGCAAACCCCGATAACAGCGATGTCAGTGGAGATAATGCAGATATTTCAACTCTTGATTCAGGTCATTCTGAAGAGAAGACTTTGGAGCTCGTCATTGACGAGGATGCTGAAAACGGCAATGTTGAAGTTGTTTTGACAGCAGAGGGCGAGGACACATCCGGTGTCACTCGTTCTGATACTTTCAGTTTCGCTTTGAATATTGAGCGTGCAAAGCACGATTTGCAGGTTTCAAGCGTTTCTGCAGTTCCTAAGGAAGCCAGCTTGTGCGAGGTTTCTCGCATTGATGTTACGGTTTCCGTTGAGAACAAGGGATTGCGTGATGAAGACAAGACAGTCATTGAGTTGTCTGTTCCTGGCTTGGGTTTCAGCAAGAAACTGGACTATGATATTGCAGCAGGTGAGGAACAGCGCGTCTATTTCACGATTCCTGTTGATTCAAAATCACCTGCAGGCACTTTCAAAGCGGCTGTTAAGACGTTTTATGATACGGTTGTTTTGAGCAACAGCAAGACTTTTGATGTTGTCACAAAGAAATGTGAGCAGAAAAAGGAGATTGTTAACCGTGAACCGGTTGTGACTCCTCCGCCTCATGTTGATGAGACTGATACAGTGTACGTTCCTCCTGCTCAAGAGCAGACTTCAGGCTGGTTTGGCAGTGCAATCCTTACAGGAGTGCTTGTCCTTGCCAACTTGATAGCTTTGACTGTTCTAGGCGTTATGACTTATGGTTACCTGAAAAGGCCTGAGTTCATAGAAGAGAACGAAGAGACTGTTGAAGCAAAAGATTATTATTGATTTTTTATTTAATGAGTTGTGCTATGAAAACGCAGCTTTTTCCTGGAGATCGTCTCGGCCTCTATGAGATTGTTTCCTCGCAGGGAAAGGAGGGCGTGCCGTCTGTTTACAAGGCGAAGAAGGCCGATACAAATGACTATGTTGCGTTAAAAGTTCGCTCTCGGAGTTCTTCTCCAGAGGAGCTAAAAGCTCTTTGTAAAGAAGCCAAAATTGGCAAAATTCTTGGAAAACACCCTAATATTGTTGCCGTTCATGAGCTCTGCTCAAATGAGGATTTGATTTATCTGGTTATGAATTTCATTGATGGTAGGAGTGCTGATGACCTTGTTAATGATGAAGAATCTGTCTCGCCAAAACTTGCTTTGAGAATTGCCCGTGATGTCGCTCTTGGCTTGGGTTACGCGCATAGCAAAGGTGTTATTCACAGGGATGTGAAGTCTGCAAACATTCTGTTTGATGGCAGCAGGGCTTTGTTGTTTGATTTCGGTCTTGCCCACGCTCCTGGTTTCATTCCGACTGGTGCTGTTGGCAGTGCAGGGTTTATTCCTCCAGAATATTCCCATGATATCAGGCCCGATGTTCGTGGCGATATTTATTCTCTCGGTGTGACCATCTTGCATATGCTGACCGGCGCCGAATTTGTTCGCAGTGAATGTGGAAGCATTCATGACGCAAGGGATTACAAGAAATTTATCTCAAAGTTCATTCCTGATGCTCTGAAACCTCTCTGCTTAAAAGCGGTTGAACAGGATCCAGGCAGGCGTTATCAATCCGCCGGCGCATTCGCAGAAGCCTTGGATGATGTTTTGAGAAAGCTTTAATCCTCTTCGGGAACGTCATCTTTTTTGCCGATTTCTTTTAGTTTCTTTGTTATTGCTATTTTTTTCTTGCATTTGGCGCACTCGAACACCAGCGCTTTTGCTCCCTCATAGGTCTTTCGTTTGAATGGTATCTGTATTTCGCCTTGATAACTGCAGTATGGGCACGTATAGGCGACATTTGCAGTCAGCGTATCTTCATATTCCTGTTTTTCAACGCTGTGCCCGCATTCTGGGCAGACATACTCTTTTGCTCTTATCTTGACTTTGCCGTCATCGCCTCTTGGCTTGCTCATCATTGCTTTTCCGCATTTTGGGCATTTTTCCCTGAATACCCAGCACACTACATTTC
>CABMGU010000020.1 GCA_902385765.1 uncultured archaeon | reverse complement strand
CCAGAGAAGTCGGACCATTAATGCGAACAGCATACTTCAACTGCACAAGGTCAAGCCAGCCAGTCCTTCTCGGCCTGCCGGTAGTAGCTCCAAACTCTCCTCCGTTAGCTTGAAGACGCCTGCCTGTTTCATCAGCAAGCTCAGTCGGAAACGGACCACTGCCGACGCGAGTGGTATACGCCTTGAACAAACCAATAATATCATCAATGCAAAGCGGAGAAACACCAGCACCAGTACACGCGCCACCTGCAGTCGTATGAGAACTCGTGACGTAAGGATATGTTCCAACACTGACATCAAGCATCGTGCCCTGCGCGCCTTCAAAGAGAACTTCCTTGTCTTTATCCATCAGTTCATTCAACAGCTTGGAAGTATCAGCAACAAACGGCTTGATGCGCTCAAAATAAGCCATAGCTTCCTCAAGAACAACAGGAGCAGAAACAAGCCGGGTTGTAGCGCCACCCTCTGACTTTTGCTCAGAAGCTCGTTTATTATAATCATTACACCTGGCTTCAATAGTATCCTTGAGACGCTTTGGATCAAAGAAATACCACACAGGAATGCCCTCGCGGGAATGCTTATCAGTATAACAAGGACCAATACCCCTTTTGGTAGTATCAATTTCCCTGCTCGTCTTGCCCAAACCCTCCCTCAATTGATGATACGGCAAAATACAGTGAGCGCGGTCAGAAATCATAAGATTATCAAAACTCACTCCAAACTCGGATTTCAGCAAATCCATTTCCTTGCAAACAGCAGCAATATCAAGAACCATCCCCTCAGCGCAAACATTCAACACATTCTGCTGGAAAATCGCGCTGGGAAGATTATGCAGAACTGCCTTCTTGCCATCGACATAAATCGTATGACCAGCGTTACCGCCACCCTGAAAACGGACAACAGCATCAAAACCGCGAGCCAAATAATCAATAACCTTTCCCTTGCCCTCATCTCCCCATTGCAAACCAGCTAAAATAGTTCCTGACATTTCTTCACCTCACTTAGTCTTAACATCATGAGCGTTGCCGATAATGTATGAAGCAGTAGGCGAGTTAAGCTCGATAACAGCATCCCGCCTGAACTGTTCAAGATTAAAGCAACCGGCATTGCTCAAAGCAGCACGAACCTTCATCAAATCAAGCTTAAGAGTAGGCTTCAAACGACCGCGATAAGGAACAGTGCCTTCAACACCCTCTGCAAAAAAAGTCTTCATAGTCTGGCCATAACGGTCAAGATTCTTGGCACGCAAAGAACCCTCACCCCACGTAGCAACCTCGCGCATAGACTTCTCATCAGTCGTAGTTTTGCCGTTCTCATCAATCTTTTCACCAGCAGCCTCAAAGAAACGATTAAAGTAACCGCCCATCATCACAGCATCAGCAATGGTCAGGGCAATAATCATATCAGCAGGACAAGTCACGCCTCCATCCGCTATAAGAGGGACATAACGCTTTGTTTCCCTGTAATAATCCCTCCTTGCCCTGTCGCATTCCATCAACGCAGTCATAGGAGCACGACCAACAGCCTTCTCGCGCTGGGTAATGCAAATAGAACCAGAACTCATACCAACCTTTACTATATCAGCGCCTGCCCTCATCAAATACATCGCACCATCATAAGTAATAACGTTGCCAGCGCACAAAGGAACGCTCTCTCCCAGTTCCTTGTAACGGGAAGTAACATTGCCTGCAAATTCGTTAAAAGCATCAGAAGTGTCAATGGCTATCAAGTCAGCACCTTCAGCAAGATTTGCCTCAACGCGCTCCTCCCAACCCTGATGAGTAGAAATAGCAACACCAACCTTGATTTTTTCTTCATCTTTTTTGAACGCCAGCTTGACAAGACGCTTCTGCCCGTCAAGCACAACCAGATAATGCTCCTTCTTCTCAACAAGAATCTGTTTTGCCTCATCAACAGTAAGATCTGGTTTTGCCACATAAGGCACCTGCTCGGCTTTAAGCATCGCCCTGATGACAAGCTCATCGCGGGACACCTGCATTTTCAAATACTCATTATGATTAAACAATCCAAGGAAAACATTATTCCTGTCAACAACAGGAACCTTGGAATGCCCCTGCTGTTCAACAATCTTGCAAGCCTCATCAATCGTGGCAGTCTCCCTGACTGCAATCGGCTCCTCAACAAAAGCCATCTCATAATTTTTTATTTTGCGCACAATACCTGCCTGCACGTCAACAGGCAGCTTATTAGGAAGAACACCCAAGCCCCCTTCCTTGCCCAAAGCCAAAGCCATATCGTAACCAGTAACAGACATCATGGCAGCGCTAAACAAAGGAATCCTCAAAGCCAGCCCTGCAAGCTTGGCTTCAAGATTAATGTTGGTTATGGTGCAATCACTTTTTGTAAAGCCAGGCAGTAAAGAAAACTCCTGAAAAGTCCTGCCAGGCTCCAAAATGATTTGCTTTGCCATTTACGCTGTTTTTTTCAACCTCTCCTTGTAATCAGACAAATACCTGTCAAACTCAACACAAGCCTTTTCCAACGAAGATGCCTGCGGGAAAGCATTCCATTTAACCCACGCATTACTTGCAGCATACATCAAATTGTTGTACTGGTCAAAAAATTCAGCCTCCAAAGGCCTTGGCTCCAAAGAAACAAAAGCCTTCCAGTCCGGATGACCCTCTTTCTCTGCCTTTGCCTTAGCTTCCTCACACTGCTTAACCCACGCAGGATCCTGCAATTTATGCAAATCCCTCGGAGTCTGCTTGCTGACTTTCACAAGCTTGCCGCCCTTAGTAGTGTGCTCATAACGGTCCTCGTGCCAAGTGCCAGCAACATCACCGAGCGCGTCAACAAGAGTGCCATTAACCATCATAACAACAAACTCCTGCTTGCTATCAGGCCTGCGCAGTCCAACAGATTCAGCGTGGTCGGTGAGCAGCCTATTAACCCAATATCGCGAGCGATTCAATTTTTCCCATCTCTCAACATTAAAATCGCCAAGCTCGTAAGCAACAGCAGGTGAAAAATACCTGTCGTGGTCCTCGTACTTGCTCGAATGGTCGAATATTGGAGCAGGAAACTTGTCGCCAGGCTTCAAATCTGCCGGCAAACCAAAATCAGAAAGCTTGTAAGAACCTTTAGTGACATTCTTCCAAAAACTGCTGTCAGGACCTGCCTCAGCACGCCAGATAAACTCAATCGGATGAACATAATTATTCACAGGAGGGTCCTTGAAAACAGAATAATCCCATTTGCCGGTTTTTTCATCAAAAACAGGCTTAAGAACATTAACCATCTGCATACGCAAAGTGCGCGGAACCTGACCATTCTCTCTAAACCAGTCAACCGACGATTTAGCAACGCCAGCATCATCCACAGGGTTCAAATAACAAGTCGGAATACTATACCTCCTGAGATGCTCGTGATTAAAAGCAGCAACAAGAGCAACAGGACGGTTATCCATAACCTTACCATCAGGCATAGGCATCTTGCCCCAGTCAAGAATACTATACTGGTCACGATAAACAAAATCAAAAACGCCAGGCTTTGTAGCAGTAGGCTCTTCAATAATACCCAAAGACTTGACACTCGTGCCTTTCTCAACAGTTCTCAGGTAACTCATTTTCACTTCACCTCTACTTCGTACGGATATCTACTGAATTCTTTATCTTTCCCGATAAGCTTTATTATCTTGCCATCTCTTTCATTTTCAAGCTTCTGCCTGATTTGCGGATCAAGATGCGAAAACGTTTGTGCTACATAACGCGCAAGATTCTTGGGATCACCAACATATGCATTACTGCTTCCAGGAGGATTATTCAAGCAACTCGCATTCGGATGGTCAGGCGGACAACTCACCACCGGATTAACAGAAAGAAATGAAATCATTCCTGACAAAGCATCGGTTTTACCCGCAACAGCAACATAAACAACAGGAAATTTTTCAGAGTCATAAAGCCTAACAAGACTTTCAACAACACCCGGCTCTTTATGAGCGGATGCAATCCTGACCTGATTTTTAATTCCGTACCCATTTAAAGCTGCAACTATCAAATCAATATGCGGCTTATCACTGTCAGAACCAGCCATTATAACAACAAAACCCTTATTTTCCTCAATCGCACTTCGCACATCAGATTTTTTTCCTGGCACTTCTTTCAGAGCATCGCTTAGTTCCATTCAAAACCACCCCGGTTTATTCATTTCAGACGATGATTAAAAACCGCTTTTAAAATGATTTTCATGCTGTAATAACAGCATTGCAATATGACTATTTGCTCACATACGTCTTCAGATTGCGAACGCATCCTAAGCTTTATATATGACTTCTGCAGATTTAGAGAGTACAACATGAAAGGGGGCGCACCTATGAATAAAACAACCGTTCTATTAGCAATAGCCATATTACTGAGCATTTCAGTGTATGCACAACCAGCAATACCATCAATAAGCTCGGTGAGCGTACAAGAACAAGACCATTTCTATTCACCCTGCGCAGGAAACGATGTTGTGCACGTTGTCGTAGATGCCACAGGAGACAGCGTTTCTGCAAACTTCTCAGCACTAGGCGTAGACTGCGGAAGCGGCGACACGATAAACCTGGTAAACACTGAAGGAAATACGTGGGAAGGAGACTGCGACGTAGCAGACGAAGCAGCAGTAAGCGAGTTCGCCAGCGGACCAGTCACAATAGTGGCAATAGGAATGGGCGCGGACATAAACAACGACCTCATAATCACACTATACAACATGACAACGCCTCAAATGCCAGAAGGATGCGACAGGTTCGGCAGTTTAACAACAAACCTGTGCGAGGTTGACGATTTTTCAAATGTGAATTTCGTAACAGAAATACAAACAGACGGAGCGTGCAAGAGCGCAGAAACAGGCCAGCAACTGCCGTGGACAGACTACAAAACAGTCGCCAAGTTCGACTTTTCATCAATAAACATGGCAGGCGACGGCATAGGACCAAAACTTGCAGCCCTAAGCAATGCATTACACATATACATCACCCCGCCAGGACAATTCGGACAATCATACATAGGCGTAGACACAAATGCATTTGCAGAATTAAACACCATTGCAACACTATCATTATACGGGCTGCCATTCTCAGAAGAACCTGAAATAACAGGAGACAATTCGATAAGCGGCGTACAATACACGCTCAACGAGCCATACATAATAACGACGAGTGAAGAAGAATGCGACTCAATATGCATGAATGAATGCGGAGAAACAGGCGAATGCTACGATACGTGCATGGCTGAATGCCTGAGTTTTGAAATGCCAGTGCCAAACGGAGATTTAACATTCACAGTTGGAGGATTCTCAGACTACTACCTGACAGACAACCTTCAGCCCACTGTTGAAATAAACACGCCTGAAGACGGAAGCACTATCGAATCAAGCTTCACAGTAAGCGCAACCATAGACGGAACCGGCTCGCAATTAAGCGACGTTAAATTCCTCGTTGATGATAACACTGTCTGCGAATACGGCTACGAAGACATATTCTCTGAATGCGTAAACGAAACCCCAGACTGGGACGTAGTAACCTGCGAATGCGAAGCAGCAGTCAAAGGCGGACACCACACAGTACAAGTCTTCGGAACAGACCTTGGCGGATTGGAAGGATACACAGGAAGCGATTCAGTGGAAGTCTCGGTTCCATTGCAGTGCGGAGATACGATAACAAGCGACGTAACATTAACAGATGATTTAGACTGCTCAGGTTCAGGGCAGAACGCGCTCACAATAGGCGCAAGCGGAATAACAATCAACTGCGACGGATACTCAATAGTCGGAGACCAGTCAATCGACGGAATAGTGATAGACGGATACAGCGACGTCACAGTCACGGGCTGCACCATAACTGACTTCAGATTCAACATTTACGCATCAAGCGCAACAGGACTGTTAATAGAAGACAGCAGCATATTGCGCGATGGAATGGCCTCGGCAGGAATATCTTTTGCAAATGTTGGCGACAGCACCATAAGAAACAACATTTTCGACGCCAACTACCGAGCAATAACCCTCACTGATTGCAACGGCGACACAATACAAAACAACACAATCACGAACAGCGAGGATACAGGCGTATACGTTTCAAACTCAGAAAACATAGCAGTACACGGCAACACTATAATAGACTCCCAAACAGGAATACACCTGTACGAAACAGGCAACAGCAATGTGACAAGCAACACCGTCAGCAATTCAGTAATAAACGGAATCTACCTGGAGTCACAATCAGAGCTGTTTTCATACAACCTCGTGCAGGACAACACAATAACAGTGCCTGAAAACTCGCAAGACGGGTTCAACCAGTTCGGAATCAAAATAGAGGACGACAACAACGAAATCTACGACAACACCATAACCTGCCAGGACTCAGCCCAGGAACAAAGCGGAATATGGATACACGGCACTTCTGTCAACGCGGAAGACAACACGCTTTCAGGAAACGAAGTATCAGGCTGTGACTACGGACTCAGCGCCTGGGACGTGCAATACTTTGAATCTGACAGCGACAATTACCACGACAATGACTACATCGGAATCTACCTGCAAAATACAGGAGGAGACGGAACCTCGCCATTAATCAGCGACGCAGACGTCGTCAACAATATGGATGGCATCTACCTGCAAAGTTCAGAAGCAACCATCATAAACACAACATTCACAAACAACACGGGCAGGGAAGGAAGAGCAGAGTCCGGACTTCACGTTGACAGCAGTTCCACAGCATACCTAACCAACGGCGAATTCAACAGCAACAACGAATACGCAATCTATGACGAAGAACCAAGATACGTTTACTGGACCATAGACGGCAATGCAGTATGCAGAGACAACAATGTAAGAATTGTCGGCGACATAACATTCGACGGCGGAACACTTGAAATGAACAACTGCACCCTGAACATACTGAGCACTGACACCTGGGAGTGGACCACGATAGAGCACGACGGAATCATCAACTCCCTAGAGACTGCAGAGCAGGATGTGACATCAAACACGTCAACAGACTTCAACTTCTCGGAATCAGCAATAACATTGACCTTGTCTGACGATGTCACAACAACAATGGCAATAACAGGAGAAACTCCAGGAAGCGCGCCAACAGGATTCACAGCATTAAACGGAATAGACATCACTGTAGACGCCACAACAGAAGGAGCATTAACCTCTGCCCTGATTAAAATCTACTACACGCACGCACAGCTAACTGCAGCAAACCTTGCAGAAAGCAGCCTGAAAATATACTATTACAACGAAACCGCAGGCGCGTGGCAGTACGAAGCAGACCAGGGCGTAGATACTGCAAATGACTACGTATGGGTCAGAGTAACACACTTCAGCCTGTTCGGAACATTTGGAACAGCGCCAACAACAGGCAGTTATACAGGCGGAGGAGGCGGAGGAGGAAGCAGTTACTATAAGAACTCACTCACAGGAACAGCAGCACTAACAATAGAAAGCTGCTACGACGACTGGATGTGCGACAGCTGGAGCGAATGCACCAATGGACAAAAAACAAGAGAATGCGTGCTAAATGATTACACAAACTGCGACAAACAGGCAGCAAAACCAGCAACAACCACAAAATGCAGCGAAGAAACACCGCCAGCAACACAGGAAGAAACACAATCAGTAAAGGCAGTGCCTCCAGAAACACCGACACAGCTAACCCAGCCAATAACCGGCGCATTCATGCAAAACCTGGGCGGCAAAGTGCCAAAAACAGCAGCAATAGCTGCCATAATGGTGCTGATACTGGGCGGAATATTAACCTATTACTTCTTTGCAAGGAAGTAAATTTTTTTATTTTTAAATTAGAATTTCTTAAAAATCTTGTCAAAGCAAAAGATAATTCTTTAAGAATTTTTGCCAGATTGAACATACTCACTTATCTCCCTTATTTTTCTCGGATTTACTGAAACGTGCAAATCAGAACCCTTTCCAGTCTTTTTCATCAGCACAACAACCCATTCATCATTAATCAAATCTTTAACCGCTTTTTGAATTGCTTTCTGACCCTGCTTGTTATGAAGAAACTCATCGGGCAAATTGCCTGTTATAAAATCCAACGGAGCATGAGCACCGCCAAACTTGCATTTCTTAATCAACTCCCTCAAAATAAGCGACTTAACTTTCTCATTGTCTTCCATTCGACAAACAGACACGGCGAAGGATTTAAAGATGTGTTTCAAAATTGGCATATTAACATACCAAATGGAAAGATTTAAATATGCGGCTGCTTTTCTACCTGTTATGGAAAGAAACGTATTTCTGGAATTCGTCGGCGACACGCCAGTCAACAGACTGCTGGATTTTCTTCTGACAGGCAGAGACTTCGATTACACGCTGACCGATTTAGCGAAAAAAGCAGGCATAAGCTGGTCAACACTCCACAGAATATTTCCAAGATTCGTGAAAAACAAAATTGTCGTGCAAATCAGACAAATAGGACGGGCAAAACTCTACAAACTAAACCAGAACAATCCAATAGTTCAAAAGTTTGTTGCACTCTACGACACAATTCTACTGCAACAACTTGCAAAAATAGAAGAAAAAGAAATAATCACCGTCTAAAAGCGCTTGCTTACAGCATCCCAATCAATCGCCTTGAAGAACGCCTCAATGTAATCAGCTTTCTTACTGCCAAAATCAGTCAGGTAAGCGTGCTCAAACACATCCATTACTAACAAAGGAGTGCAACCAGCCAAATGACCAGCATCGTGCTCGTTAATCCAGCAGTTGAAGAGTTTATTATTGTCATTGTATAAGACAACCCAGCCAATGCCACGCATAGCGCCAGTAGCCTTGAAATCCTTCTCCCAAGCACCATAACTGCCAAAGTCCTTTTCGATTTGTTTTAACAGCTTTCCATTTAACTTCTTTGGATTTTTGGACATATTCCCAAAGTACAACTCGTGCAAGCGCATACCGTCAAACTCCCAGCCAAACCTTCTTTTAAGTTCAGCAAAAGCAGGACCTTCCTTACCTTTGAGCTCGTCCAACAGCTTGTTCGTGTTAGAAACATAGCCCTGATACAAACTAAAATGGTTCTTCAGCAAAACATCACTGAAAATACCCAACAAATTATCAAAGTTTTTTGGTTCGTACATAGATATCACCTTTTACTGCTGTCAATCATTTGGTTTTTATATTTTTATCTGTTCAACAGTCGCCCACTCCCCACTGGACAACCGCATGAGGTTTCGAACAAGGGGGGGCAAATTGCCACCCTCCTTCCTACATAAACATCAAAGATGAAGAAACCGACTTGGTTACAAATTGTAACCACCTGAAATTTTATCCGTACGATAAAATCGTACAGTTTGATTTTATTGCGCAATATTTATAAAATAGCACAACTAAGCAGTTTTATGGCGTGCGAAACGGAATTAATATTACAAAGACTGGATGAAATAAAAACAGAATTAGATTATATAAAAGATCGTCTTGTTGATGCGGATATGGTATTGACACAAGATGATGTTGAGTCGTTAAAGGCAGCCGAGAAAGACTTCAAGGAGAGAAAAACAAAGAGGCTGTAAATTTGTATTCTGTGGAGCTGTCGCAAAAAGCAGATGCTTTTCTGGACAAATTAGACAACCACATAAGAGAAAGGCTTGAAGAACGATTAAAAAAACTCGGAGAACAACCAATTCCGAGCAATTCAAAATTCATCGGACGCGATAACAACGACAAGATATTCAGATGCAGAATAGGCGATTATCGCGCATTATATAAAGTTAAGGAAAACGAGAAAGTTGTTCTGGTGGCCAAAATTGACTTAAGACCAAAAGTCTATCAAAAATAACTCAATAAATCTCAACATAAACACTCTGTCCCTTCTCAGCACAAAGCATAACACTCTGACCACGCTCAAGATTCTTGATAGTATGAGCGGTGTGCTTCACCAAATCAACACGGTCGCCGGGCTTTAACACAAAAGAACGGCCCTCAGCACAGAATTCGACCTTGCCGGAAACCAATATTCTCGCTTCATCAAACCTGTGCTGGTGAACCTCAGAAGCCTCATCACGCTCCATAAGCTCAAAATAAGGCTTCAGATTCTCCTTCAACAACTGCTTCTTCAACTCATCCTCTGTAGGCAACCGAGGCTTGTTCCAGGCAAGGTAACGGACACTCATAAAGCCCACAAAGAAAACCGCTTATTTATATT
>CABMGU010000019.1 GCA_902385765.1 uncultured archaeon | reverse complement strand
TCGCAGTAATATCAAAGGGGGCTCAACCGCCGCCCCCTTTTGGAACCCCGCGGGCATCCGGGCCACGGCGTAACTTTTTTAAATAAGATATTCATAACTCGCCCTAGAGGTGATGTCTTAATGGAACTGGAAAAAATAGGGAGACTAGCTTTCTACGCAGGTATTGTTGTATCAGTCCTGCTTGGATGGATGAATATGGCAAATGCAACCGTAATACTGATAGTGCTCGGTATTATTGTGGGATTGCTCAATGTGACAACAAAAGAGACACAGGGCTTCCTGCTTGCAGCGTTAGTGCTTGTCAGCGCAGGAGTAGCTTTGAGCGCTGGATTCGGCGAGCCTATCAAGAGCATACTGCAGGCGTTCATCGCATTCACTGCAGCAGCTGCCGTAGTAGTTGCGCTGAAAGAAGTCTACAACATAGAGAAAGGAAGATAAGTTTTATTTTTATTTTTTTCTTTTTTTGTAGCTATTGAAAGCTATTCTTTCGAGTCTGGAAATCCTTAAAAGACCTTTTGGTTCTAAACCTGCTATGAACAAGCGATCTGTGAAACCATCAGACTGGCCGGCGGATGCGAAACACTGGCTAAAAGAAATGGCAGGCAAGAGAAGCGGAACGTCAACCATCTCGATACCGGCAAGAAGCGTTGATACAGTAAATTTCGCAACTCCTGCGACCTGTGGAGCCGTAGAGCTGGACAAACTGAGAGACATCTTTAACGGCGCAGACACTAAGAGCTTTGATGAAATTATCAGCTCTGCAGCGACTTTAACAGATGAAATCAACCACACGCCAAGCAGGGAAGCATACTTTCTTTCAAGGGCTGAAAGTGAAAACGCAGAAATAGACGGCTACCGAGTCATACGACTTCTGGGGGTAGGAGGAAACAATGCAGTCTTCAAAGTCATCAAAGACGACAGGCCTTACATACTGAAAGTGCCTTTCTATGCAGGAGAGTATTTCAAGGAGAAAATAAGAGCAGAGTACGGGCTTCTTCTTGGCGTGCACGGAGAAATATCTGATCGGCTCAATTCAGGCGAACTTGTCAGAAGCCCAAACATAATAAGAATGCACGATTTCAAAGATGGAGAGTTGACATACATCGTGCTTGAACTGC
This sequence comes from uncultured archaeon, assembly GCA_902385765.1. Taxonomy (GTDB): domain Archaea; phylum Nanobdellota; class Nanobdellia; order Woesearchaeales; family ARS49; genus CABMGU01. The sequence goes on along the minus strand of CABMGU010000019.1, from coordinate 11,723 downwards.
TGGAGAAAGAATTGGAAACAGATAGAAAATCAAAAGGGGCAAAGAAAGGCCGCTTAACAGACCAAGTTGTTGAGCAGATGCAGGGAAATCCTGTGCAAGTAGCGATGTTTCTCTGGGACGTCCTGCACGCGCTCGAGTTTATGCACGACCTCAACATAGTCCACAGGGATGTCAAACCGCAAAACTGCATGCTGACACACCGAGGAAGCAGGATAGCGGCTGTATTATATGACTTTTCAGAAGGGCTGTATCTTGGCGACGAGGAAACAGTCAGAAATGCCACTCCCAGCATGACGCCAATTTACACTGCAAAATCATTCATAAAAACCATTTACACAGACCACATCAACAAAAAGAAAAACTTTTTCAAAGATGCTACACTGCCAAGGATAGCAGCTGTGCTGAAATCAGCAGACTACGCCTCAACAGCATTCGCCACAGCACACCTTCTAACAGGCATACCTCCTTACAGCTATTCAGCGTGGCAAACAAAAACCGAGAATGGACGACGACGGAGTGTTCAGGTCGCGAAAAACAAAATTGATGAAGTAGCTCCAGCACCCCCTCATACAGAAGTGTGCGCGGCTGACTATGCCACAGCAATATGGAATTTCCAGGGAGACCCCCTGCAACTCGACAAAATCCGGCACGTGGACATGGGACAAATGTTCATCAAGACGATAGACTTGCTGCTTGATCCTACAACAGCTTCGACAGGATTGGAACCTGTTTATGAGCTCTTGCAACAAGGCGTCAACCAGCAAGGATTATTCACGCCCTACACGGCGAAAGACGCCGAACGCCTAAAATCAGAATACCGCAGATAGTTTTTTAAACGCTCAATTTTCTTAATTCATTGACGCCGGGATAGTATAGTCCGGTCAAGTATTCGGCCCTCTCGCGGCTGAGACACGGGTTCGAATCCCGTTCCCGGCATACATTTCAGGGCTTCGCCCTTGCAGTTTTCATGCAAGGGATTCGAACCCTCGGGTTCGTGTCGGAAACTTGCAAGAATGATATTATGATACTCCAAGTTTCCGAGCAACTTGGCAAACGCTATGCGTTTGTCCAAGTAATCCCGTTCCCGGCATATTTGATGTCACTATGTAGTGATAAAAATAGAAAGATTTATAAAGGATAAAATGCTGAGTTTCTTATATGAAACAAAGTGCATCAAAAATCACTCGTGAAGACAGCAGTGCTGTAAAGCCTACAAGACTCGACGAGAGAAAGGAATACAGCCCGAAGACAATACTATTAGGCATCGCCAAAAACGGCTATCTTAATGCCACAGACCCTGTAGGACAGGCAATAAAGCTAAAGGACAGGATACTTGGCGCTGGCGGACAAAGCGTCGCTTACGAAGCCCAACTCGTATATGGCCAGCTTGGAGAAGACGGCTGGAGACTTCTTTATGTTCCTATATTGACACATCAATACGTCAAGCAAAACTCTGGAAACATTGCCCATTGGGAACAACACAGAGAACGCGCATTATCAGAAGCCAAGGCGATGAACAAATCAGCACTTGAAACTAGAACCAGGGAGTTCCTTGAGCAATCAGACGTCATAGGAAAAGACAGACTCGTCGCACTAAGAGTCTCATTAGACACAAAAGAAGATCCTAGAGAAAGCAGACAAAGATACATAACTGGTCTTCAACACCAAAATCTAGCATACTTGTTTGCAAACGGCGAAACCAAGGACGGCAGAAATTATGGCATAGTAGAGTTGCTACAAGGCTCATTAAATCCTGAGCACACCAATCTATGGCCCTTAGAAGTGCAAATAGAGATTGCCAAGCAGGTAGTCAGAGGCATAAAAAAACTCCACGATTTCGGAGTCTTACACCGCGACATCAAGCCGGAAAACATATTCCACGCTGCAATAGAAGACCCAAAAAACCCATACAGCAGAAAAACCCACGTCAAACTTGCTGATTATGGTCTTATGAAACAGATTGGAATTGACAGCACAGTCAAGACAATGGACGGCACAGTCTTAGGCACAATTGTCTATATGGCGCCAGAACAGGCACACAATTCCAGAAACTGCACGCCAAAAAGCGACCAGTTCTCAGCAGGAGCATCGTTGTTCAGCATAATGACAAACAACCACCCTCTTGGAATGCAGGGAGATGAAGACTTTATGGAAGTAATCCGCACAGCACAGGACAGACAAAACAAGCTTATAACACCACTTGATGAACCAAACATCAGAAAAGAAGGAATGGAAATGATACTGGCAAAAATGCTTCAGTACAATCCTGCAAGCCGTTATGATTCCTGCAAGGAAATACTTGAGGACCTGGAAAGAGTAGAAAAAGGAAAATTCCCAGTAAACACAAACGATGACTATGCAAGAAGGGTATTCACTCCATCAAATTACAGCACTGCGCATAAACGCAGAATGCGCCAACTATTAACAGCAGGAATTGTAGGCACAGCAGTTGCAGCCGGCTGTATAGCGACCTATCTATCCGGAATTCTTGATCCGTTAATCGCCAGAATTCAGTAACAGAACGCGTCTGAGCCAAAACGAGCTGGCTCAATCCTTTCAACACGCACAATAGTTTCGCTGCCTTCGTTGTCCATGACGCGAACTGCTCCCCCGGACTGAAACTTCTGCACAATCCTTCTCAATTCGCATTCCCCAAACCCAGCAACCTTGCTCATTTCAGGAATTATATAGGCAGCAAAAGATATATATGTTGTCATAAGATTTTATATAAAATTAAAGTTCTCAAGTAGAGCAGAAAAATTTCAAGAAAAAATAAAAATCATTAGTTTTCTCAGTTAACGTTTAATTAACTTAGAAGCGTCGAGGCTTGCGTTTCGCGTAGCACTCTCGGCAGTAGACTGGTTTTCCTTCAGTTGGTTTGAAGGGAACTTTAGTCTGTGCGCCACAGTCGGAGCATGTTGCATCATGCATCTCACGTGGAGCGCCGAAATCGTTTCCGAATCCCATTTGTTATTCACCCGTTGTGTTTAGTTATATACGAGAAACAGTCTCGATATACTACGATATAGGGATATTTGAGGCTATATAAATGTATCCTTTTCAGTATACAAATAAGGCAATTTGAGAAGCTTTTTAAAGCCGTTTCACAAAGACCACCATATGCAGCCGTGCGTCTGCAATTTGCCCAATTGCAGTGCAGACGTGATGTGCGCAAATTGCAGCCGTGGCACAACCTGGTACTGCGCGGGTCTTGAAAACCCGTTCCCGAAAGGGTATCCCGGTTCAAATCCGGGCGGCTGCGTACTAAAATAGACTACGTAACAATATCAAAGGGGGCTCAACCGCCGCCCCCTTTTGGAACCCCGCGGGCATCCGGGCGGCTGCGTTTACAGTTCAACCAGCAGTTCAGCCAGTTTCTCAGAATCGTGGCGAATAAGCTCAGGAGCAGACATTACATCTGCAGCAATAAGCTTGACATTCAGCTTCTTAACAGATTCAGGATCAACAATAACAGGGAACTGGTTTTGGGAAGCATACTTCTGAAGCAAAAAAGAAGTGCCTTTCGAGGAATTGCACACAATAATATCAGGACAACCGCCATACTTGATGATTTCACGCAAGTGGTCAGAAGCCTTAAAGCTCGTAGTTTCGCCGTGCTTGGTCATCAGATTACAGACATACACTTTTTTCGCTTTTGATTTCTTCAAAGCCTCAGGAATGCCCTTCACCAGCAGATTAGGAATAATGCTGGAAAACAAGTCACCAGGACCAAGAACAACCAAGTCAGCTTTCAGAATGGCTTCACAAGCTTCAGCATTAGCTTTTGCCTCAGTCTCAAGCCACTCTTTGACAATACGCAGATAAGGATCGTGATGGGGAACATCAATATTTCTCTCTCCCTTGATTTTCACACCATTTTCCAGCTCAGCACAAACATTAGCGTTATCAAAAGACACAGGCAAAACCCTCCCTTTAATGTGCAAAATCTTAGAAGCCTGTTTAATGGCTTCAACCTCATTGCCGGCAACCTCTGCTAAGGCAGCCAAAAACAGGTTGCCAAAAGAATGCCCCTTCAAACTGCTGTGCTCATCAAACCGATACATAAACAATTTACGCAACATATCATTCTCATCAGCAAGAGCAACAAGACACCTTCTAACATCGCCAGGAGGAAGAATTCCAAACTCATCCCTCAATAAGCCCGTACTGCCACCGCTGTCGAACATTGAAACAACAGCACTAAGCTCTTCCACCCTATTCTTCAAACCGCGAAGAACAGTAAAACTGCCGGTGCCGCCGCCAATGACGACAACCCTCACAATTTCACGAACTCCACTGACTTTTCCTTCATTCCCTTAAATTCCTCCCACGCCTTTCTAAAGCCAGGATTGAAATTTCTGGGCTTCTTAAGCTCAGATTCCAATTTCTTAATTGACCAAAACTCTCCTGAAGCCACCTCGTCATTATCGATAATCATGTTTTCCTTGAAGTCTTTAACAGCAAAAAGCGTCATCAATACCCTCTCATTTCCATCGTGGTTTCCAAACTTGATAACCTCCTTCAAATGCCTGCCTGAAACACAAGCGCTAAGCTCTTCATGCAATTCGCGCTCAGCAGCCTCCTTGTAGGATTCCCCGCTCAAAACATGGCCGGACAGAGAACCTTCCCAGCAATTTGGATACATATCCTTAGAAGCAACACGCTTCTGCATATACAATCTGCCATCAGGATCGAACAAAAATATAAAAACAACACGATGCAACAATCCCTTCTTGTGAACTTCATCCCTTTTAGCTTTTCCCACAACATTATCGTGGGCGTCAATAATATCAACTTCTTCCATTATTGAAAAGTAAATACGGGAATATTTAATCTTTTGCACAAGCAAAGCTTTATAAATAAAAAGTTCAATTCATAGAATAATGATTTTAGCATACATACTCATATCAGTCTTAATAGTGAGCCTGGTGGCATTTGTAGGAGTGCTGACATTATTCTTAAAACCAAAAATACTTGAAAAAATACTATTCAGCCTGGTAAGCTTTGCAGCAGGCGCACTTCTTGCAGCAGCATTTCTAGACCTGCTCCCGGAAGCGCTTGAGAAAAACGGAGGACCGGTTCTTGTATACGCGCTTGTAGGAGTTGTAGTGTTTTACATCATAGAAACCTTCTTCTTCTGGTACCACTGCCATTACGGGCACCATCATCATCACCATCATCACATGAGTTCAATAGCATTCCTAAACTTATTTGGAGACGGGGTGCACAATTTCGTTGACGGAATGATAATAGCAGCAGCATACCTCGCAAGCATACCTGTCGGCATAGCGGCAACAGTCGCAGTCATACTCCACGAAATACCACAGGAAATTGGGGATTTTGGAATACTCATTTACGGAGGGCTTTCACGAAAAAAAGCACTGTTCTTCAACTTCATCTGCGCGTGCACTGCATTCCTCGGAGCGCTGGCAGTATACTTTTTCAGCATGAGAATCGAAAACATAAGCGCAATACTTGTGCCATTTGCAGCAGGAGGATTCATCTACATAGCAAGCGCTGATTTATTGCCTGAGCTGCATAAAGAAAGAAACCTGAAAAAGGCATTAATACAATTAATCTTCTTCTTGTTTGGAATAGCAGCCATATACGGAATGACCTTTATAGAATAAAATTCTTGAGAACAAGCGCTTAAACATCAATCATTTCAATTTCAATATTGAGGCCTTCAGGAATGGGAACGCGCATAACAAGCCTCAAAGCGCGCTCGTCAAGACCAAGATCAATCAATCGCTTATGAACACGCATCTCATAACGCTCAAACGTGGCAGAACCCTGCCCGCAAGGAGAACGCCTTGTAGTGAGCTTCAAACGCTTTGTAGGCAGGGGAATAGGACCTCTGATGTCAACCCCTGTCTTATCGGCGATATCTTTAATAAAAGCACAAGTTTGATTCAACTTGTCAATGTCAATACTCGCCAGTTTGATTCTTGCTTTTTGCATATCAGTAAAAAATAAAAAAATTTATTTCTTGACCAAGTCAATGCACATGCCTGCAGCAACAGTGTTACCAGAGTCACGCACGGCAAACCTGCCCAAAGGCGGGAACTCCTTGACTTTCTCAATAACGAGAGGCTGTATAGGCTTAATCTTCAACACAGCTGCATCACCGTTCTTGACAAAGTCCGGGTGCTCTGCAAGCACTTCACCAGTTGCCGGATTAATCTTCTTGACAATCTCGGTAATCTGGCACGCAACCTGAGCGGTGTGGATGTGGAACACAGGAGTGTAACCAACAGTCACAACAGTCGGATGGTTCAAGATAATAACGTTAGCAGTGAATTCAGTAGCAACGGTTGGAGGGTTGTCAACAGGACCAATAACGTCTCCTCTTGCAATGTCCTTCTTCTCAACACCCCTGATGTTGAAACCGACGTTGTCACCAGGCTCTGCTTCCTGCATCTGCTCGTGGTGCATCTCAATGGACTTAACTTCGCCGGTAATACCAGTGCCAAGCCTTCCAGGCATTATGATGACCTTCTGGCCAACCTTCATAACACCAGTCTCAACCTTACCGACTGGAACTACACCAATACCGGTAATGTTGTAAACGTCCTGGATAGGAAGTCTAAGCGCCAAATTCGTAGGCTTAACAGGCTCTTTCAAATTATCCAAAGCAGCCATCAAACTCGGTCCCTTGTACCAAGGCATGTTGCCAAGCTGTTTGACAACGTTCTCGCCAGGGTATGAAGCGATTGGAATGATCTGGATTTCATCAATCTTGTAACCAACAGACTTCAGCAAGTCCTGAGCTGCCTTCTTGGTAGCCTCAAACTTTGCCTGGTCATACTTGTTCAAGTCCTGCTTGTTGCAGGCAACAATCATCTGCTGAACACCAAGCGTTTTGCACAAGAAAGCGTGCTCCTTAGTCTGAGCCTGAACACCCTCGGAACCAATAACCAGCACTGCGGCATCAGCCTGCGAGGCGCCAGTAATCATGTTCTTGATAAAGTCCCTGTGGCCAGGTGCGTCAATAATGGTGAAGTCGAACTTTGGAGTCTGGAACTTCTTGTGAGACAGGTCAATCGTGATACCACGAGTCTGCTCCTCCTTCAAAGTATCCATAGTGAAGGCAAACTCAAAGCCAGCCTTACCAAGCTCCTGAGCTTTTTCCTTCAGCTTTCGCATAGTCTGCTCATCGATATTACCTGAATCGTAGAGCATTCTACCAACTGTAGTAGACTTTCCGTGGTCAACGTGACCAACGAATACGATATTCATGTGTGGTTTTCCTTTTGCCATATATACCCCTCCTCTTGAATATTACATTAGGTCATTCAAAAAAGTCAAGCAGGTATTTATAAACGTTTCGGAATTCCACAGGGAATTCGAGAGAAAAGACCATAAGATTTAATAATACAAATTTACAATTCATTAAAAAACATATATGAGGTGACAAAATGAGAAAATTGCTTTTTGTAGCAGTATGCATTCTATTGCTAATTCCAATAGTGTATGCAAAAGTAACACCAATAAACGGAGCGCCTATTCTGACAATGAAAAAAGCGAACGATATAAGATACCAGACAGTAAGAATATCCACTACCTCTTTCACAAGAACGGTAGACGGAGTCAGGCACGCAATCAGAGCAGAAAAATTCGACAAGACAGCGAATAAAATAGTCTTCAGCGACAGATACAGCGGAAAAATACAGAACCTTTTCATGAATTACGACTCAAAAGGGCTCGGAAAACTGACCATAGGAACCAAAACTTACCAAATGATATTTGAACCCAAATATTCGAGCGCAAAAATCGAATACTGATGAAATGGTTTCTTTTTTTAATTCTTCTTGTTTCAATAGTTCACGCTAAAGCAGTCTACCCTCCTTCTGAGCAAATCAACTGGGGAGAAAGAATATCATTCCCGCACCTATATCCGGGACAGACAATAACAACCAAAGAAACATTTCTGGAAGACCCATTAAACGTCGGGTCAAGCACTGTCAAATGGAGTTCGCAAGGATGCTATGCCATACACTTGGACGGAATACACCTGGCGAGAGGAAGCTACACTTTAATCATAAAAAGCAGAAAAGGACCAGAAATCAGAATAGTCCCATTCGAAACGACAAAAATCTATTTATCGCCGGATTACTACAAAATAAGGTATGATAAAAATACGTACACGGTCTGGCTGGCAAGATATGCAGATTGATAGTTCTCAATTTTAGGCTACGCAGTCATTACGAGAGGACTGTAACGCCCGTCCTCTCGCGCTCTCCCGACGCTTATGCTCCCAGCATTCCTGCGGTGAGTCCCTTTCTCTGAACAATCTGCTGAATAACACGATTCTGCAACTCAACAGGCAGCCTCTCAAAGCACTGATCCATAAGCGAAGAATTACCGCGACCGCCGGTTGCAGAACGCAAATCACTGCTCCAGCCAAGCATCTCAGCAACAGGAAGCTTTGCCTTCACAAAAGAAAGAGTGCCCTCCTGAGTAAGCTCGAGAACCTGACCGCGCTTGTTCATAACAAGCTTGGTAATATCTCCGGTAAACTCGATAGGCGCCTCAATCAGATGAGTCTGCATCGGCTCAAACATAACAGGGTTAGCATTCATCATACAGAGCTTGATACCCTCACGGACTGCAGGATAAATCTGAGCAGGACCCCTGTGAATAGCGTCCTCGTGAAGCTTTGCATCAACCAAAGTAACCTTAATGCCGACACAAGGCTCACGCGCAAGAGGACCACCGTCCATAACCTGCTCAAAACCCTCAATAATCAATTCAATGCACTCCGGCAGCTGGACGATGCCCCTTGTTTTCTCCATGAAAACACATCCGTGATAAATATCCTTGACTGACAAAGCAGTATCGTTATCCCAGCCTGCTGCAACAAGCTTGTCACGCAAAACCAAATCCTTCTTCTTAATCCTGCCCTCAGAAACCTCTCCGCTGATAATCAATTCACGAATCTGGGGCTCCAAAGGCTCAACAACAAAGAACAACTTGTTATGCTTGTTAGGAGTTTTGCCCTCACACTCAGGAGACTTCTTTGCAATAGTCTCGCGATAAGTGACAATCGGAGGAGAAGTCTTGATTTTAACACCCTTCTCAGTAACAATCCTGTTTTCAACAATCTCAAGATGAAGCTCGCCCATGCCGTGCATCAGGTTCTCGCCAGTCTCCAGATTAATCTCCATCTTGATGCTTGGGTCTTCTTTTGCAACTTTTTTAAGAACCTCAACAAGCTTTGACAAATCCTGAGGCTTATCAGGCTGGATAGCTTTAGTGATGACCGGCTCAAAAATGTGCTTCAATTCCTCAAACGGCTGATCAGGCTCTAATGTAATAGTTTCTCCGGCAGTGCCAGAGATGCCTGCAATAGCAAGAATGTTTCCGGCAGGAACTGATTCCATAATCTCAGTCTTAATTCCCTGATACATAAAAACAGTGGAAACCTTCTGGAACTGCTTTGCGTTATTCAAATAAACAGGCAAACCATCGTGAACAGTGCCGCTGTACAATCTGCCGGCAGAGACTTCCCTGCCAGACTTCGGCTCAATCAAAATTCTCGTAATACAGAAAGCAAGCTTTCCATTAGGGTCACAGGTCAACAAGGATTTTCCCAAAGGCGATTCCAAGTCACCTCTCCAAATCTTAGGAATACGATAAGCCTGCGACTCTTTCGGGTTAGGCAGGTGCTTGATGACCATGTCAAGAATAACCTCGTGCAAAGGACACTTCTCCCAAACAAACTTTTCACGCTCCTCCTTTTCAAGTTCATAGATTCTCAAAACATCCTTAAAATTCACATTCTTCTTCTGCATAAAAGGAAGGCTCAAAGCCCAGTTATCCCTTGCGCTGCCAAAAGCAACACTGCCATCCTGAATGTTAACCTTCCACTTCTGCTTAAAATCAGTCTCGGCAATCTGCTCAACCAACTTGTTAAACTCAGTAATGATTTCAACAAAACGCTTCTGCATCTGCTCAGGAGTATACTGCATCTCCTTAATCAAGCGGTCAACCTTATTAATGAACAAAACAGGCTTGACACGCTCTCTCAACGCCTGCTTGAGAACAGTTTCAGTCTGCGGCATAATTCCCTCAGAAGCGCAGACAAGAACAACAGTGCCGTCAACAGCACGCATAGCTCTTGTAACGTTACCGCCAAAATCAATATGGCCCGGAGTATCAATAAGGTTAATCAGGAACTCCTCGCCATGAAACTCGTGAACCATTGAAACGTTTGCAGAGTCAACAGTCAGCAATCTTTCCTGCTCATCAGAGTGCTGCCAAGTCGCCATACCTTTTTCCAATTCACCGGCTGCAGCTTCAGACATAAAACCGGCAGCAGCAAGCAGGTTATCAGTAAAAGCAGTCTTACCGTGGTGAATATGAGCAGAAGTGGCAATATTCCTAATCTGCTCCTGCCTTTTTGACATGCGCTTCATGCGCTCAACACGGGATTCTTCAACTGCCATTTTACAAATCGTACGGTGCGTATAAGACGTGTACGTCATGCACTGATGGGTACTTGAATAATTCTGACTTCTTGAACCAGAGTTCTATCTCTTTCTTTGCTTCCTCTGAGTTTCCTGACGCGTGAATCAGGTTTGCAGCGCCTTTTTTCTGCGTTGACGCATACCCCAGACTCAAATGCGCAAAATCGCCCCTGATTGTACCAGGAGGCGAATCTTTCGGTCCTGTGGTCCCAACCAATTTTCTGACGATTTCTGGTGCGTGCAGACCCTCAAGAACCACTGCAATAACCGGTCCCTGCTGGATAAACTTTCTTGTAGCATTAATAATCATTTTGCCAATGTCTTCAACACTTTCAGTGTACTTGATGCCATAAGCATCCCAGTCCTTCTTCGTCTTACCGCCAACAATCGGAATAAGAGCGTCAGGATAATGCTTTTTTGCAAGCTCAGCATCGACCTGAACAAGCTTCATACCAACAATCTTCAATCCAACACGCTCAAAACGAGACAAAATCTCACCAACCAAGCCGCGCTGAACAGCATCCGGCTTCAACAAGACAAGAGTTTGTTCAATCATTTCTTAACGCCTCCTTTCTCATAAGCCTTGGTCCACTTCTCATATCTCGGAGTGCGACCAAGCTTAAGCAAATTCTTCTCACACTTCATAGAACAAAAATTGAAAATAGTCCCGTCCTTCTTGACGTACATAGTGCCAGTGCCCTGCTCAATCGAAGTCCTGCAAAAAGAACACTTTCCCATTACGAACCACCCCTTCCGCCAGACTTGCTCAATGGCCTTGCCTCGATTTCAGTCTCTCTAAGCATCAAAAGATCATCTTTCTGGATAGGACCCTTAACGTTTCTTCGTAAAACCTTGTCCTTGTCCCTGCCGTCCAAGACGCGGCACCTGACCTGGATTGCCTCGCCCCTTGTTCCAGTCCTGCCGATGATTTCCTCAACACGCGCAGGAACTGCGAAAGAAAAACTAATCGCGCCAGTTTCCTGCTTTGGCGGACCCCTTGTTTCCTTTTGGGGCTCTGATTCCACAATTTTCTTTTTAGGATCGCCCATTTTCTCAACTCAACTTGATTTTCAATTCTTCAATCAACTTCTTAGCATCGCCCTCAGCAATAACTGCAATCGCGCTTGTAGGAACAGCAATGCCGGCAGCAGTGCCAAGCTCTTCCTTGCTGTTAACCTGAATGCACGGAATGCCCTTTTCCTTTGCAATAATCGGCAAGTGCATGACAATCTCTGCAGGCTGAACATCCTTTGC
>CABMGU010000018.1 GCA_902385765.1 uncultured archaeon | reverse complement strand
AGAAACAGAAGACAGCTTTATCGCAGACCTCGCAGTAGGAATAGCAAGCGGACAGCTCAAATCAGGAGCGCCATGCAGAGGAGAAAGACTCGCAAAGTACAATCAGTTACTTAGAATAGAAGAAGAATTAGGCAAGAAAGCAATTTATGCTGGAAAGACTGTAAAGTTTCAATAATACTTCTTGAAAACGTTATGTTTGTCAGTTGCCAATTTAACGTGAGCAGGCAAAAGAACACTCTTCCAGGAAGATCTTGAAGGATTTGGCGCAGGACCAGCAGAAACTTTCACCTCATACTCAAAATAATCATCATAAGGCATCTCCCACCTCATCATCTGCTTAACTGAAACCTTCTCAAAATAACGACGGAAAGGACGCATACTATTGCCGTGAGCAGAAATAGCCACGTTAACCTTGTACTTTTTAATGAAAGCAAGCAAGTCCTTGATAAAAGACTTCACACGACCCTCAACCATTCTCACACTCTCACCATCAGGAGGGGGAAAATTGTAAGCACGATGATACTTGTCAAACAATTTCTGACCAAACTTCCTGATAAAAGCCGCGTGAGAATGCATCTGCAAATCACCATAACACCGCTCCATCATGCGGTCATCACGCAAAATGAGTTTACACTCAGGATGATACTTCAGCACCTCTTTCAATGTGCGCTTGGAACGAATAAGACTTGTTTCAAAAGCAACATCAATATGCTTTTTTCTCAATTTTTTCGCAGTGATATCAGCATTGCGTTTGCCCTTTCCTGTCCAATCAGCATCCATCCAGCCGGTAAAGCGCTTCCTCAAATTAAAATGAGTTTGACCGTGCCTGAACAAATAGATTTTTGCCATCATAACTTCTCAACAGCCTTATTGTGAGCCTCTATATAATTCTTGATGAACAACTTCCAATCAGCAGAAGCAGCCATCTTCTGCGCAACAATCTTGTTCTCAATACGCTCTTTTGTAGTAAAGTGGGCAAAACGGGACATCATATCAGTCAAAGCAGCAACAATCTCCTCAGTTGACTTCTTGAATCTTGGCAGGACAAACACGCCAGGATACTTCTGCTGGGCGCATTCCTTACGGATATACTGGCCAAAACCAGAAAGGTCAGTAGTAAGACTGCTCACACCCAAAGCAGCAGCTTCTAAAGGCGTATAACCCCAAGGCTCATAATAACTCGGAAAAACACCAAGATGAGAACCCTGCATACTCTCATAATAACTCGTATCAAGCAAGCCATCAGCGCCAGACAGGTAAATCGGATAGAAAACCACTTTTACAACATCATCCTGAGCATTATCCAAACCAGCATCAATCAAGGAAGTCATAATAGCATCCTTATTCTCATCATACAAGAAATGAGTCGCAATAGGAGGCACACCCTGCTTTGACAAGCGCTTCAATTTCGGCTTCAAATCCTGCAGGAAATCATCACCAAAAAGCAACTCTTTTGAAACCTCCTTTCCAGCCATCAACATATACAACAAACGATTATGAACATCCTCGTGCACATCATCAATGCTGTCCTTAATGTCGCTGAAATAAGACCTGCTTTCCAACAATTCAGGGCGAATGCTCTTTATGTTGCCAGGAATCCAGAAGAATGCAACAATCGTCTTCTCACACTTTTCTTCTTTTAGCTGGTCGTTCAGCCTGCCAAGCGCTTTTATGAAAACGTCAACACCCTTGTCGTGAAACTCATACCTGCCGGCAATGAAATAAATCAACGTGTTGTCAATATCAAAATTGTAGTACGGGAAGAAATAATACATCAAAAACTGCTTAATTCGGTTCTTGAACAACTTGTGCTTCAATGACGCGTCCTCAAACGAGGGAAACTTTGACATGTCAAGACCATTAAACAAAAGAACATCAGGCTTTCTGCCAAGGAAATGCTCTGCCTCAATGCCGGTAATCTCGCTTACTGTAGTAAAGACGTGAGCATTCTGAGCGCTCTGCTTTTCCAACAAATGCTTAGCCCAAACAGAAGGACCAAGACGCTTTGCCTCATTATCAGAATCAATACTCTCCAACTGCTCATAAATATCCCGCTCCAGCATAGCCAAAGCGCGCCCAAGAGTGGTAGCGTGAGTAGTGAAAACAGTGCCGATTTTAACCTTATTATGCCTCAAATAAAGCAAAGCAGCACCAGCAAGCCATTCGTGGAACTGGGCAACAATGCGCTTGTCGTAGACATGGCTTAACTCTTCCAGCAGCCTGCCAACAGCATAAGCCCAAGTAACAGGCTCATCAAAATCAAACCATTCTGTAGAAAGACTGTCAATCTGATACCAATCCCACAAATTACGCTTGATATCGTCCTTCTGAGCAGAGAAATTAGTAAAATCGACCAAGAACACATCAGGATTCCCTTTCGTTATCCACGTGCCAAAATGAACGTCAATACCCTCTTTTTTCAGCCTCTCAAAAGCAGAACGGCATTCATCAGGAGGCAGTCTCTCCTCAAAAATACCCCAAGCCTTCTTAGGAAAATAAGGACCAACCAAGAAATAACCAGCACCATAATACTCCTGCATAGGCAGTATCTTGCTCTGGACAACAGTAAAAATACCGCCAACCTTATTGCAAACCTCCCAGGACACTTCAAAACACATTTCTGCTTTGGATTCCATAACATTACCTTTTTCCACGCCGACTCTGGTCTCTGACTGATTTTTTTCTCCCCTGCACAGGCAAGGGGAGAGAAAAAATCACCCAAATTTGGGCAGAGCCGGCGTTATTAACTAAAATAACAATGTCTCTACTTCAAAAGAATTTAACACCACTCAAAAGTGAAAGAGATAAAACAGAATAGAAACACCTATGACAATCGTGATAACAACATACATAGAATACAATTCAAAGGCTTCCATAAAAAAGTTAAAAAATAAAAAATTAAGGAACTTAGACAGTTCCTGGAAGTCGTGTCGGCTTGCAGCACCAGTTGACACCACTGTCATAGACAGTGCTTGTCCATGCTACAATGCTGTCTCTGTGCAAACCATATCTGTTCGCCAAGACTGTTGGGTCGTACGCTTTCAATTCGGAAACGTGCTTGCAATTCGCTGGACCACCGCGAGCAGCTAATTCCTGGCTCTCTTCGGTCGGCTCAGAGTACAAGTATCCATCACCGGTTGTCAAGTACGACAGGTAGTAGCAGGCCTTTGCCCACGCCTGTGAACCAACATCTCCTCCATATGTACTTGATGCTTCAAACTGCTCTGCTTTTGGAGTTCCTGTTTCACCAGTCACTTCCCAAGCAACTTTTTGCATCTCATTACCTAGACCAGAGTAGATTTGAGGTCCGGTTGGGAATTCGTAGGCTCTACCTGCGAATGCTCTTGAGTACGGGTCGTAAACACCCTTGATCGCACCACCGTATTCTTTCGGGGCGGTAACGACATATTCTCCAGTTGCTGCCTTTCGCGCACCAGTGAATAGGAGCACAAGGCCAACAATGGCGATAATCGCTACAATACCCAGAATTACTAATGCAATTCCTTTACCACTTTCTTCTGCCACAAGCAATCACCTCGTTTATTTTTTGCTTAATCGTTTTGTGTGTTAAGCACACACTTCTTTAAATACTTTTCGTTTTGTCAAAACGTACAATCGTTCTGACTTAAATCTGACCAGCAACACCTCCTACCATATTCATTTCCGGATTCGGGTACACGCATAAGCCCGCCTTGTCGCCGGTCTCGATAACCATGTATCCTTTGCTTCTATAATACATCGGCAAATTCTCTGCATAACCAACTAACATTCCGCCAGTTCCGCATTTCTTCATCGCTGAAGGAACATTTGTCACAGGATCGCGCATTGGACTTCCATAATAATTCCAATTTGTCGTCAAATCCTTGCTCGCAGTGGTCGGCCACAGAGATTCTTCACCAGGCCTGTTTGCAGGAACTCCCCTGCCAACCCAGTTTGGATATGCAATCTGCTTCATCGCACCACCGTAAATTCCCTCGCCTGTTGTGCCCTTGGCCCTGACGAATAACAAGACCAATCCAACAACTGCAATAATCGCTACAATTCCTAGAATCACTAAAGCAATACCTTTGTGGTCGTCTGCCATAATCTTTCACCTCTTTAACTACTCGACTAATATAGATTTATGTATACTAGATATATTTAAACTTTGCGTTTCTTGGGCCAGTATTCTCTTAATAACAACAGCACAACCGCTATTGTAACAGCCGAATCAGCAATATTGAATGAAGGCCAAAAATGAAAATCAATGAAGTCAATAACTGCTCCGTAAAGCAAACGGTCGACGAGGTTTCCCAAAGCTCCTCCGAGAATCAATCCCAGCATCGGCTGAAAATCATCTGAAAACGATTTGTGCTTCAGGACTAAAAAAACACTGACTGCTGCTGCAAAAACGACAAAGAACCAGGAGGCGTTTTTCAATAATCCGAAAAAAGTCCCTGTGTTAAGAATGTGCGTCAAAGAAAAAATCTTCAGGTTGATTTCAGAATTAACAGGAACATATGCCAGAATCAGGAATTTCGAGATTCTATCGAGAATAAAAACAGAAACTGCAATACTCCAGAAAGTTAAACGTTTCGCCATCGCTGCTGGTAAGGACTCAAATCATCCTTTTTCTCCAAACGCTCAAGACGCTGAAGAACAGTCTCAAGCTGGGCTTTTATCGTATCAAGCTTTGAAGAGATTAACTGCAACTGCTGGTCTGATGACATCGTGAACTGCTGCTGTTGCCCAAAAGACTGGGGCTGAAAAGCAGGCTCAGGAGGCTCCATAGGATGAGGCATTCCTAAATGTTCCACTCCCATAGGAGCGGGCTGTTCAGGAGCAAGGATTTCAGGAGCTGCAGGCATTTCAGGCAAAGCTTCCTCTTTCTTCCAGAATTGCAGTTTATCAAACAAGCCCATGATAAATAAAAATGATAATTATGTTATAAAACTTTTGATGATGTAGCCTTCGCGGTCTTACAGACTTGATTTTCTCTCCTCTCATCTGCAAGAGGAGAGAAAATCAACCCAAGCAAGGATTGGGCGCGGTAATATCAAATTTGCTTCTGACAGGATTTTTTTATCGGGCAGGAAGAACAGTCAGGCACTTTCTTACAATTCCTTTTGGCAAGCTCGACAAACAAGGCATGACACTCGTTGAAAAGCTTATGATTTTCAGGCAGTCTTTCATGAAAATAACCCTGCAATTCGTGATAATCAACATCTGATTTGCAGACGCCAAACCTCGACATAATCCTCTTAGTGTATGCGTCTATGACGAATACTGGCTTTTCAGCAGAATACAAAATAATAGAGTCAGCTGTCTCAGGACCAATGCCCCAGATAGAGAGAAGATTATCACGCAAATTCTTTTGCTCAAAAAAAATCTTCAATGAGCCGAATTTCAAAACGTGCTGTGCAAAAATCTTGAGCTTCTTAGCTTTCTGGCGATAATAACCGCTGCACCTGATAAGTTCTGCGAGCTTTTGCTCTTTGATGTTGGCAAGATTTTTCAAATCGATTAACTTATTCTCGTGCAGGTTATCAAGCGCTTTTTCGACGTTCTTCCAAGAGGTATTTTGAGTCAGGATTGCGCCGATGCAGATTTCCAAACGGTCCTGCTCTGACAATTTTCTCGGCTTGTATTCGCCTTTGATAGGCCACCAGTGCTGAGGACCGAATGCGCTGAAGAGCTTGCTGAAGATGTGCATGAAAAGGAAAATAATCAAACGAGTTTTTAACAATTACTGAACTATCATAGCATTTTGAGCCATAACTGTTTCATGCTCAAACCCTTCAGAATTCCTGAACGCCGCATATGCGCTGTTCAAGCGAGAAAGAATGTTCTTTGCATATTTTCGCCTGTTAGTTACGTTGGGCCTGCCCGCGCCAGGGTCAAATGTCTCATCCAGCCCGGTATCAAAAAGATATTTCAAACCAGAGGACATCTGAAACTTGGCAGAAATGTCGGGGTGCCTGCAAACAACCACCCCAAGACGCTCAAACAAAGACCTGTCTGTCTGAGGAAAAGGACGGACGTGTTTTTCCAGCGAAACACCGTCAATCTGGTCCAACTGGGGCTTATAAGCGTCAAGACCTCTTTTGTATAAATTGCAATAAAGCTCAACAGGATCAGTCTTCCACTTTTCTATAGCTCTGTCATAGGCAATGATAGAAAAACCAGCCATGGCGCCGAGAATCTGAGAAGGATTCATATTCAATAAAAGACGCGAATCCAGCGGCAGACTACAACCATAATGAACCGCCCTGAGAAAAGCATGATGCCTTTTTCTTGAAAACCAATGCTGTTTATCATCCACTTTATCAAGCTCAGGCGATACCAAAACCTGCGCATTAATCCCCTTCCTTGAAAATCCAAAATACTCATGAAAATGCTTTGCCATAGGATGGTTCAGGAAATGCCACTTTATAAAGCTTTCTTGTTTTAATCACTCCAAAGGGACTATGACATTTATTTATACCTGTGCATATAATATAGTAGTATGAGGGTGGACATGTCAAGAAACAGGGTTTCTTGAGCACATCAGAAACTTGAAGAACCATAAAATCATTTTAGCAAATTTCCGATGTTTCAGCTTACAGCACACACTGGACTCAGGACAGTTCTTCAGATACGAGAAGACAGGAGACTGGTATCACTGCAAGGAAAGAGACAAAACATTCAAGATAAGGCAAAAAGGGAATAATCTGGAATTTGAAGGAGCAGATGAGAAATACGTCAGAAAACTTTTCGGGCTGAACTGCGATTATTACAAAATAATACGAGAACTGTCAAAAGACAAGAAGTTAATTCCTGCAATCAGGAAATACCGCGGATTAAGGATAATGCAAAGAGACCCATGGGAGACACTGATAAGTTTCCAGTGCAGCATTTTCTCAAACATCAAAAAAATCAAACTGAACATGAACCTGCTTGCAAAAGAATTTGGAGAGGATTTTGCAGGAAAACTAAATGACTTGCAGAAGATAAAAAATTGCGCAACAGGATTCAGGGCAAAATATCTTTATCAGGCAAACAAGATGGTCGACGACAAATATTTTGAAAAACTGCGAAAAATGAACTATTCTCAGGCAAAAAAAGAACTGATGAAACTGCCAGGCGTTGGAGAAAAAGTGGCAGACTGCGTCTGCCTGTTTTCATTGGGAAAAATGGAAGCGTTTCCTGTCGATGTATGGATGCAAAGAATGATGACAAAATATTATAAAAAAGAAAAATTAAAAGACATACAGAAATTCGCACAACAAAAATGGAAACATCCAGGATACGCACAGCAGTTTTTATTCCACTGGGGACGGCATGACTACACACGCTGAAATCGACAAAGTACTGAGCATCCTTGCAAGAAAGCAGGGAACAACAATGCTCGAAAGAATCGGAAGAAAATACAACGCTTACGAAGTTCTGATTTCAACAATACTCAGCGCAAGAGCAAAAGACGAAGTAACAGAAGTTGTTTCTGAGAATTTGTTCAAAAAATATCCGACGATTGACAAACTCGCAAAAGCAGACAAGAAAGACGTCATCAAGATAATCAGAAAAATAGGATTCTACAACCAAAAAGCAAAATACGTGATTAATACGGCAAAAATCGTTATGGAAAAATTTGAAGGAAAAGTGCCGGACACGATAGAAGAGCTAACAGAACTGCCAGGAGTCGGCAGGAAAGTAGCAAGCTGCGTGCTGGTTT
This sequence comes from uncultured archaeon, assembly GCA_902385765.1. Classification (GTDB taxonomy): domain Archaea; phylum Nanobdellota; class Nanobdellia; order Woesearchaeales; family ARS49; genus CABMGU01. The sequence goes on along the minus strand of CABMGU010000018.1, from coordinate 15,736 downwards.
ACTCTTTCGAGAAAGAGGCACTGCCGGTAGACACGCACGTTCACCAAATCAGCAACAGGCTCGGATGGGTCAGGACTAAAACAGCAGAACAAACAGAAAAAAGATTAACAAAAATCGTTCCGAGAAAACACTGGCTCTCGCTCAACAACATTTTTGTAGACCACGGCAAAACGATATGCGTGCCAGTATCACCGTTCTGCTCGAAGTGCCCAGTCTATAAGTATTGCAAGAGAAATGGGGTGAAAAAATTCCGCTAGAACACATTGCAGCACTCTGCATAAAAAACAATAAATTGCTTGCTGTTCGGGAAAAAGAACAAACGGTATTCAGTCTCCCAGGAGGATTAATGGAATCGGGAGAAACAGAACTGGAATGCCTGCAAAGAGAAATAAAAGAAGAAATCAATTGCACTGTGAAAAAGACAACTCCATTCCAAACATTTGAAGGAAGAACACATGACAATGCACAAAGCCTGCGCGTGACCTGCTATCTGGTGGAATTGGAAGGAGAAATAACGCCAGCAAACGAAATTGAAGAGCATAAATGGATAGACAAAAACCACAAACTTAAACTAACACCGATATTCACAGAACAAATAATACCTGAACTGATAAAGAAAGGAATGATAAAATGGCAGACTTTAACAAAATTGCAGGAATAGTAATACGAGACAAAAAGCTTCTCATAACAAGAACCAAAGGAGAAACAATGTTCTTTGCGTTAGGCGGAAAAATGGAACAAGGAGAAACAGAACTCGAATGCCTGCAAAGAGAGGTCATGGAAGAAATATCCTGCGAAACAATAAGCCCGGAATATATGGAAACGTTTGAAGGAAGAAGCCATGACAACAAAAAATCAGTAAAAATGATTTGCTACAGGTGTGAATTAAAAGGAACAATACAACCCTGCTCAGAAATAGAAGAAATAGCATGGATAGACAGAGACTACAAGAAAAAAAGAATACAAGTAGCATCAATGCTGGAATTGTACGTAATTCCCTATCTGATTGAAAAAGGACTCCTATAAAAATATAAAAAAATTAAATTATCTTGCTGACGAATAAACTGTAGTGAGGGCAATAACGAACTGTGCTCAACCCGACTCCACGGCAGTCGACATAAGTCAAATACTGCCATCAGAGTCAGCGCAGATATTTTGCACTCTAGCAATCCATTTCCTCGTAAGCTGGCGAATCTCTGATTTTGAACCCATTATAAGCAAAGCGATATTGCCATTAGAATGCCTGATCAGTTTTATGCCGCTCACCTGACAATCCTGAGGATAACCAATAAGCTGATTTGTTATAGGATTATAACAAGGACTGCCTATCAGAATGCTATTGTATTTTGTAATATCATCAACCTCGCTTGCGAGCATTGTGTTCTTTGTAACAATAGAAGGACCAAATGAAACAGCAACATCAGTCGCAGCAACCACATCCTCACCGGGCGCGTTATCTCCAACAACGATCAATAAATTGCTCAACCCAGCAAAAGCACCAGGCTGACTGGTTGGGCATTCCTTGCACGACGGGCAGGTTACAACAGGCGGTTGAAGTTTTTGACACTGGGCAAGCAAAGTATCATACTCTATGTACTTATCAGCAGAAGCAGGCCGACCTTTTAATTCGTACTTCACGAGTTTATCTTTCATTAATTGCGCATCAGCCATACAATCCTTGTAATTGGAAGGCTTTGCAACAGCCTGACCAAAAGAACCTCCGCCGTAATACATAAATGCAACAGCCAAAACAAGAACAACACCAAGAATAATGTAAACACCATAATGCTCAGTCTTTTTAGCCATAAAATCACCTCTTTACAGAAAAGCCAGAAGTCTGCATATAAAAAACTTATGACGAAAGCCATATAAATCACCCCATCTAAAGCCAACATATGGTCAACATGCTCAAAGTTCTCATAGCCGTAATCGTGCTACTTGCAATCATAGGGCTGGCACTGCTCGGCAAGAAAATATTCAGGACATTAATCTTCAAAACAGCAAAAACACCAAACAATGAAAGCACCTGGCTGATGATAATGACCGGACTTGTAACGGTTGGAATCGCAATAGCATACTACGTCAATAACGACCCTGCAGCAGACCCAGTCATGTGGACAGGACTGGTGATATTCTTTTTAGGAGGACTACTGCAGATAATCGCAAGAAGACAACTGCACGAAGACAAAACATTCGAGGAAAGACTCAGCTCAGGCTTTGAAGCAGCACAGACAGGAATCTACTCAGTGCTAAGACACCCAAACAAAACAGCACTACTGCTTATCGTAATTGGATTCAGCATGATAATGGGAAGCATTTGGGCATTAGCGCTGGCAATCATACTATTCTTCCCGAGCGTCTTATACAGAATAAGCCAGGAAGAAGCAGTTCTGCTGGACAAATTCGGAGACAGATGGCTCGACTATAAATCAGAAACAAAAAGAATAATACCAAAAATTCTGTAATTGCCAACCATAACATATATAAACAAAAATATACAAACAGGACAACATGCAGAAAAAAGAGGAGTCAAGACCAATAACAGGAGGAGAAATACTCAGGGCAACCTGGAAAATAATCAGCGTAGGAATAAGCATAGCACTGCTCCTCATGTTCGCAATGATATTCTTCAGCATATTCGGAGCTTACATACCAACAGTACAAAGAGGGAACGTTGCAGTCATACCAATAGAAGGACTGATACAAACAGATGACTCCAGCAGTTTCATGCCTGGAGCAAAAAGCTCTGACATAGTAAAACTCATAGAACAGGCGCAAAAAAACGACGAGATAAAAGCACTAATAATAGAAGTGAATAGCCCTGGGGGAACACCTGTTGCGACAGATGAAATAGCAAGCGCGATAAAACTCGTCAACAAAACAAAAATCTCAGTCATCAGGGAATCAGGAACATCAGGAGCATACTGGATATCAACAGCAGGAGACAGAATCTTCGCAAACAGGATGAGCATCGTAGGAAGCATAGGAGTGACAGCAAGCAGGCTGGAAGTGCCCGGATTACTGGCAGACTACAATGTAACATACAGAAAACTCACAGCAGGAAGACTCAAAGATGCAGGAACGATATACAGGGACATGACACCAGAAGAAACACAATTATTCCAAAACATGCTCGACAAACTGCACACTGAATTCATCAAAGCAGTAGCTGAAAACAGAAAACTGCCGGAAGAAACAGTCAGAAGCATGGCAACAGGATTCACATACCTGGGAAGCGAAGCAAAAGAACTTGGGCTTATAGACGAATTCGGCGGAAGAAGAGAAGCGCTGCAATACATCGAAACAAAACTGAAAATCAAAGCAGAGCCAATCGAATACAAAGAGTACAAAACAATTTTTGACAAGATAGCAGGAATGACCTCTGAAAGCTTTTACAGCGTAGGAAAAGGAATAGGAAGCGTATTCGCTACAGATACCAAGATTTCATTTACGTAAGAAAGTCTAATTCTATCGCTGCGGTCTACTTACAAGCGCCGCTCTGCCTCGATTGTATCAAGGTGAATTTCTCTCCCTCATACCTGTAAGAGGGAGAAAAAATTCAGTCAAACCGAGCCGAAAGAAATTTCGGCTAGGCGTTCGAAATGCAAGCATTTCGAAGGACCAGAGTGGCGCAGTCATCAAAGCAAATCAGTTACGTGACATCACTGAACCATTCTTAATCCCGTATTTCTCTGCAAGACCTGCATTAATCTCAAGAACATACATACCAGACGACTTATAGGAAGCGCAAGGGTCTGCCTTACAGGGCACTGCTGTCTTCACATCAACAACAGTCATATTCCCATCAATGAAAACCATATCCAAAGGAATCAAGGTGTTTTTCATCCAGAAAGAAAGCGGACCACTCTTATCAAAAACGAATAGCATACCGTGATTGTCAGGCATTGATTCACGAAACATCAAGCCCCTGGCTTTTTCCTGCTGTGTCTGCGCAACCTCAACAGAAAAAGAAACATTATCAAAAGTAACCGCAGGAACCGAACAGGAGATTAACAAAATCAGTGCAATCCAAGATCGCTTTTCCATATCGGCACCTCATAAGACCCTTTTTTTAACTTCAACAAGCCAGCATCAATCAAATCATCAATATGAATAATTCTTGAATCCTCAATTCTCGGACAGGCCGTATTAACCCAGAAGTCTATGAAATTAAAGTTTTCAAACTCGGCAAAATTAACTTCATCGCAGGCAAACAAATAATATTCCCTGTCAGACTGCTTCATCAGCTCATAAGCACGCATCAAATTCTTCTGACCCATCTTAGTGGAAACAATAATTCCAACACGTTTTGCATTCAGGAATTTCGACAATTTACCCTGCTTCTGCTTTCTGTATTTTTCAATCATCTTTTCATCCAATAACCCGAAATTTTTCGAGATTGGATTCCACAGCCAGACTTTCTTTCCTGTTTTCAAAGCAACATTAATCGGGTGAAACTCGCCAGAGCCGACAAACAAGAAAGCATCAATATCATCATTCACTTTTTCCACCTGAGAAGCATTGCAGCCAAGAACCTGACCGGCAAGCACGCCTTTGGTCTGCTTTACGATGTCATCAATCTTATGTAGATGCTGGATTGTCGTAACAATGCCAAGACGCTTCGGCAACCTCTTCAAAACAGCTTCAGGCAGTTTTACATCAACATTGCTTTTCAGGTGAACGTGAAACAGTTTCATAAGCAAAAAATCCATAACAAGTTTTAAAAAGCTTTCTGCAAAATAACATCACATGAGCATAATAAGCCTGTTAATCCTGATTGCGCTGATTATTCTCGCAGTCATCGCATTCAAATTCCTAGTCGGCGCTTTGAAGAAAATAATACCACTGGCGATTGTCCTTATTGCAATAGCTTACCTTATTTACGTCCTAACAGGACACGACCCTTTTGCAGTACAAGAAGCAGTAGGCAAGGCAATATCGTTCTTCAAGTAACGAACTTTCTGCCACATTGCAGGAATCAGCTTATCTGCCAAAGGTTTCAAGTTAAGAATATCCTCCTCGTTATACCAGACAAGCCTGTCAAGATATTCCCGCTCGCCAGAAGATTTCCACATCTCCCACAAATAAACAGCATCTTCGCCTGACAATCCATTGACTTCAGGACGGCGCTTGATGCTAAATTGCTTTTCAATCGCTTTCAAGCCACCAGTAAAACCAAGCTTCTGGCAGACAAAACGCAAGTCTATATGAGGAACATTTGGACTGAAATCAAAAAAGCGATTAATGACGGGAAGGTCAAAAGAAGAGCCATTGAATGTGATGATTAGCTTGTATTTTGAAAGCTCTTTGATTAACAAAGAACGGTCAAGATTAAAACCGCGAACAAAAGTCTTGGTATCAAAGCCGTCTGACAAGCCAATGACAGTAATGCCACTGTAATAACCATTAGTCTCAATGTCAAGATAAACAGCCTCGTCCTTGAACTCGTTGTACAAACGCCATTGGTCAGGCATTTTTGAGAAAAAAGAAGAATTGCCCTTGCGAAGATTATCCTTTGCCTCCTGAAGCCTCCAATCAAAAGCATCCTTTCTCGCAGAACTCAAACCCTTAACCTTCACAGCACCCATAAAATGATCCCAGGAATGCAGTCCCTGAGCCCAGAGCTTAGCTTCAGTACGACGGCCGACATGAGGCAATACAATGAAAGACTCCCTAATCATCAAAAAAACAACACAAAACCAGCTTAAAAATGCTGTGCGCGGATGTCCAGTGGGGAGTGCAGAAAGACTTATAAACAAACTATTGATGAATAGACGAAGATGAGCAAGAAAGAAGAAGAAGCACTCCAGCAACAGCAGCAGGAACAGGAAGAAATCAGAAGAACCCCTATTCCCAGAGGAAGACAAGTTCTCGGTTTATGCGAAGAAAGAGTAGGCGGAAGCAGAATGAAAGTAAGATGCATGGATGCAAGAACAAGAATCTGCAGAATACCAGGAAGACTCAAAAGAAAACTATGGGTGAGAGAGGGAGACCTTTTGCTGATAGAACCATGGGAGTTGGGCGGAGACGATAAAGGAGACGTAGTCTACAAGTACAAGCCAATACAAGCAGACGTGCTAAGAAGAAAAGGAATGCTAAAAGGGCTAACACAGGAAGAATTCTAATTAGAATGAGGCCAGGCAGGCGGAGAAGTAGTGTTTAAACAACCATTATACTGGCGGAAACCGCTATAAGCAGGACAGTTGCCGCAGAAATAATACCTGTAAGCAATACCATTCCCATCAAACTGGCACTCGCCGGTAAAATAGCAATGACAACCAGAAAACTTGCCCTCAACAGAAACGAATAAAAGAATTACCAAAGCGCAGACGGCAACAATCGTGAACAAGGCAAAAGATTTGTGCATAAGAAAAAGAATGAAAATCACTATTTAACTATTTCGCATACTCACTAATACTGCCAGTCAAAAACCTGTAGGCTTCCAGAGCGGCAATTGCGCCCATGCCAGCAGCAATAACAGTCTGCTTGTAAGGAAGATTAGCAACATCACCGCAGGCAAACAATCCGGAAGTCCTGGTCCTGCACAACTGGTCAACAACAACCTCTCCAGCAGGAGAAAGCTCAACAAGATTGCCCAGGAAATCAGTCTTAACCTCCCAGCCAATCTCAGAGAAAATACCCTGAACAGGAAGCTCTCTTCTTTTCTTAGAAGCACCCTCAACAACAACAGCAGAAACAAACTTCGCACCCTAAATCTCAACAGGAACACTGCTCAAAACAAGCTCAATCCTGGGATTTTTCCTCGCGGTCTCAACAGTAACCTCATCAGCCCTGAACTGGTCGCGCCTGTGAACAAGATAAACCTTTTTCGCAATACGCGCAAGCTCCAAAGCACCCTCAACAGCACTATTGCCACCGCCAATCACAGCAACATCCTTGTTAGGAAACAAAGGAGCATCACAAGTAGCACAAGTGCTCAAACCACGGCCAAAAAACCTGTCCTCGCCAGGAACACCAAGCTTCCTTCGCTGACGGCCATAACACAAAATAACCGCCTTCGCATCAAGCTTTTTCCCGTCATCAAGCTCAACAACAAACTCCTTCGGCTTCGTGATTTTGGCAACAAACTGCTCAAGAAACTCACAACCCCACTTCCTTGCAGAAGCACTGAATTTCTGCATCAGCTCAGCACCGGAACCCTCATAACCAGGATAATTCTGAATGTCAACAGTAGTATTTGTCTCACCGCCGATATTAGGACCGGTAACAAGCAAACAGTTCAACTTCTTCCTGCCAGCATAAATAGCACAAGTCAGACCAGCAGGACCAGCGCCGACAATAATCAAGTCATACATAAAAAAAGAAAACAAGACAGGAAATATTTAATGCTTTCTCAAGATCTCAAGTTCATAATCGCCACGGGTATAATCAACATATTCAGTCCTGCCGGGATGAACATCCCTTCTCCACTTAACATCCCCATCCCTTCGAATTTCAACCTCGTAACTCTTGGCATCATCGTTGGTTATGGAAAGCGTGCCAGGCTCATCAGGAGAAAACGCTTCAGTATCAAGCACTCCGCCGGAGATGAAAATCACCATATCAACGTGCTTGGTAGCCATGCCATAACTCTTGAAAGCAAAATACATTCCTGCAAGCGCAGCAGCAAGAACCAAAATCAAGACAACAGCCTCTAGTTTTTTCATAACAACCGGAAAATATCGGCTGATTATAAACTTTTTCCTAAAATTCACCACCGACTTGTTACTCCTCCACAATAGAAAAATATATTAAGAAGCAAGCATCTGGCATTCATATCAAAGGAGGGGGAAAATGAAACTAAACGACATAAAAATGATTGTAACAGTACTTCTGCTTGGACTGAGCCTGTTCACCGCACTGATATTGGAATCGCGCATGAACACAGGATACGCGATACAACTAGCCATAATCCTAATAGGAGCAATACTGATGGCCTGCGCATTATTCGGGCTATGGATAGAAGCAGAATGGTCATACCCATTCACGCTCATCGTATTCGCATTATCCCTTGCAAACCTCGTATGGGCGTTCACTTCGACAAAAGCATTCCTGCCATTCACATTCGGACTTCTCATAAGCGTGGCAGGAATCGTAATGTGCCTTGCAAGCACAGGAGCTTATTCGCTGGAAGAGCTTGAAACATACGAGATAAACAAGAAAAGAAAGAAATAATTTTTTCTAATTTTTTATTACCAAGATAACTTACCTGCCGGCAACAAGCTTGTGAATCTCGAGATAGGCAAAACCGACAAACGCAACCCCGAGAATCAAGCCCCACTCACCAAAAGACAAGGCAGTCAAACGGAAAATCTTCTGAAGGAAAGGCACATACATAATCAACAACTGCAAACCGACAGAAGACAAAACAGCAAGCCACAGCCACACGTTCTTGAAAGCGCCAACAACAAAAATGGGCTTGTGCAATGACCTGCAGCTGATTGCAGCAAACAACTCAAACATAACAAGCGAAGTAAACGCAACAGTCTGGGCTTTAACAAGACTGACAGTCAGATACTGGTCAAACAGCCAGATGGTAGCTATCGTCATAACCAGCGGGAAAATGAAAACGTAATGCTCAATACCCTTGAAAATACCATCATCCTGTTTTCTGGGAGGACGCTGCATAACACCCGGCTCTGCAGGGTCAACACTCAAAGCAATAGCAGGCAAACCATCAGTAACAAGGTTAACCCACAAAATCTGAATAGCAATCAAAGGCAGAGGCAAACCAAGCAAAATTGAAGTAAGAATGACAAGGACTTCACCAATATTACAGCCAATCAGGTATGCGAGATACTTGCGGATATTGTCATAAATCCTCCTGCCTTCCTCAACAGCACGAACAATACTTGCAAAATTGTCATCAGCAAGAATCATAGCGCTTGCTTCCTTGGCTACATCAGTGCCTGTAATACCCATGGCGATGCCAAGGTCTGATTTTTTCAAAGCAGGAGCATCATTAACACCATCGCCAGTCATAGCAACAATCATATGGCCTCTGGCCTTCAATGCCTCAACAATCTTCAACTTATGAGCAGGATTAACACGAGCGTAAACACCAATATTATCGACTTCGGATGCAAGATTCTCAATCTGGTCAAGCTCAAGACCAGTTATAGCGCGGCCCTCGATACCAAGCTCTTTTGCAACAGCCTCGGCAGTTGCCACGTTATCTCCAGTAATCATGACAACCCTGATGCCGGCAGTCTTGCACTTCTCAATAGCATCCTTCGCTTCCCTGCGCGGAGGGTCAATCATCGCCTGCAAGCCAACAAAAACCATCTCCTTCTCAGGATCACCCTTTGCATCAATGCCAGACAATTCCTTATACGCAAAACCCAGAACTCTTAACGCGTCCTTTGCAAACTTATCATTCTGGACAAAAATCTTGCCCTTCTCATCCTTGTTCAACCGCTCAACACGGCCATTAACCAGAACCTTTGAGCACAATCCAAGAACAATCTCAGGAGCGCCTTTCGTGAAAGCAAACTTGACCTTTTTAACCATGTGCAAAGTCGTCATACGCTTGCGCTCGCTGGTAAACTCAATCTCTCCAACACGCTCATACTCATCATGAAGATTCTCGACATCCAGCTTGGCTTTCTTGGCGCTAACCAGCAAAGCAGCCTCAGTAGGATCGCCAAAAACCTGCCACGCAGAATTCTCAAGCTTCAACTTGGCATTGTTATTCAGAGCGCCAATTTTGAGCAAGAACTCAAACGGCTTGGAATCCTCAGAAAAGTAACCCTCAGGAGAATAACCGCTCCCGGCAACTTCAATCACTTTACGATTGACGTACAATTTCCTGACAGTCATCTCGTTATGAGTCAACGTGCCTGTCTTATCAGAACAAATAACAGAACAAGCACCAAGAGTTTCAACGCTCGGAAGATTCCTCACAAGAGCATTCTTCTTAGCCATATTCTGAACGCCCATAGACAATCCCACTGTCACAATCGCAGGCAGACCCTCAGGAATCGCGGCAACAGCCAAAGCGATAGCAGTCAACAAAATGGATTCAATAGGCTGGTCCATCTTTATCAAACCAACAATAAAAACAAGAACCGCAATGGCGATAACCATCAAGCCAATGTACACGCTTAATTTCTTCAACGTCTTCTGCAAAGGAGTGGGCTCTGGCTCTGCCTCCTCAATCAACGTAGCAATCCTGCCGATTTCACTATTCATCCCAGTGCCAGTCACAACAGCGCGGGCGTGACCATTAGTCACAACAGTGCTGGAAAACACCATATTAACACGGTCAGCAACAGCAACCTCTTTCCTCACAACAAAAACCGCCTTCTTGACAGGCACGCTCTCACCAGTCAAAGAAGCCTCCTGCGTCTGCAAATTAACAGACTCCAGCAATCTTGCATCAGCAGGAATCTTATCACCAGTATCAAGAAGCAAAATATCACCAAGAACAACCTCTTCCGCGTCAATCTCCTTTTCCTGACCATCACGCAAAACAGTCGCCTTCAAGGAAATCATCTTCTTGAGAGCGTCAATCGCGCAACCTGCACGATATTCCTGCACAAAACCAAGAATTGAATTAAGAATCACAATAACACCAATCACGCTAAAGTCCACATATTCCTTCACAAACAAGGAAATAAGCATTGCAGCAAGCAAAATCCACACAATAGGACTCTTAAACTGGGATAAGAAAATCAATATCGGACCAGTATGCGGGGCTTCACGAATCTTATTAGGACCGTAAATCTTGAGACGGGAGGCAGCCTCCTCGCTGGAAAGACCCTTATCAGAAGCCTTCAGCTCTTCAAGAACCTCTTTTTCTGACAGAAGATAATATTCAACCATCGGAAGAACGCTACAATCACAAATATATATAGTTAACGAAGAAAGATTTAAAATAAAACGAAATAAACAAAACACAAGAAAGGGTGATTCCATGGTAACAGCACAGGATTTGATGAGAACAGACTATGTTTCTGTAGATGTAAAAGACACAATCGCACAAATGATTGGCAAGCTCAGAAAGACAAAACAACACTCAGCACTGGTATTTGACGACAAAAAATACCTCGGAATGATAGCAAGAAGGTACCTGCTTACCAGCAGAATAGACCCCTCAGTAATGAAAGTCGGAAACGTTCTTAAAAAACGCTCAAAATCAAAGATAACCTTCTTTGTGCCCACACTGACGCCGAACAGCGATTTGAGAGAAATCTGCAAAAAACTCGCAACAGCTGACACTCATATGCTTCCAGTGCTTGAAAAAGACAAAGTCATAGGCATCGTAAGCTCTCACGACGTGGCAAAAGAAATAATGGAAGGATACAAAAAACTGGCCTGCAGCGAACTCGCAAGCATGGGAGCAGTAACAGTAACATACAAAGACGAAATCGGCAAGGCAATAAACATATTCAGCAGATACGGAATAGACCACCTGCCGGTCGTAGACCTGCAGAACAAAATAATGGGAATGGTAATGCTATCGGATTTAATAGAGAACGGAGAATTCTGGGACCTTGAAAAACAAAAAGTGCCAAGAGCAGCAAGCCACCAAAAAGGAGGAAACCCAGGCTACCAGCACGGAGAAAAAACCAGCATGATAGCGCTGCCTGTAGAAGACTGCATGAGCAGAAAATCACCCTGCTGCACTGCGCCGGAAACAAAAATACCTGCAGCAGTCGAGCTAATGAGTGAAAACGATGTGTGCAACGTAATACTGGCAAAAGACAACAAAGCAGTAGGAATACTCACGATAAAAGACATACTGATAGATTATATCAAATAAACAAATAAGCCGCGCCTTGGCCTGGCCAAGGTTGATTTCATCTCCCCCATGCCTTGCAAGGGGAGAAGAAATCAAGTCGAAGACCGCGGCAAAACGAGAAAAATGAAAATAACCAGCACATTTTCAAATGAAGAAAACATCCCAAAAGAATACACCTGCGACGGGCAGGACAAGATACCGCCACTAGAGATTTCTGGAGCGCCTGCAGGAGCAAAATCACTTGCACTCGTGATGGACGACCCGGATGCTCCAAACGGCACCTGGGACCACTGGATACTGTGGAACATACCGCCAAATACCAAACTAATAGACAGACAAATGGGAGTTGCAGGCAGAAACAGCTGGGGACGGACGAATTATGGAGGACCGTGCCCGCCATCAGGAACACACAGATACTTCTTCAAACTTTATGCGATTGATATTATGCTGGATTTGCCGGCAGGAAGCAACAAAACAGCGCTGGAAAAAGCAATGAAAGGACACGTTCTCGCAGAAGCAGTGCTGATGGGAAAATTCAGCAGACACTAACTATTTCTTATCATAACCAAAAATCTTGTCGTATTTCTTGTGATCCATGAATTCAAGAACAAAAGCGATTATTTTAACCTCGTCACCGACGATAGTATAGATTAACCTCCAATAACCAACAAGGTCTATCTTCCACAAACGGTCACTTCCATAACGCTCCACAGCAGTCTTGGGAATGTATTTTCTTGGAATATGCGTGCCAACCTGCGGATTAATCTTGAGATTAGTCTTCTCACGCTCAATAGCTTTCAACAACTGCATATTGAACGAGTTATCCTTGCCCAGCTGCTGTTCGGAAAGAACCTGCTTTTGAAGTTCAGTGTATTCCAGATTTGCTTCTTCAGAAAACTGAACCCAGACTTCCTTCATGCAACACGCACTCCACGCTCAAGAAGCTTCCTGAGCCTTGGATTGTCCTGCTGAATCCAGCTAATGCCCTTTTCGCCAATCATAATCTTGCCACTCTCTTCCAAATATTCTAGAATAAGAGATAAGGTCTGATGCATAATCTGCGTCGGAAGACGCCGCTTAAGCTCATTCTTGGAAATAACCGCATCCGCTTCCTGCAAGACTTTCTCGACCTGCAAAACCGTTTTCAAGTTTGGATAATGGAGTATTTGCATCATAAGCACCATATAAACTTATCAGTATATAAATTTATCTATTTCAAGCACTTGAAAAAATAATTATAAGCATAACTTATGCTCAAAATAGGCTATTGATATATCTAAATTAGACTTATCATATAGTTATGATAAGCATAACATTTAAATACCAGTATAGCAAAATGTAGCCTGTGAAAAGAGCGCCCAAAAAGAAGTTCACAGAAATCAGAAAACTCATCCTGAAAGACCTATCAAAAGGACAAAGAACAGTCAACCAGATAGCAGACTCTACCGGCTTGACGTGGAGAACAGTTGACAACCACTTAATCCATCTGATTGGCAAAGGGCTCGTAGAGCCCGTATTCATCAGCGAATACGTCAAGATTTACCGGCTAAAAGAGGCGGGAAAATGAGCAAGCTGAAAGTGCTCATGTTCGGATGGGAGTTCCCGCCATACAAAAGCGGAGGACTAGGCACAGCGTGCTACGGGCTCACAAAAGCGCTGGCAAAACAAAACTGCGAGGTAACATTCGTAATGCCGGTAACGCCAGAAGGAGCAACAGCAAAATTCGTCAAACTGGTAGGAGCAGCAAACAATATCAGAGTAAGAGGAATGGACAGCCCACTGACAGCATACATGACCTCAGCATCATATGAAGAACAAAACTGGCTGTACAAAGGCAAGAAAAAACAAGTCTACGGAAGAGATTTGTTCCAAGAAGTACAAAGATACTCAGCACTCGCAAAGCAGATTGCAAAAAAAGAGGAACACGACGTAATACACGCGCACGACTGGATGACATACCAGGCAGCAATAAACGCCAAGAAATCCAGCAAAAAACCATTAGTAGTACACCTGCACGCAACAGAATTCGACAGAACAGCAGACCACCCGGACCCAAGAATAAGCCACATCGAATGGACAGGACTGCAGGAAGCAGACAAAATCATCACAAACAGCAACTTCAGCAAACAAAACATCATCAAACACTACAAAATACGGCCAGAAAAAATAGAAGTAGTGCACTGGGGAATAGATGACACGCCTGTAACAAACTACATACCAAACAAGAAAGACAAGATTGTATTGTTCTTAGGAAGGGTAACAGTCCAGAAAGGACCAGACTATTTTGTGGAAGTTGCAAAAAAGGTACTCCAATACGAGCCAAAAACAAAATTTGTCATAGTGGGAGACGGAGACATGCTCCCAAAAATAATCAACAAAACAGCAGAACTGGGCATAACAGACAAAGTCATATTCACAGGAACATTATCAGGAGATGACGTACACAAAGCATTCCAAACAGCAGACCTATACGTAATGCCAAGCGTATCAGAACCATTCGGGCTTGTAGCACTCGAGAGCCTGAAAAACGGAACGCCAATACTAATCAGCAAAACAAGCGGAGTATCAGAAATAGTAAGGAACGCATTGAAGGCAGACTTCTGGGACATCAACGAGATGACAAACAAGATAGTCAGTGTTCTCAGACACGACTCACTCAGGGAAGAACTCAGAGAAAAAGGAATGAAAGAAGTGCAAAAATACAATCTGGACGAACCGGCAAAAAAAGTACTGGAAGTATACCACAAGGTGAGAAAATGACTGACGTGTGCCTATACTTCCAAGTACACCAGCCATTCAGGCTAGCCAAATACACCCTGTTCGACATAGGCAAACACACAAGATACTTTGACGAGCAAAAAAACAAGGAAATAATGCAAAAAATAGCAGGAAAATGCTACCTGCCAGCAAACCAAATAATCAAAGAGCTCATACGCAAAAACGACGACTTCAAAGTCGCATACAGCATAACAGGAACAGCACTTGAACAATTCCAGAAATACGCACCCGCAGTCCTAAGAAGCTTCAAAGACCTGGCAAAAACAGGCAAAGTGGAATTCCTAACAGAAACAAGCCACCACTCACTAAGCTCACTGCAGGACAAAGACGAGTTCTCATATCAAGTAAGACAACACCAAAAACTAATCAAAGAACACTTCGGGCAAAAGCCGAAAATTTTCAGAAACACAGAACTGGTCTACAACAACGAAGTAGCAGAACTGGCAAAAGACCTCGGATTCAAAGCAATACTCACAGAAGGATGGGATAGCATACTCGGATGGAGAAGCCCGAATTACGTCTACAAAGCAAAAGACGCAAAAATAAGACTATTGCTGAAAAATTACAGATTATCAGACGACATAGCATTCAGGTTCTCTGACAAGCATTGGAACCAATGGCCGTTAACAGCAGACAAATACGCAGAATGGATAGCGCCGATAATGGGAGACTCAGTAAACCTGTTTATGGACTACGAAACATTCGGAGAACACCACTGGCACGACACAGGAATATTCAACTTCCTTAAGCATTTGCCAAAAGCACTTGCAAAACACAACATAAGCTTCCAGCACCCAAGCGAACTGCTGAAAGTGGAACCAAAAGAAGAATTAGACGTGCCAAACACGATAAGCTGGGCAGACGTGGAAAGAGACACAAGCGCGTGGCTCGGCAACAAAATGCAACAGGCAGCAAACGCAAAAGTCTACCAATTAAGAGAAGGCGTGCTCGCATCAGGAGATGAAGAACTAATCGAGAAATGGAGAAAACTCACAACAAGCGACCACTTCTACTACATGTGCACAAAATGGTTCGCGGATGGCGATGTCCACAAATACTTTTCTCCATATGAATCGCCGTACGAAGCCTTCATCACATATATGAACGTGCTTAAAGACATGAAGCTGCGCTTGCAGGAAAGGGAAAGACATTCCGAGATACGTATACCTATTCGCAAATTGGCTACAAAGTATTAAAATAAGAACGATGTTATTT
>CABMGU010000017.1 GCA_902385765.1 uncultured archaeon | reverse complement strand
GACACGGAAATCAAGATACTAAAACGCTTTATCAGGAGACTTGTCAGCAAGAACCTCCTTTCCATTCCAAGCAAGCCATGGGAAAACACTAAACGAATCAAACTCCTTCTGCGTTCCTCACTCGTGAGGGTCAATTGAAAGAAAATAAATCCTGTCAGCGCCAAAAGGACCATCCACAATCAAATGAAGAGGGTCACGATGCTCAAACATCGCAACAATATCCTCGACATCAACAATGCCCTCGAGCGCGCCCTTATTCTGCCTCAAAAGCTCAATCGCGAACTTGTCGTGGTCAAAACCAGAACGAGCCCTGAAATAATCCTCTGTCGCGTGCGAGCCAGTCAAATGACCAGAATCGTGCAAAAGAGCATAAACCTCTGTTTTAATCTGGTCATAACCCTTGATGCCAAAACGGCGGCACATAGCGCGCGCAACGTGCAAAGTGCCGACACAATGCTCAAACCTCGACTGCTGGGCATAAGGCGCCTCGGTATTTGCAAGATTGCCCAAACTCTTAACGCCACGCATGCGCTTAAAAGTCTCAGTGTTCAACAGCTCGGCATACATTGAAAGATCGACTGACACTTTTCCCTTTTGAAAGTCCAGCTGAACATCCTGAACCCGCTCAACAACCGAGCGGTCACGCGAAGGAACAGCCTGTCCAGTCTGAATCTTCAAATTCAAAAATTCAATATCGTGAACCAAATCTGATATGTCTGGTCTTGAAATCTTGTCGGTATCTCCATAAATCTGTCTCATAAAAAAATACCTGTGCGCAGGCACTGAGAGCTTTTTCGTCAAACCATCAATAATCAAGCGAAGATTGTACGCATAATATTTGCCTGTATATACCATAAAGCCATCATTAAAAGCCATAGACAACGGGTCGTGAAGAGCATTACAATAACGGACAGGAAGAGCACTAACATCCAAAACGGGCAAATCCAAAATCTTTGTATTGCCAAGCAAAGTGCGCGCATTAAAAGTGCCCTCGCGGGCAGCATCAATGTTCGGATGATGGATAACAAGCTCCATCTCATTAAAACCACGCGTGAACAACAACTTCAGCATATAATCATCGTACGGCAAAGCAATGGGGGTAGAGGTAATCTGCTTGAACTCAACCTCCTCAGGCGCGCTGCCATTGCAATACGCCTGCCAGTGATTATCAACCTCAATAAAACCAAACAAACGCAAGACGGTGCTGGTGGCAGTCACAAGATCAGGAGTTGAGTGAGTCGCATCAATAAACGGAACGTCCCGAAGCAGTTTTTCAAGATAAGACTTCTTCAACGCAGTTCTTGCCTCCTCAGACAAAGGCTTAACCGTTTCCATACGCAAACAGTTCATAGGATCAGAGAAATACTCGGCAATTTGACGAAGAGGATCCTTATCCTCATTTATCACCTTCATAGCAGAAACAACGTCGCCTTTTTTCAAATCATCGATGGAAACATCAACAGAATTGGCGATTCTTTCCAATTCCCCCGGACTCTGAGTGTGCCAAAAACTGAAAATCTCAGCAGCATAAGGCAACGGCTCATAAGGCGTCCTAAAAAAGTGATTAGTAATTTTTTCAATAAAATCCTGCGAAAGATGCACCATCCCAAAGAAGGCGGAATACGGGCGTTTTATAAGAATTTCGAGAGTGGAGAACAGGTTTCCGACACCTTTAAAAATACAATATGGCTCTACAGCCATATGCGCATATCAATATGGATAGGGTTTCTGACATTTGGAATAGGAATACTTCTTTCGTACCTTGCCAAAGCAATGATACAAACACAAACAGCAGGAGCAATGCAGACAACAGCAGCAACAATCGCATCAATAATATTCGTATTATTCTCAGCCACAATGCTCGGCACAGGAGCAGGGCTTGTAATACACTGGATATTCGGTTTTGCAAAACACTGGAAAGCATTCGTGGCAGAAATAGTATTCTCAGTAGTAATACTGATAATAGGAATAGGCGCATCATTAATGAGTGGAAACATCTGGACAGGAATGCAGGAGTTTGTCGCCTTTTTAACGGCAAGCATAGCCCTGTTCGTTCTGTCATTCATCACAATGTTCGGCGGAATATTTGAAGGATTCAAATCAGTAAAAGAATACATAGAAAAAAGAGGAAAAAATGGAAAACCTGCTAAAGTTCGTGCAAAAGTCAGACGCGTTTGACACAAACTCAAAACTCAAGCTGATACTATTCCTGTCAGGTGCAAAACCATCAACATACATCCAACTGCGAATAGACAAAAACCTTCACGACAAGCACGAATTCGAAGATTTGCTCAAAGAAAACAACATACTGTTTGAGGCCAGCAAACCAAAAGGATACGAGGAAATAACAGGAATAAAAGCCAATGCTGCGGTCTGGAAACTGAAAGGAACCTGGTACGGCTATGACTTATTCAAAAACAAGGAATTCAACGCAAAATTCTTGGAATACATCACTTTGCTCAAACAGAAAAAACACGACACGGCAGACAGGCTGGCAGGAGTAATATACGGATACCCCCAATGCTGCATTGAAACATTCATCAGAGAGCACAACAAGGCACAGCTCGCAAAAAAATACAGCGCATACCAATACTACAAAAGACTCCACGACTGCGACCAAAAATTCCCATTCATATCCCACACGCCGTGCTCAACAGTATGCAAGCAGACCAAAAAACTCAATCTCCAATATGCAAATGCTGTAAAAAGAAAGGCGCCTGAATTCTACAAAAAATACGCAAAAAAAAGAACATACAGGCTGCCGTTGATAGTGGATGTTGAAAGCAGCGACATCAAATGGAAAAAGGAAGACGGACACGACTACATGCTCATAACAAAAAACCCGCTTGAAGGAAGGTACTGCCTGATGAGCTGGCTGTCAAGAGGAAAATACAAAAGAGGAACAGTCATTGACGCAACAGTCACACTGCAATACGACTACGCGATAATCAACGTGCACAAAAAAACAGGGTATTTGAAAAACTTCCACCACGAAAGAAGATTCGCAAAACCATGAAGTTTCTTGAATTAGCGAAAGTCTACGAAGAACTTGAAAAAACAAGCTCGTACATCGCAATGAAGGAGATATTGACTAAGTTCTTCAAGAAGGTTTCAAAAGACGAATTGGGAATTGTGGCTTATATGTCATTAGGACAGATAGCCTGCCAATACGCAGATGTTAATCTGGGAATGGCAGACAAGATGGCAGTCAAAAGCATAGCGCTCGCAGGCGGAGAAAAAGAAGAAATTGTTCTCAGGAAGTACAAGAAATCAGGGGATGTTGGTGAGACTGCAGGAGAATATGCAGGCAGAGGAACGCTCACGGTCAAAAACGTATTTGAAACACTGCACAAGATAGCACAGGCAGAAGGAGGAGGAAGCCAGGAAAGGAAAACTAAATTACTGGCAAATTTACTGTCGCAAGCAACGCCTCTTGAAGCAAGATACCTAGCAAGAATCGTTCTCGGAGACTTAAGACTGGGAGTAGGAGACAAAACAGTACTCGACGCGCTTTCCACTGCATACGCGAGCAAAGAAGCAAGAAAAGAACTCGAGCACGCGTACAACATATGCCCTGACATAGGAATAATCGCAAGAACAATAGCGCACAAAGGCATAAATGGAATCAAAAAAATAGGCGTGGAAGTCGGAGTGCCAATACAATCAATGCTCTGCCAAAGAGTAAAAGCCATAGAAGAAATAGGAAAGAAAATAGGATATCCTGTAATCGTAGAAGAGAAATACGACGGCGAAAGAGTGCAGGTGCACAAAAAAGGAAACAAAATAAAACTGTACTCAAGAAGACTGGAAGACATAACGCCACAATTCCCTGACATTGTCCAGGCAATAAAAAAAGCAGTCAAAGGAAACTGCGTACTCGACAGCGAAGTAATGCCAGTGGATTCTAAAGGAAACCTATTACCATTCCAGATACTGATGCAAAGAAGAAGAAAATACGACGTCCAGGAGTATATCAAGAAAGTGCCGGTGGCGCTGTTCGTGTTTGACATCCTGTACAATGGAAGATCGCTGATAAGAGAAAAATACGAAAAAAGATACGCGATACTGAAAAGAACAGTTCGGCAGACGGATAAGATAAAACTTGCACTGCAGAAAATGTGCAAAGACTCAGACTGCATAGAAGATTTGTTCAACAAAACAGTAGAACACGGCGGAGAAGGAGTAGTCATAAAGAACATACACGGACCATACGAAGCAGGAGTAAGAGGATGGAACTGGGTCAAATGGAAGCCGGAATACGTAAAAGGATTACGAGACACATTTGATTTGGTGGTAGTAGGAGCGTATTACGGACGCGGAAGAAGAGCAGGAACATACGGAGCACTGCTCTGCGCAGTCTATGACGAGAAAAAAGACAGATTCCTAACACTCTGCAAGCTCGGAAGCGGATTCAATGACAAAGAACTGTTTGGATTGCTGAAAAAATTCAAGAAAATAACGCACAAGCCGGCAAGACTGGAAGTGGCAAAAACAATCGAGGCAGACGTCTGGTTTGACCCACGAATAGTGGTTGAGGTCACAGGCGCAGAAATAACCAAATCACCAAATCATACAGCAGGATACGCATTGCGATTCCCAAGATTCTTAAGATGGAGAGAGAAAAAGCCGGAACAGGCAACAACGCTGAAAGAAATACTTTCTTTTGTAAAATGAAAAGAGCCATTATCGTGCACGGATGGGGAGGAAGCCCGGCAGGCGGATGGATACCCTGGCTGAAAAAAGAACTCGAATCACACGGCATCAAAGTAATCACTCCCCAAATGCCAAACACAGAAGCGCCAGAAATACAGCACTGGGTCAAATACCTCAAAAAAACAGTTGGAAAACCTGACAAAGACACATATCTTGTAGGACACAGCATAGGATGCCAGACAATACTAAGATATCTTGAACAATCAGAACAAGTTGGCGGAGTATTGCTCGTTGCAGGATGGCTCACGCTGAAAGGAATGACAAGCCCTGAAGAGCAGGCAATAGCAAAAGAATGGCTCGAAGCACCGATAGACTTTGAAAAAGTAAAGACAAAGGCAAAATACATCTCAATATT
>CABMGU010000016.1 GCA_902385765.1 uncultured archaeon | reverse complement strand
GCTGTGCAGGCAACAACTGCGACTGTTAACAATGCTGCTCCTCTTGCTGAGCGTTTGGATAGCCAGCACGAGCGGACTGAGAGTGCTGCTGGTGATGCTGTTTCTGCTGCTGAAAGGGCTGAAGAAGAAGTTGAAGCCGTTGTTCAAGCAGCACCTAGTGTTCCGACTCCAGAAGAGGACCTTTACACGCGAAACGTTATGGGTGCTGCTGAAGAGGGTCGTGCGCTTGTTGAAGAGGTTAACAAGGAGACTGCTCTTGCGGACCAGATTACTAACACGTGGGGCAATATTTCTGAGGATGCTGTTGCTGTAAGGGAAGCTGAGGCTGCAAGGATGGCAGAATTTGCTGAAAGAACTCTTGAAAGTATTGAAACTCCTATTCGTAACGACCCTGCTGCTGCTCCTGTTGTGCAGGTTCTTGAGGCTGAAAGGCAGAATATTGCTGCTGCGAGAGAAATGTTGACTGCAGGCACTGCTGTTGCTGAAAGGGATAAAGAAGTTCTTGCGCAGAGCATCAGGCAGGATACTGCTCAGCTTGTTCGGTGGAAAGAGGAGGTCCGTCCGATTGCCTTGTCTATGATGGCTCTTGTTTCTTCTATTGAGCAGAAAAAACTTCCTGCTCCCAAGCTTAATGAGGCTCTTATTCAGTTGGGAACTCTTGAAAAACGCTTCATACAGGTAACCGAATCGCACGGTGTTGATCCTAAGGTTTTCAAGGATATGCTTCCTGCCGTGCGTGCAAGGCTTGCGCAGAGCGCAAAAACCTTGGCTCAGGTTAATGGTATGTTTGAAGCTTCTGAGAAAAGATTGGCTGCAGTCCCAAGAGCGCTTTTGGCTCCTCCTAAGGAAGAGCCTTCTAAGCAAGCGCCTGCTGACAATGCTTCCTTGGCAGGTATCTCGCGTTTGTTAAGCCGTTCAAAAGAATTGTTTGAAATGGTTCAGGCGATTGAGCGAATGCGGGAAGTCAGGGATCCGCCTTCTGCTGCTCAAACAAAGTTGGTGGCAGGTGCTGCAAGTCTCGCAGGGGTCTGGTATGCAGATGATGTTGTTTCAGTGCGCAAAATGGCTTCTGCTGTTATGAAAGGTGGTATGGATGATTTGGCAGGCATATTATCGCCTAATTATTTGGGCGTTCTTGAAAAATTACCCAATCATCTTGCCAGTCTTTCTAATGCGTTTCAGTCTGAGAGAAGAAGGTCACAGCCTCTTCTTACAACGCTTGCGGATTTCCGTGCACAGCAATACAGTGTTCAATTGATGAAGCTTATTCAGAACCTTGAATCTGTTTTGCAAAGACTAAACCCAACAGCATAACTTTTTAAACCGTTTCTTTATTCTCAGTAGTTATGGCTAAGAAGAAGTCTGTTTTGGAAATAATTTTCATCGGCATCGGCAGTGGTATTTCCTGGATTATTGTTAATATCTTCAAGGCATTATGGTACATTATTGTCGGCTTGTTCAAGGGTGCGAAATTTGCTACGAAAAAGGCTGTTGAGGCTCATAAGGATGCTAAAGTGCGTGCTGAACAGCCTAAGGCTCCTGCAAAATATGATGCTTTGTCTGCTGCCTCGACAATTAAGGGCAGTATTGATAGTTTTGAGCATCGTTTGCTGAATGAGAGCTTGATTTTGGCTGTTGCTGGAAGGCGTGGCTCTGGAAAGAGCGTTCTTGGCTTCAGGCTGATGGAGAACATTCATTCTAAAACGCAAAGGCCTTGTTTTGTTCTTGGCGTTAAGCAGTCTGTTCTGCCTTCGTGGATTCAGACTATTGATGAAATATCAAAAGTTTCTAATGGAGGTATTGTTCTTGTTGATGAAGGCGCTATCTCGTTTGGCAGTCGTGAAAGCATGTCCAGGAAGAACCGTTCTTTAGGAGAACTATTGGCGATTGCCCGTCATAAAGATCTTACCTTAATTTTCATCACTCAGAACACCGGTATGATTGACAAGAACGTTTTGAACCTGTGCGACGTTATCTTGTTGAAGGAAGGTTCTCTTTTGCAGGAAAAGATGGAGCGCAGTGTGATGAAGGATTTGTACGTTACTGCCAATACTGCTTTGTCAGACATTTCTGCTGAGCAGAGAAAGCCTTATTGTTACATCTTTGATGCAGAGTTTGAGGGTCTTGTTACTGCTTCTCTTCCAAGCTTTTGGAGTGTTAAGGTAAGCAAGAATCAGGCGTGAAGTCTTTTGTTTAGTTCTTCTAAAAGCAGGTTCTTTTTTTCGGTCGTCAGTGTGAAAAGTTGTTTTTGGACCATTCCGTGTGATATTGTAAAAATGTAGTTGATTTTTATGACGCTGTCTTTTATTGCTCCTTCTTTTTTCGTCAGTGGGATGCCTTTCATTTCTGTGTTGCTTGTTACTCCTGCAACTACTATGTTGCCGAGTTCCTCGAAAAGAACTATTGCAGGTCGTGTTTTTATTTCGAAAGTGTCGGTAAATTGGACTTGTGCGAGGATGACGTCTCCAAGCTTATGCATTTTCCCATTCCTCGTCTTCTTTGTTGTCCCATAATTCTTTCATTTTTGGCTGTTGGATTTTGTGCAGGAACTCGTCGTAAGTGTTCTTCTTTTTGATAATAATGTAGAATGAGCTCATTTTGTCAATCAGCTCATTGTACGTTTGTCTGGAATACTCTTTTGCTTTTTTTAGTTTTTCAATCACGTCTTTTCTTAGTTGAATTGTAGTAAGTTCTGCCATATAATCACCTATGTGGCACTTATATGTTGGTTATATAAAAGCTTTTCCATACTTTTTTAAATAAGCTGAAAGGCCAGTCCTATTATGATTTGTCTTGGCATTGAAAGCACAGCCCACACTTTTGGCTGCGGTATCGTATCTGATAAGAAAGTTCTTGCTAATGTCAAGGATACTTTTACAACCGAGAAAGGCGGAATGATTCCAAGTGACCTTGCCAGGCATCACGAAAAAGTAAAAGACGAGATTCTTGCAAATGCCCTGAAGTCTGCCAATCTGTCAATGAGTGACATTAATCTCATCTCTTACAGTGCTGCTCCTGGTCTTGCTCCTGCTATGATGGTGGGTCTAAGATTCGCGAAAGAGCTTGCAAGAAAGCACAATATTCCATTGGTTGGTGTTAATCATAGTATTTCCCATCTTTCCATTGGCGACCTTATCACCGGTGCAAAAGACCCGGTTTACCTCTACGTCTCCGGTCCTAATACGCAGGTTATTGCTTTTGCTGGCGGTCGTTTTCGTGTTTTTGGTGAAACTTTGGATTTGGGTCTTGGTAATATGTTGGACAAGTTTGCAAGGGAAATTGGTCTCGGTTTTCCTGGCGGTCCGAAAATAGAGCAGTTAGCCAAAGGCAAGTATGTTGAGCTTCCTTACAGCGTCAAGGGTATGGATGTTTCTTTTGCTGGAATGCTTACTAAGGCTTTACGGCTGTTCAAGGAAGGCGTTCCAAAGGAAGCCCTCTGTTTCAGTTTGCAGGAGACTGCTTTTGCCATGCTTGCTGAGGTTGCAGAGCGCGCTATGGCTCATACTGACAAGAAAGAACTGTTATTAATCGGCGGTGTTGCTGCCAACAAGCGTTTGTGCCAGATGTTAAACATAATGTGCAAAGAAAGAAATGCCAGATTCTTTGCTGTTCCGTTGGAATTCAGCGGTGATCAGGGCGCCATGATTGCCTGGCAGGGTGTTTTGCAGTCGAAAGAAGCTATCGACCCTGAAAAAGCAGACATTAATCCGTATGAGAGAATTGATGAAGTTGAAGTGACTTGGAGATAATCACTTCTTTCGTTTCTTCTTCACTGTTTTTTTAGCCTTTTTGCGCACAGGTGTGCTTATTTCGGGCATTAATGGTTGTATTAGCCCGCATTCTCTGCAGATTAGCTGGTCTCTTTCTGTGCTTTGCACTATGTTTGTGCTTGCGCAGTCTGGGCATTCTCTTATGTTTTCCATCTTGTTTTTTGGCTTTGGCAGTTCCTATTTAATACTTGTTTTTCACTTTGTGGCGACGATTTGTTTTAAGACGGTTTCCTTGCCTTTCCAGTCGAGTGCTTCTTTGAGGACCTGGTCTAAATGCTCGACTGGTATTATTTCTACACCTTCAAGCTTCTTTTTGTCTACTATTATGTCCTGCAGGTTGGCTTTTGGCACGATGATTCTTTTGATTCCTGTTTCTATTGCTGCTTCTACTTTTGCGCTTACTCCGCCTATTGGCAGGACTTCTCCTCTGACTGATAAGCTTCCTGTCATTGCCGTGTCCTGTCTGACCGGCACTTCTTTCAGCGCGCTGATTATTGCTATTGCTACTGCTATGCTTGCGCTGTCTCCTTCCACTCCTTCGTATGTCTGCAAAAATTGTACGTAGATGTCGTATTCTTTGATGTCTGTTCCGAAGTATTGTTTGACTATTGGCGTGACGTTTTTGACTGCTTCTTTTGCTATGACTCCCAATTTTCCTGTTGCGACTATTTCTTTTTCTTTGCCCCAGGGTCCGACTGCTGCTTCTATTGGTAATATTATGCCTGAGAATGACCCTCCTCCGCCTATTACTGCCAGTCCATTGACTCTTCCTACTTGTTTTCCTGTTGTGACTATTATCTCGTATTCTCTTTTTCTTTCGATGAACTTGTCTGCTATCTGTTGTTCCAGTGTTCTTGCTATTCTTTTGGCTGCTACAAGGTGTTCTTTCATTACGAGCTTGGATTTCTTCTCGATTGCTATGTCTCCTGCTGCTCGTATCAGTCCTCCAAGCTCTCTTAGCCTGAGCGTCAGGTGCCCTTTTCTGTTTGCCAGTCTTTTGGCGTCTTCTATGACTGCGAGGACTGCTTCTTTTGAGAAGTGTGGTATTTTTTTGTCTCTTATGACTTCTTGTGCTACAAATCTTGCAATCTTTTCCCTGTTTTCTACTGTATCTGGTATTGTGTCGTTCATGAATATTTCGTAGCCGTATCCTCTTATTCTGCTTCTTAGGGCAGGGTGCATTTTTTGGACTGTTTCCATGTTTCCTGCTGCTACGAGGATGAAGTTGCATGGCACTGGTTCTGTTCTTACCATTGCTCCTGCGCTTCTTTCGCTTTGTCCTGTGATTGAGTATTTTCCTTCTTGTAATGCAGTCAATAATTCCTGCTGTGTCATCGGGTCGAGTGTTGCTATCTCGTCGACAAACAATACTCCCATGTGTGCTTTGTGTATCAGTCCTGCTACTACTCTTTCGTGTGCTGGCGTTCCCAGTCCTCCTGACTGCAGTGGGTCGTGAAGCACGTCGCCCAGTAATGCTCCTGCGTGTGCTCCTGTTGCGTCCCAGAATGGCGCTTGTTTTTTTCCGAAGTTGTCGACGATGATTCGTGGCGCTTCTGTTTTTGGGCCTCCGAATGGTCTTCTTCCTATGCTCATGAACATCACGTATGATGCCAGGAATACCATTCCTCCGAGGAAGAATGCTGCAAACATTATGTCGCTGTTGTAGTGGCTTCTTGCCCACCAGGGCATTACCATTGCGGCTAT
Organism: uncultured archaeon; assembly: GCA_902385765.1. Taxonomy (GTDB): domain Archaea; phylum Nanobdellota; class Nanobdellia; order Woesearchaeales; family ARS49; genus CABMGU01. The sequence goes on along the minus strand of CABMGU010000016.1, from coordinate 1,602 downwards.
CAATAGTGCAATAAGCACAATGTTTTGTATCTTGAAGAATCCCATGTTTTGCAGGTTTGCCTTTGCTACTAATTCCCTGCCTTGCCCTGCCGGTACTGTTCTTATCAGCGGCTGGTGCTCGTCATTAGGGTTGAAGAAAGCGAGTATGTCTGTGAGTTTCTCTTTTGGCAATAGTTCTGCGAGCGCCATTCCGAGCATTGATTTGCCTGTTCCCGGCTCTCCTATCAATAGTACGTGCCTTCTTTGCTGTGCTGCTTTTCTGACTATTTCTACTGCCTGGTCCTGGCCTATTACTTGCTCTATTATCTTCTCAGGCACTTTGAGTTCTGCTGTGCTTTTGAAATCCAGTTCCTTAACCATCCCAGTTATGCTCGACGAAACCACCTTTATAAAGGTTATGTACTAATTATGTTACCACTCCTCAGTGGCTAAAAACCGAAAGGTTTATATATTGAAAAAACATAAAACTGCCTATGCCTAAAATCCTCGACGTGTCAGATACGCACACTGATGATTCTTCTAAATTTGAGTATGTTGTGAATGTTGCGAATGATGAACATGTTGATGCCGTCATTCATAAGGGTGACGTTAGGGGAAGAAGCGAGGTTCGTGCTTACGCCCAGGTGCATCATGAGGGTGTTGCGCGTTTTCTTGGCTGGCTTCCTTCAGAGCATCGTCGTATAGTAATCGTTGGTATTGAGGTTGGCCAGCAGGGTGGTATCGAACGCGTCAAAGCTTTGTCTGAAGAAGATGATGCCTTTAAAGTTCTTGCAGGCCGCTATGACCATTGTCAGTCTCAAATTCAGTCTTTGAATAGAAGATACAAGTCTCTTAGCGAGTTTAATGATGGTTGGATTAAGCGCAGTCTTGAAAAAACTTCAAAAGAGCTGGATGAGGAGCGTTTTTACGTCTGTGCCCGTTTGGACAATGTTTTTTCAGAATGCAGGTGTCCTGTTTATCTTGTCGATGGCAACTGGGATACTGACCGTTTTATGAAGTTCAAATGGAAGCATCTGAAGTTTTTGAACGGCGTTGTTAATGTGAAGGGCATTAATGTTGCTGGTGCTGGAAACTGGAATGAGACTGTTTCTCCTATTCCTGATTCTGATTACACGCTCAGGGAAAAGGACTTGATGTTTGGTGGCAACCAGTCAGAGGCTGGCCGTGAATTTGAAAGCTGGCTTGATGAGAAAGGCACCGATGAAGAGAATGAAGCCTGGTTTAATCAAGGTGTGATTCCTCAAAGAATTTTAAGCGACAACTCTGTTTTTAGTCGTTTGAAGGGCAAAAGAATTGATTATTTGGCTTGTCACAAGGGTCCTCACATTCTTTCTACTGAGAAGAAAATAATCAAAAAGAAGGAAACATTAGTGAATTACGGTTCTGGTATTGGTCTGGAAGCTATTATTTCTTCTAAAAAGCCAAAAATAATTACCGCCGGTCACATTCACGGTAAGTGTCGTGTTGGCAGGTATGGTGACCATTATCAGTACATTGGTACTTCTGACCAGGTTTTCACCGTCGCAGATATTGATGCTGTTACAAAGCAGATTGTTCCAAACGGCGTTAAGATATTCAGGTTTGCTGCTTAAATTTCGTGAT
>CABMGU010000015.1 GCA_902385765.1 uncultured archaeon | reverse complement strand
CGTGTACTCTGTGTTGATCTTCTCAAAATTCATCTGGAAAAAAATCGTCGCGCCGACTAAAGAAGCGGAGCTCAACAAAATCAAAAACAACAAAATCATATTAGCATTTTTTGTTATAAAGCCCATTTGACTATGAAACCTCCGACCGTTGTGTTTTCAACTCAATTTTCTCTCCCCTTAGCTCTGCGAGGGGAGAAAATATCGGAAATCTTCGATTTCCGAGCACACTCGGAAATTCGCACAAATGACATTGATCTGCGAATTTCCGATGAATTGACCTTGCTCGAGCCAAGGCGCAGCGGCAATTAATCATCGTTTTCATCACTCTTTCCTCACAATTCTCCTTATAAATATTTCGACGAGGAACAGGATAATAGCCAAGGAAATGAAAGGCCACCTGACATAATCCCTTGAGTTAATGACGCGCTTTGCCTTAGTTTTGGCGTGCTCAACAATGCCATCAATATCATCAGGCATGAAAACCCTTCCACCTGTAGAGCCAACAATCTTCTCAAGCTCAGGATTCAAGCCAAGACCCTCAAATTCCGTCTCGTAATTCACAGCAAACATCGCGCCAGCAACAGTCTGGAAACCGAGCTGGGAAGGAACAACACTGCCAGAATAAATATCCTCATCAATCTTGTAAAACACAACATTAGGAGCTTCAGGAGGAACAGAAGACTTCACAGTAATCTCAGCAGGCTCGTTCAACCTTGTATCCTTGGCATCAACAAAAGACTCGCTCTTCCTCTCAGGATCTCCAATGGCCCAGTTCATAGTGCGGGCAATCAAACGCGAATTACCACTACCTAACAAAGAGCCAGCCCACTTAGTGCCGTCATCAACAGTAAACGCGGCAACCCTGCCAAGACCAAGGCGCCACACAGTCAAAACAGGCTCGCCGGTGGAAGTTGTTGCCAGCAATCGTGCAGCACCCTTAGGAGAAACCTGGTTGAAGCCGTATAAAGTTGCATTCGGCTCAAAATTCTCAGTAATGAAATGATTTTTGTTCAAAACAACCAGTTCCATCTGGCCGGACTTTGCTTCCTGCTCATCAACAGGACCAAACAAAATCTTCAACCTTGACTCCTCAGTAGCGCGGAAATAAATTCCGTTAGTCATATCAGCAATGTCCTTCATAATCTGCTCATCAGTAGAAGGACCAACACCGACAGTGTAAATCTTAATCCCACTATTTGCGGCAAGCTTTGCAGACTCATAAGCAATAGCGCCGTTCTGAGTCTTGCCGTCGCTCAACAAAACAATATTCTTGCTTCCAGAAAACTGGTTGAGCACGCTGACCGCTTTCATAACTCCGGCGCCAAGATTAGTACCTCCGCCCCACTTCAGCCTGCCAATCAAATCCTCAACACCCTGCTTTGAGAATATGGGACTCGGCTCTGACAAAAGATATGCCTGAGTGTTAAATGCGATAATCGCAACACGCGTATCCAATTTCAAATTATGCAAAATATCAACAGTAGCGGATTTAGAGAAATCAGCAGTGCTGGCAAAACGTCCAAACGGAGCGCCCTGAGAACCAGAAACGTCAATAACAACAGCCATCAACACATCACCCGGCTTCTTCTCAGGAGCACCAACAAGAACCGGCAACAAAGTCTCAAACATAGAATTCCTGTAATTACCCTTATCAAAAGAGTTTTCCCCGCCAAAAACGACCATTCCGTTGCCGTCAGCAACAAAATCATTAATCACGTCAGAAACAGGGTCAACAGTCTGGGCTTTAATGTCATTGACAACAACAGCATAATACTCATTAAGGTTCTGAGGCAGACTGGCAGCAACATCAACCTGGTACAACTGCTTCAGCAAAACCTCCAAAGGACTGGCTTTCTCACTATACAACAAAACCTTAGGCTGAGGAACAACCTTAACAGTCTTATAAAACACATTATTATTCGGGAAAAAGTCCTGCACGTTAATAGATGCAGTAATGCGGTGACTGCCCTTAGCCAGCTTTTTGGTAAACTGGAAAGCATTATCATTCAAAACCTGGTCATAAACAACCTCATCATCAAGCATCACTTTCAGAGGGACGCTCTTAATATCGCCAACACGATTCACAAGAACAGTGAAAGTATTCTCAGAATTCTCCAAAGTCTTTGAAGGACCAAAGACCTGAACACCTGCATCATTTTTTATAGGAGACAATTTGACAGCATTAATAGTGGCATTAATCTTGCTCGCATACAAAGCAACATCACCCAAATCAGCACCGCTGTTAACATTCCCGTCAGACAACAACAAAACACTGCCAAAAGGCTGAAGACCGCTCAATACAGAATCACCAACATTTGAAACAGTGCCAGTGCCAACGACCTTAACATCAGTGTTCAACTTTTTCTCAAGCCTTTCAGCCAACTGCTGGGAAACATCCTGGAAAACGGACATAGACGTGCTGTTGTCAACCAGCAACTGAATGAAAGGATCGCCTTCAATCGTCTTTTCCTGCTGAACGTAAGGAGAAGCAAGAGCGATGAGGAGAAGAATTACCAAAACAGTACGGGTGAAATACAAAAGCTTTCTCACCCTGCGCTTCTGCACTTTAACAGCAGGCTCTTCTTTCATAATTATAAATTGATGATGCAGAATCCAGAAAATCAAAGGAATAAGGATTAAGACAAAAAGCAAAACCCAAGGATACTCCATATGCGCATACGACCACCTGAGGATATCAGTAACGCTCATACGTCACCTCGGTATCGAATGAAGAACACCTCAAGCACGACAAAAAACAATGCGATGGCAAGAAGCCAGATGTCCCAGGCAAACTCCCTTTTCTCCTTCACAGGCTTCAATTCATACTCGGTGCTCATCGTGCCAACAGGCTTATCCAAATTAACATTCGATTCCATCTCATCAACAAGGTTAACAGCAATAATCCTGTCATCAAGCTCGTAAACGCCGACCTCGTCAAGAACCAATGCGGCGCGCTTAACGATTTTTGAAGGCGTCTTAATCTTCTGCTCCCTGTCCAGAATCAAAGTATCGCCTGCCTTGAAATTAAGATTCCTCACGTCCTGCTGTTCAGTAACATACTTCATCAACTCAGTCCAGAAAATGGGATAATGAGGGACGTACTTGAACTCGTTAGCCTCAGAAATACCGTAGTACACCAGTTTTCCAGTGCCGATAGGCTTGATTGACAGAATCGGCACCTTGTTAACACTCGCAATAACAGTCTGGTCGCCGACAGGCTCTG
>CABMGU010000014.1 GCA_902385765.1 uncultured archaeon | reverse complement strand
TATGGGTAAGCCCGTGGCTCGTATTAGGGGTATTCTTCCTCGCACTGTTCCTGGTTTTAGGAAAAAGAAGAAGCGAGGTAATGCTGTTACAAGAAAAAGCAAATTACCAAAGAAAAACTCTAGCGTCATACACGCCAGAAATCGTATCAAGACTAAGCGCACTAACAACAACAGCACTGGTAGTCTGCTACACTCTCTTTGTATTTTTTGGAGAACACCCGCTTCTTTACATCAACCTGCCCATCGCGCTCTACACAATATTCAGATATGAAAGCTTCATAACCACAGGAAACAAAATAGCAAGACACCCGGAACTGGTATTCACAGACTGGAGAATGATGACAGCAATAACCGCGTGGGGAATACTTACTTTCGCAGTCCTATACTTCTATTAACGCTTTGCGCCAAAATAGAACATCTTCTGAATGTCAACATCACTTGAAGTAAACTTGCCCTGACGAGGATGCTCTGGCTTAACCTCTGTCTTCAAAGGCTCCTGATGCTCTTTCGGCTTAGGATTCTGCTCTGACATTTTTTTCAGCTCAGACTTCAGGCATTCAATCTCATTAGCAAGAGTTCCCAAAGCAGAACGCAACAAACCAATCTCCTGCTCATACCTCTTATTATTCTGCTCCAAAAGCATCTCAAACTTCCTCTCAGAAAGAACATCAATCCTCGGAGCAATGACTGGCTTTTCCTCAACAACAACCTGCTGAACAGAAGGCTCAAAAACCTGCTCTGCCTGCTGGAAAGCACTATCGCTGGAATCAGCAAAATTATGACTTCTCAACTCTTTAGCCAAACTATTAATCTTCTGAAGCTTAAACACGTCCATGCATTTCACCGTCCATTTCGAGATAACCATTCTTCATAACAAAACGCCTGCCAACAGAAGGCAAAGGCTGCCTGCCGACATTTGGCAAGGGCTCACGCCTGATGTTTCCAAGCATACCAACACACCTGTCACAATACAGTTTCGCGCCTTCGCGCTTCGCTACACAGAACTCGCACAATCTCTTACCGCACCACATGCAACCGCCAACGTGGTCCTTCCTGTGTTTATCGCACTTAATCATAATGCAAACTGCGAACCGAAATTCTCCTTAACAAACTGAGCCATCATCATATTGCCGGCAAGCGTGTAAGATTTGTAAGCAGTGGCAAACAAGCCCTCACGCAGGCAGGTATCACCCAAAGCAGACAAACGCTGAGCATCACCAGCAAGCTCGTAGGCCTTGGCAGCATAACCAATCTGGCGCTCTCTCAACGCCTTGTCACCGACCTCGGCCAATTTTTGCTTGCTGTTAACTGCGCTGAAGACCTCAATTGCATAGTCGTATTTCTCTTTTCTCAAGCAATCTTCTCCAACGCGGACAAGTCGTTCCACATCGTTAATAGAACGAAAAGCCCTAATCGCATCACCTGTTTTTCCCTCTTCCAAACACTTGTTGCCGACTTTCAGCAACTTATCAGTATTATCGGCAAGCCTGTAACACTCAATTGCATTAGTGAACAAGCCAACCTTTTCGTAATCCTCACCAAGATTTGTGAGTTTTGCACGATTGCCAGCAAGAATGAAAACTTTCATTGCCTCAGGCAAACGACCCTTTCTGACATACTCATCACCAAAAGCATTCAACAAGGCAACCCTTGTCTCCTCATCAAACATTGACAAATTAGTATTCTCAAATCCCTTCTCGATCAAAGCGGGAAGAATACGCCTGAAATTCGACAACTTTGACTCGCGCTGACGAATCTCATTAACATTCTCAGCAACATTTGAAACGACCTTTTGCAGAATCCTCTCATCCATATCACAACACCTCTTTATAACACTCAACAGTGAGTTAAAAACAGAATAAACTGGTATATAAATGTTACTATAATGTATACTGGTTGAAAGTTGCGACGAAGAATATGTCAAGAACCACCAGTCAATTGACTGAGGCATGTAACGACAGTGCATGATGAATAGGATGTGATCGGTGGTTCTTGAGCACGTGTCGGAAATGCACTGCATTTCCGAGCATGCTCGGAAAGCAAAGCTTTCCGACACTCGGAAATATAATATATACGAGCAGTATATTTCCGACGTATTAAGCAAAAAAGAAAAAAACGAAATGCACGCCAATGATCTAACGGTATGATGCGACCTTCCCAAGGTCGACGCCCGGGTTCAATTCCCGGTTGGCGTATGCTGTGCATTTAAAACGGGAATCGAACATCCAGTCGAAGCAGAGCTTCTCCTGTCCCCCTCGCTTGCGATGCAAGCTTCAGGGATTCCCGGTTGGCGTATGATAAGCTTTTTATTCTGAATTGCAATTGATAAAAGATATGAACATTTTACTCAGTATCGGCATAGCGTGGCTGGTTTCACAGTCAGTAAAAATCCTCATCAGCAGAAAAACAACAGCCTTCTGGCAGGTAGGAGGAATGCCGAGCTCACACTCAGCACTCGTAGGAGCACTGGCGACAGCAATGACAATCCAGGAAGGATATATGTCGCCGGCAGCAGCGATATCCTATGTTCTCGCAGCAATCGTAATGCACGACGCAGTGCACATAAGAAAACAGCACACCATGACAGAAATACTCTTCGGACTGGCAATAGGAATTGCAGTCGTGCTGGTTTTAACTTACGTATAATTTTATTTTCTGGGCGCTCTGGTCTACGACTGAATCATCGGAAATTCGCATAACAATGCCTTTTGCGCGAATTTCCGAGTGTGCTCGGAAATCAAAGATTTCCGACATTTTTCTCCCCGCATCTGCAAGGGGAGAAGAAAATTCACCCAAGCAAGGCTTGGGCAGAGCGGCAACCACTCAGCTGTTTACGTATAAGGTGCTACCATCGAGAACAAACTTTCAAGACCTCTTTTCAAAGAAGCCTTCTCAGTAACCTGATTATGAGTAAAAGGATACAACAGCCACTTATCGTTCGATTTCGGATTAACAAAATAAATGCACAAACCCTGCAATTTGGAAAGCCTGTCCCAGTTAGAAACAACAAAATCAACATTCTTTTTCGTATTCAAAACAACCAGACCAGCATTACCTGAAACTTTCTGAACAATCTCATCAACGTCAGCAAATTCAGGACGGATAAAGAAAGGAACATCGCCAGTAGTCTTATGCACGACAAAATCATCATCCCGGCTTTCAAAACCAGCAATGGACTTCTGAAGAATATCACGGCTTTTCAAATAAATCTGCACCCATTCTTTTAACTGAGAAACAACGTCCATGTAAAGCCAACTCACAAACACTTACTTAAACTTTTATCAGTCCAACAACGTGACAACAATTATACTTGAGTAACTTCTTCTGCAGGAGCTTCCTCTTCAGAATAAGAGGGCACAGCTGCACGGCTGATAATCATAATGTCACCAACAGCCTTAACAAGCTGATGAGGCACAATAACGCCCTTAGCACTGCCGAGCACCTTGCTCAAGAAAGAATTCTTAGTAGCACGAACACGCCAGCCATGAACCTTGCTCTGGGTCAAAATGGCTTCCTCAATGTCACCAAAATAGTCGCCCTGATCAGTAAAAACCTTCATATCATACGTTTCCTGGATATTTTTCAGCCTGAGCATAGTGTTTCCTCCTTTACGGTCACTATTTTGGAAGAGTTAAACTATTTAAAGATTATGGTTAAGCACAGCATTAATATACCCGCAAATATACGACCAACAGGTGCCATACATCAAAATAGTAGGAACTTCACACATCTCGCCAGAGAGCTTAAAGAAGGTCGAAGAGACAATTCTAGACAATAAACCACAAATTGTAGCAATAGAACTCGACGCAAAAAGGTTATACGCCCTCATTCACAAGGGAAAAGAGCGGATAAGCTACAGGGACATAAGAAAAGTAGGACTAAAAGGCTGGCTGTTTGCAATTATAGGAGCATGGGCTGAAAAGAAACTCGGAGCAAAAGTAGGGGTAGCGCCAGGCTCGGAAATGCTCAAGGCTGTAGCAGCAGCACAACAGGTCGGAGCAAGAGTAGCTCTCATCGACCAAGACATAAACATAACACTCAAAAGATTCTCAAAATCGCTCACTTGGAAAGAAAAATTCACGTTTGCAGTTGATTTGTTCAAAGGCGTCGTCCTCAAAAAAGGAGTGCAATTCGACCTTGAAAAAGTACCATCACAGAAAGTCATAAATACATTAATAGAAGACGTCAAAAAAAGATATCCCAGCGTGTACCGCGTACTTGTAGAAGAAAGAAACGAGTACATGGCAAAAAGACTCGCAATACTGAAAAAAGTGCAACCTGAAGCGAACATCGTTGCAGTGGTTGGAGCAGGACACGAGCGCGAAATAAGAACACTCTTAAAAAAGTATTTAAAGCCTGAAGAGAATAAATAAAAAAAAGAGATGAAATGATACGCAATTATTTAGACAAACTCAAAAGGTATTTCCTGTTTTCAAAAGAGGAATGGCTGTCCTTCATAATCACGATAATCTGCCTTGCATTCATCTACTCATGGACAGAATGGGGAACACCAACATTTGATCTCTCAACAGGACTCAAAAACTGGATGATGGCATTAATCTTCGTCGCCATCACAGTATTCGTACACCACTCAGGACAAAGAATCGTAGCTTTATCCCAAGGAATGAGGGCAGAACAAAAAGTCTGGTGGTACGGAATGATAATCGGCCTGGTTCTTGTCATGCTAACAAACGGAAACATAAAATTCCTCGCAGCAACAGGAACACTCGCCTATATGCTGCCAATACACAGACTCGGAGCATTCAGGTACGGACCTGGAGTAGGCACACTGGCAAGAATATCAATGGCAGGACCGCTTGCAAACATATTCTTTTCAGCAATCGTAAAAACAGCAGAATGGATAGGAATACTAAGCCCATACATCGGACAAAAGCTTTTCGTGCTAAATTTAACATTCGCATTCTGGAACATGTTCCCAATACCTCCATTAGACGGCTCAAAAATATTCTATTACTCAAGACTATGGTACGTGTTCATATTCGGCTCATTCGCATCCTACGTATTCCTTGTATACTTTTTGAACATATACTCATACATAATCTCGCTGATAATGGGCGCAGCCATATGGCTGATATACTACTCAATCTACGAGAGAACGTGGTGGTAAAATGGATATCAACATGCTCCTAGACTGGCCGGAAGTGCTTGCATTCGCGTTTCTAATAATAGGATTAGTCATGGCAATATTCACAGGAAACGTTTTCATACTTTACACAGTGTGCTTCCTAATGGGATTGTTCTTCGGAAGAATGTGGTACAAACTAAGAAAAAGCGAAATAGTGGCATTATTCCTGATAATCATGGCATTCTTCCTGGGATTCCTGCTCGGAGGAATATGGGCAAATGTCAGAGCAATAGCACTACTCCTGCTCGCAGGAATATTGGCAGGATATTATCTGCACGCCAAAAAAATAATCAGGACGATATAATTAAATACGCTTTCTAATTACGACAAAACATGCTAAGGGGGTTCACGCCAAGATTATACCAGGAGACAATACTCGCCACTGCGGCGATGAAAAACACACTGGTAGTACTGCCGACAGGCATGGGAAAAACAGGAGTAGCACTACTGCTGGCAGCACAAAGACTAAGCCAGTACCCGCAATCAAAAATACTCATTCTAGCACCAACAAAACCGCTCGCAGAACAGCATTTAGAAACATTCAAAAAAGCACTTGAACTGCCGGAAGAAAAATTTGTATTGTTCACAGGAGAAGTAGCACCAGAAAAAAGAGCAGAAATCTGGCAGACAGCACAAATCATCTTCTCAACACCGCAAGGACTTGAAAACGACATCATAGGCAACAAAATAGACATCTCAAAAGTCAGTTTGCTGGTATTTGACGAAGCACACAGGGCAACAGGAGACTACAGCTATGTGTTTTTAGCAAAACAATACCAAAGAAAAGCAGACTGGCCAAGAATACTCGCACTCACAGCAAGCCCTGGAAGCGACACAACAACAATAGAAGAAGTATGCAACAACCTAGGAATAGAAGCAGTCGAAATAAGAACAGAAAAAGACCCTGACGTAGAACCATACGTGCAGCCAATAGACATAGAATGGAAAAAAGTAGAACTGCCGGAAGAATTCAAAAAAGTACAACGCTTACTGCAACAATGCATCAAAAGCAAGATAGAACAATTAAAACAATACGGAATAAAAGGAACATTCCTCTCAAAATAAGACCTTCTGCAGCTGCAGGCAGAACTGCACGCGAAAATATCAGCAGGAGAAAAAGACTATGAAGCAATGAAAGCAATAAGCCTGCTCGCAGAAATCATAAAAGCACAACACGCACAAGAATTACTGGAAACACAGAGCGTGGCTTCACTGAACAAATACTTTGAAGGATTATACGAACAAGCAGAAAACGGCAAAACAAAAGCAGTAAAGAATTTAACAGCAGATTTAGCATTCAAAAGCGCATTCATCCTCTCACAAAAACTGCCAGAACACCCGAAAGTAGGAGCGCTTGTAGAATTTGTAACAAAAGAACTGCAACAAAACAAACTAATGAAAATAATACTGTTCACGCAGTACAGAGACACTGCAGTCAAACTATCAGAAGAATTAAGCAAACACGAAGGAGCACTGCCAAAAGTATTCGTAGGACAAGCCAAAAAAGGAGAAACAGGACTAAGCCAGAAACAACAAGCAGAAATGCTTGACATGTTCAAAGACGGACTATTCAACATCCTCATAGCAACAAGCGTGGCAGAAGAAGGACTGGACATACCGAAAGTGGATTTAGTAGTTTTCTATGAGCCGATACCAAGCGCGATAAGACACATACAAAGAAGAGGAAGAACAGGAAGACAGGAAAAAGGAAAAGTCACAATATTCGTAACAAAAGGAACAAGAGACGAAGCATACAGCTGGAGCGCAAAACACAAAGAAAATAGAATGGTGTATGTGCTTGAGAAAATGCGCAAAGAACTCACAACAAAACTCGCGCCAAAACAGCCAACACTCGCAAACTTCGACAATAACGTGAAAATATTCGCAGACTACAGAGAAAAAAGCACAGGAACAGTAAAAGAACTTGTGGAATTAGGAGTAGGAGTAAAACTGGAAATGCTCCAATGCGCAGACTACATCCTAAGCTCAAGAGCCGGAGTAGAACTGAAAACAGCACAAGACTTCGTAGACAGCATAATAGACGGAAGACTGCTCGAACAGCTGAAGACATTGAAAAAAAGCTATGAAAGACCACTGATAATAATACAAGGAACACAAGACCTGTACTCTGCAAGAAACGTACACCCGAATGCAATCAGAGGAATGCTAAGCACGATAGCCATCAGCTACGGAATACCAATAATTTACACAAAAGATGAAAAAGACAGCGCAGCACTGCTCTTAACGATTGCAAAACGGGAACAAGAAGACAAAAAAGACTTCGCACCACACGCAGACAGAAAACCAATGACGATAAAAGAACAACAGGAATATCTTGTTAGTTCGCTGCCGAGCGTTGGACCAAACCTGGCAAAAGAGTTATTGACCTGCTTCGGAAGCGTTGAAAAAGTATTCACAGCAAACGAAGAAGAACTGCAAAAAGTCGCAGGCGTAGGAGAAAAAATTGCAAAACTCATAAAAGAAATCGCCACAAGACCTTATTAAAACTTCAGTTTCTGCAAACGCTCGATGCGACTTTGAGTGTTGGGGTGCGTGCTGAACAAAGAAACAAGACCTTTAGCAGTAAACGGGTTCACAATAAACAAAGAACTCGTAGCCGGATTGCCCATATGCAAAGGATGGGCTTTACAGCCGTTCTCCAACTTGTTCAAGGCATTCGCAAGACCAGCGGAATCCTTTAGTGTTCTTGCAGCACTTTCATCAGCCAAATACTCTCTTGAACGCGAAATAGCAAGCTGAATCAGCAAAGCAGCAATCGGAGTAACAACAACCAGCAAAAGCAAAGCAAGAGGATGAACACCCCTGTCACGGTCATTCACACCAGAAAACATAGCAATACGACCAACAGTAGAAATAACAGCAGCCATAGTAGCCGCAATAGTAGAAACAAGCATATCACGATTCCTGATATGGGAAAGCTCGTGAGCAAGCACACCCTTCAATTCATTGTCGTTTAACAATTTAAGAATACCTTCTGTACAGGCAACAACTGCCTTCTTGGGAGAAGGACCAGTAGCAAATGCATTAGGGGTTTCTGTAGGAATAATGTAAACAGCCGGCTTTGGAAGATCTGCCTTTCTGGCAATCTCCTCAACCATCCTATGCAAATGAGGATACTCTGACTTAGAAGCCGGTTTTGCGCGATACATCAGCAAAACAAGCTTGTGAGACCAGAAAAACATTCCGAAGTTCATGAGAACAGACAAAACAAGAGCAAAAATCAGACCAGTCTTTCCTCCAAAGAAATAACCTACAGCAAGAACTAAACCAGACATCAATCCAAGCAATAAAACCGTCTTAACCTGATTCCACATATATCATTTTTCATATAACGCGTTTATAAAGGTTATGGCTCTAAGATCCCAAAACCATACTGCACTTTCATAAAATTTAAAAGACAATCAAATACTGGCAGTAAATTATGAGAAAAATCATATACGTACTACTGCTGATATGCCTGGTAGCATGCCAGACAGCACCAAAACCAATACAAAAGACAACACCAGAAAACATAACAGACGTAAACAAAGCAGCAGTACTGGAACAATTCGCAAAACTGGACCTTGAATTAAACTCATCCTGGCACGAAGAAAGCTTACCATCAAACCCGATAAAACTAAAGAACATTGAGCCATGGACTGCAAACATGCTGTTCCTAAAAAACAGAATTGCAGAAAAAAATGACACTGTTCTTCTGGATTTGGTTGATGCGCGAATGGAAATGCTCAAATCACAACTCGCATTCTACCTAATGCTAAAAGTTGGAGAAAACGGCACAATCAACATGACAAAAACAAACAAAACATTCACGCCAACACAAGAAATAGACTGCAGAAACTCAAAAGTAATCGCAAAATCACTAGGATTGTATTACTCATCGTACGCTGCATGGAAAAACTTCACAATACTCATGGACAAAGCATTACAAGACCAGGAATTAAGATCACAAATAGGCGCAAACCAGAACAAACCAAAATTCTACAACCCGCCATTTGCTGACGCACTTGAATACATCAAAGCGGCAAAAAAAGCAGTATACGACCAATGCGAGGTAGAAATAGTCATGCAAGATATGTTGCCAAACCCTCAACCTGCCTCAACTGCGTCTTGAACAGAAACTCCCTCAGATGATTATTGATTTTAACACCGTGCTTCTGCAGATTAATTGACAATTCGTGATACAGTTTTTTTCCCTCTTCATCAAGGTCAGTCAAAAGAACAACCTCTTCAGCTCTACCTGCAACCTCTTCAACAACTGCAAACAACGGCTTTTTCAACGAAAGAACGTTCGTAATACCAAGAGATTGAAGAGCTTGAACATCCTTTTTACCCTCAACAATCACCAAAAGATTCTTCTGCTTAATTTCGTCCAGCAACTCCCTTATTTCCTCAGATTCCTCAAGAGTCATACCACTGGACAAACACTAGGACAAGTTATATAAATTATTGGAACAGAAAGAAGAATAATGGGGGATTACAAACAAATACACATAAGCACACTGCTGAAATACTACAAAAGAGCAGAAATACAAGAAGCATTAGTCCAATCAGCAGACCACAAAGAAGTGGCGGTCAGTTATGGAGGCACCGGGTATGGCAAAAGACCAGACGTGCTAAAATACCCAAAAGACGTTCTTGAAGCAGTAAAACAAGGAGCAACAAGCTTCCACTGCTCTGAGGAGTTGTGGAACAATCCGTTGCAGGTAACAACAGGAGCAAAACCAGAAGACCTTAACAACCTGCGAATAGGATGGGATTTGATACTGGACATAGACTGCCCTGAACTGGAATACTCAAAAATCGCAGCAGATTTAATCGTACAGGCACTACAACACCACGGAATCAAAAATGTTTCTGTCAAATTCTCAGGAAACCACGGATTCCACATAGGAGTACCCTATGAAGCATTCCCTGAAACCGTCAACGGAAAACCAATCAAAGACCTGTTTCCAGACGGACCAAGAAAAATAGCAATGTACCTGCAGGCGATGATAAAAGAACCATTAGCACAAAGACTACTGCAAGATGCACCTGCAAAAATAGCGGAAAAAGTAAAGAAAACAGTCAGCGAGATAATAAAAGACGGACAACTAGAGCCGTTTTCAGTATTATCTATAGACACTATACTAATAGCAACAAGACATTTGTACAGAATGCCATATTCCCTGAACGAAAAATCAGGACTGGTAAGCGTTGTAATAAAGCCGGAAGAAATACTGAGCTTTGACAAAAAAGACGCAATACCTGAAAAGGTCGTGCCAAAACTTGTTTATCTGGAAAAAGCTGTTCCAGGCGAAGCAAAAAAACTCATAGTAAACGCATTCGACTACAAAACAAGCCAAGAAACACCGCAAGAACTCAAAGAACTAACAGAAAAAAAAGAGTACGAGCCGATAACAGAAGCAGTACCAGAACAATACTTCCCGCCCTGCATACAACTGATAACACAAGGACTGAAAGACGGAAGAAAAAGAGCACTGTTTATTCTAATAAATTTCTTAACATCAGCCGGATGGAGCTACGAGATGGCAGAGAAGTATCTCACAGAATGGAACAAGAAAAACGCAGAACCACTAAGAGAGGTACTGGTACAGGGACAGTTAAGATATCACAAAATGATGAAGAAAAAAGTATTACCGCCAAACTGCGATAACAAGGCATATATGGCAGACTTAGGCGTATGCAAGCCAGACAACTTTTGTTCTAAAGTAAAAAATCCAGTGAATTATGCTGTTGCAAAACAGAGGATGACGGCGAGAAACAAAGATAAAGAAAAATTATAACTTTCCAACAGCCGCTGTACAAACGTCCTCTAATTTAGAATATATTTGAAGTTCAGGATGATCCTGCCCGATTCTTCTTCGCAAGTATCTTTCTCCGGAAAAACCAGGCTCGATACCTATTGATAATCTCAGGTTTTTATCACACCCGTACTTCGTCACCCATTCAGCGAGTTCAAATCTGGTTGTTTGTGCAAATGCCCGGTCACATATGTGTTCTTTTTCTTTTGCCAACCAGAACAATATTGAACCGGTTTTTGCCGCTTCCTTGAGATAATGGGTTTCCCAATCCACTTGGGCATCATAATCAAATTTTCTATTGGAGTAATCCCCTCTTGAAGAAGCAACATTAACGGCAGGATTTGTTCTTGTTAGCAGCTCAATAGCGGTTCTTTGCCAGTCCTCTGCGCCCTGTATTGGACCAGCTAAGAAAACTATTGGGCCATTCGCCTCCTTGTAATCCGGGGCGGTTATACTCGCCATGTTAAAACTCCTTTGCTGAGGAGACGCCCGCTAATGCCAGAACTGCCTGTTCGTATCTCTCAAATCTCGGCAGGGCGTTATACATGTTTTCCTCGATATCTTTCTTCAACTGCTCCGGCATCGTTGGAATTCCTTTTATTCTTCCAACAATTTCAGCAGCTCTTTCTCTTATTGTAACGGGTTCTCCTGTCCTGACACTCATATCGCAATAAGTGAGAATCATGCCCTCAATTCCGGCCGGCATATACCGTGCAGTATCCCCCTCTTTAACCCCAAATTGTTCGACCAACTGACCGTGCATGGCTTTTCTTGCCACTTGAGATTCTACCCCTTCCTTTTGAAGAATATCAACTGTATGCACTTCATGTTTGCCATCAGCCACAGAATAGCCGATATCGTGGCTATATCCTAAAAATTCGCATAAATCTGCATCAAGACTTAATTCAGGGTTTCTTTGCGTTATCCTTCTGGCGACCTTTGAAGAAAAGTCACCAACTGCTACGCTATGTTCAAGCCTTTTAGCAAGCTTTGGTTCATTACCAAGATATTTTTGCATTAATTCTCTTCCTGTTTGTGCATTGTAGTTCATTTTCGTTTACCTCACTCGACCTTTACTGCACCGAGCCTCTGGACAAGGCCTTTTGCAAGTTTTCCCATATCTGCTTTGTACTGCTGTGCGTCGGGAAAGATTATTGAAGGTCTTTCCTCGACTGGATTGGAGGATTCTGGTGAGCGGCGTCCACAATAATATTGGGACAACTCCATGTACCTTTCTTGAGCCATGTACCTTTTTGCCATGCGGCCCAGGAAAAACAAGGCGTTGTTGTAGTTCTCATGATTATTGCTGCTCAAATCTTTTGCAAGAATTTGAGACAGCGGGTCAGGCGGGATTTGACATGGTCGATCCCTGCACATTGTTTCAACAGTTCTATACTGCGAGTTGGCAAAATCAATTCTATAGTCGTATGGGGAATATCTGTCGTGTAATCGTGCTGATTGTCTTTTTAACCAGTCACATTTCTGTTGTGCTTTATAGAGAACCTCTCTATTCCTTGTTTCTGCTGTTACTTTCTTTTTGGTCGTCATTTTCGTTTACCTCGTGACTTTTCGTCACACTATAGTAGTAGATGTTGAAATTATTAAGTCTTTCGGTCATTTTTCCTTAAATTTTCGATAATTTTAAATAAAAAGGCGAATTATTGGGAAAAATGACAGAAGAAATAGTGAAGGAGCCTGAGTTTTTCGACCAAAAAGACAAGCAAATACTACTCATTCTACAGGATAACGGAAGAGAGAGCTTAACAAACATAGCGAAAAAAGTAGGACTATCAATAGATTCAGTGAAGGCACGAATAGAGAAGCTGCACAAAAAGGGCATTATAGATAGAATAAAGGCGCTGCTTGTACCAAGGAATATGGGGTATCCGCTAGTAGCAGATATCAAGATAAAACTACACAACAACACACAAGAAACAACAGAGCAGTTTATAGCACACCTAAAAAACCACCCCAGAGTAATAGACTTACTAAGCCTGATGGGGGATTATGATTTAACCTGCGTTCTTATCGCAAAAAACCCAACAGAACTAGAAACAATACAACAACAAATCCGACAAAAGTTCAACACCATAATAGCCGACTGGAGAGGATTTCTAATATTAAAAGTACACAAGTTCGAAGAATATGCCCTCGAACAGATACCTTTATAAACAACCCCTATTGACGCAGGAATACTGACGAGCCTGAGAAGGAAATCCCAGTACAGTCGGTGCAAAGTGCACTACTTCTCACCGGGTTCCGCAAAAGGCTCTGTTGGCTAACACGGTAAAGGGCATCGTGTTTCATTAAAAAAAACTTAGAGAGAGCAGTCTATGCCAAGACTAAGACAACCAAGAAGAGGAAGCATGGAATATTGGCCGCGAAAACGCGCGGCAGACATAGTTGCAAGAATAAGAACCTGGACTCCTGGCAAAGAAACAAAAATCGTCGGATTTGCAGGCTACAAAGTCGGGATGACACATCTCATCGTCAACGACAACAGAATGACCTCGCTCACAAAAGGCGAGGACGTACAAATGCCAGTAACAATCCTCGAATGCCCTCCAATCAAAATCGCCTCAATCATTCTATACAAAAAAGACGCTTATGGATTACACTGCTCCGGACAAATCAACGCAGAAAAACTCGAAAAAGAAACATCGAGAAAAATAATAACACAGAAAAAACCAGGAAAACAACCAGACACGAAAAATATGGCAGAAGTCAGAGTATTGGCGTATACACAACCCAAACTGACATCGATAGGCAAGAAAGCACCGGAATTCTTCGAACTCGGCATAGGCGGAACAAAACCTGAAGAAAAACTCGCGTATGCACAGGGACTCCTCGGAAAAGAAATCAAGATAACAGACGTATTCACAGAAGGACAGCTAGTAGACATAACCTCAATAACAAAAGGAAAAGGACTGCAAGGACCGATGAAAAGATTCGGACTAAACAAAAGATCACACAAAAGCCAGAAAGGAATCAGGACTCCGGGAAGCCTCGGACCATGGCACGGACCAAGACTTTACCGAGTAGCACACCAGGGACAAATGGGATTCCAGCAAATAGTTGACAGAAACAAACAAATCATAAAAATAAACGACGACCCGGCAAAAATAAACGCAAAAGGCGGATTCATGCGATACGGATTCGTCAAAAACCAATATCTCCTTATCAAAGGCAGCGTCGGCGGAGCACACAAAAGACTGATAACAATGACACTGCCAAGACTAATAATAACAAAACTGCCAAAAGAACCGCCACAAATAACATACACGAGCACGAGCTCAAAACAATAAAATGGAACTAAAAATACTCAACAAGGAAAGCAAGGAAACCGGAAAGCAAAAACTTCCAATACAGTTTGAAGAAGAAATAAGACCGGACTTGATAAAACGAGCAGTGGAAGCAATACAAAGCCACCAAAAACAAAGATACGGCGCAGACCCAAGAGCAGGAAAAAAACAGGCAGCAAGACTCAGCAGAACAAGAAGAGACTACAAAGGAGCATACGGCAAAGGACTCGGCAGAATGCCAAGAAAAACACTCGTAAGAAGAGGAGAACATATGATATGGGTAGGAGCATTCGCGCCAGGAACAGTAAAAGGAAGAAGAGCATTCCCGCCAACATCAGAACACATAATCGCACAAAAAATAAATGACAAGGAAAGAAAAAAAGCAACAAGAAGCGCACTGGCAGCGACAGTCAGCAAAGACGCGGTTACACAAAGAGGACACAAGACGCCAGCAAACTATCCATTCATTCTCTCAACAGACATTGAAAGCATAACAAAAACCAGCGAACTGGTGAAAATACTTGAAACACTTGGACTGAAAGAAGAACTTGAAAGAGCAGAAGAAAAGAAAGTGCGAGCCGGCGCAGGAAAACTCCGAGGAAGAAGATACAAAAAAACAAAAGGGCCACTGCTGGTATTAAGCGGAAAATGCAACGCGCTCAAGGCAGCAAAAAACATACCAGGAGTGGACGCAACAGAAGTAACAAGCATCAATGCAGAACTGCTCGCACCAGGAACACACGCAGGAAGACTCACAATATTCACACAAGCAGCAATACAAAAACTTGACAAGGAGAAATTGTTCATATGATGGACGCACACATAACAATCAAGTATCCATTAGCAACTGAAAAAAGCATCAGGCTGATGGAATCAGAGAACAAACTCGTTTTCGTAGTAGACAGAAAAGCAACCAAGCAAGACATAAAGAAAGCAATACAGGAACTATTCAAGGCAAAAGTAACAGCAGTAAACACGCTCAATTCAGTCAGAGGAGAAAAACTCGCATACATCACACTCGCAAAAGAAACACCAGCAATAGACATCGCAACAACGCTGGGGATAATGTAATACAATGGGCAAGTCATTAATACAACAGGCAAGAGGAAAAGGCGGACCAACATACCGCGCAAAAAGCTTCGCATACGCAGGAGACGCAAAAATGCGAAGCGAGCCGGCAAAGCTGGTAAAAGGCAGGGTAACTGACATCATAAAATGCCCAGGACACACCGCACCGCTAATCGAAGTAAAATACGAAGACGGAATAAACTGTCTCATGCCTGCACCAGAATTCATCAAAATAGGAGACGAAGTACAAACAGGACCAGGAGGCGAAGTAAACCCCGGAAACACACTCAAGCTCAAAGAAATACCTGAAGGAACACCAGTATTCAACATAGAATCACAACCAGGAGACGGCGGAAAATTCTGCAGAACAGGAGGCTCGGCAGCAAGAATACTGGCGAAAACAGAAAGCTATGCAACAATACAACTGCCAAGCAAAAAAGAAAGAACATTCAACCTCAACTGCAGGGCGTGCATCGGAATAATAGCAGGAGCAGGAAGACTGGAAAAGCCAATGCTTAAGGCAGGAGTCCAGCATTTCAGAAAGAGAATGACCAACAAGAGATGGCCGAACCCGAGCGCGGCAGCACAAAACGCAGTCGACCACCCATACGGAAACAAGAGAACAAGCAGAAAAGCAAAGAACAAATCAGTAGGACACTTTGCACCTCCAGGAAGAAAAGTCGGAAAACTGTGGCCAAGGCGCACAGGAAGGAAGAAGTGAAAACATGGCAAAAGAATTCATTTTCCACGGAAAAAGCGCATCAGAGTTCACGAAGCTTAGCCTCGAAGAATTCGCAAAATTAGTTCCGTCACGAGAAAGACGCAAGATAAAACGCGGATTCACAGAAGTAGAGAAAAAACTCCTGGAAGACATCAAAGCAAACCCGAAAGACATCAAAACGCACGCAAGAGACATGATAGTAATCCCGGAAATGGTAGGAAAAACGATCAAGGTATACAACGGAAAAGAATGGGTAATGGTCATAATAGAACCAGAACTGCTCGGACACAGGCTGGGAGAATTCGCACTAACAAGAAAACAAGTCAAACACAGCGCGCCAGGAATCGGAGCAACAAGAAGCAGCGCATCGCTGTCGGTGAGATAAATGGCATACAGCTATTCAACAAAGATAACGGAGAATTGCGCAAAAGCAGTCGGCCTCTCACTGCCAATCTCACTCAAGAAAAGCACACAGGTGTGCCAAGCAGTGCGAGGAATGAACGTCCAAAAAGCAAAAAAACTGCTCGAAGACGCGATAACACTCAAAAAAGCAATTCCGTTCACGAGATACAACAGAAACGTCGCACACAAAGCAGGAATGGCAGCCGGCAGGTTCGCGGTAAAAACCTGCGAAGAGATACTCGACCTCCTGAAAAGCGCTGAGGCAAACGCGCAATTCAAAGGACTAAGCACTGGAAACCTAATCATAAGACACGCAAGCGCACAAAAAGGACCAACAACACAGAAATACGGCAGACAGCGCACAAAAACGAAACGAGCACATATCGAATTAGTATTAGAAGAGGCAAAGAAATGATTGAACGCAAATTCATCGCAGAAAAACTGAAAGAACACAGAATCCAGGAATTCATATCTGAAACTCTCAAAAACGTCGGGCACAGCCACACAAAACTAATGAGAACCCCGCTCGGAGAGAAAATAATCATTTATGCAAGCAGACCGGGACTGGTGGTAGGAAGAAAAGGAGAAAACATCAAAAAACTCACAAACACGCTCAAAAAGAAATTCGAACTTGAAAACCCGCAGATAGAAATCGCGGAAGTAGAAAACCCAAACCTGGACGCCCAGATTGTGGCAGAAAGAATAGCAAGCACCATAGAAAGATTCGGCATAAACAAGTTCAAAGCAATCGGCCACAAAACAATGCAGGACGTCATAAGCTCAGGGGCGATAGGCATTGAAATCATAATCTCAGGAAAAGTACCAAGCCAGCGCGCAAAAAGCTGGAGATTCTACAGCGGATACCTCAAAAAAGCAGGAAACATCGCATTCGAAGGCGTCAAGAAAGCAAATGCAGCCTGCATAATGAAAACCGGAGCAATAGGAGTAAAAGTCTCAATAATGGGAGCACAAACAAGAATGCCCGATGATTTGGAAGTAAACAAACCAAAAGTTGAAGCACCTGAGGCAAAAAAATGAAGATAAAGGAATTAAGGGCACTGGGCGAAAACGACCTAAATCAGAAAAAACAAGAGCTGTACAAAGAGCTTATGAAAGACAACGCCCAGGTAGCCACCGGCACAATACCAAAAAATCCGGGAAAACTCAAACTTGCAAAGAAAACAATCGCGAGAATAAACACAATTCTCGCGGAGGCACGAAAAAAAGCATGACGGTCTGCGTGACATGCGGCTTACCAAAAGAGCTTTGCGTTTGCGAGAGCATCGCGAAAGAAAGCCAGAAAATTGTCGTCCGAATCGAGGCGAAAAAATTCAACAAGATGTACACTGTTATCGAAGGGATTGACCAAAAGGAAATCGATCTCGAACAGCTGGCAAAAAAGCTCAAAGCCCAACTCGCGTGCGGAGGAACGATAAAAGAAAACAGAATCGAACTCCAAGGCGAACACAAACAAAAGGTCAAGCAGATCCTCATTGAAGCTGGATTCGCGCCTGAAACAATCATCATCAAGTAGGTGAAAAATGCAAAGCATCAGAACAAGGGGAAGGACGTTCACGGGCATCGTATTAGAGGCAAGAATGCAGTCAACAGCAACAGTCGAATGGCCAAGAAGAAAATACGTTTCAAAATACGAAAGATACGAGAAAAAACGAACAAGAATCAAAGCGCACAATCCAAAAGACATTGACGCAAAGAAAGGAGACATAGTGAAAGTAGAAGAATGCAGACCAATCAGCAAGACAAAACACTTCACCATCATAGAAAAACTCGGACACGAAAAACTATTCGAAGCAAAACAGGAAATGATGGAAGAATCAAAAGTCAAGCGGGAGAAAGAAGAAAATGAAAGCGCTTAAGGCAAGCATAACACGAGGACTGCCCCACACGGCAAACGTGCTGGCGTGCGACAACAGCGGAGCACGAATACTCAGAATCATAAGCATAAAGACTGCAAAAACCACGAAGGGAAGAAAGCCATCAGCAGCGATAGCAGATTACGTCGCCTGCTCAGTAGTGGAAGGAAAACCGGAAATGAGAAAACAGGTAGTGATGGCAATCATAGTAAGACAAAAAATGCCATACAGAAGACTGGACGGCACAAGAATAAGGTTTGAAGACAACGCAGCAGTCGTAGTAAAAGACGACCTGGGCAACCCGAAAGGAACTATGATAAAAGGACCGATTGCAAAAGAAGCAGCTGAAAGATGGCCGCTGGTAGCAAAAATAGCGAGCACTGTAATATGAACTGGAGCACAAGCTGGACTGGAAGCAAGAAACCGACAAAACAACGCAATTACGTACGCAACGCGCCATTGCACGTAAGAAGCACTCTCCTGGGAAGCCATTTGTCAAAAGAACTCAGACTCAAACTGAAAACAAGAGCATTACGCGCAAGAAAAGGAGACAAGGTCAAAGTAATACGAGGACAACACAAAGGCAAAACAGGAACGATAGACAGGGTAAACACAAAACGAATGAAGGCATTCATCACAGGAGTAGAATTCATCAAGAAAGACGGAAGCAAGGCAATGTATCCTATACACACGTCAAACCTGATAATACTCGAATTACACGCAGACAAACGAAGACTAACACAAGAAGCCAAGGGTGAACAGAAATGAGCAGGCACTTAAAATCATACGCGGCGCCAAAAAGCTGGACAATACTGAGAAAAGTAAACAAATGGATACTCAGACCACAGCCAGGAGCACACGAATTAGAACGCTCACTTCCAATCGGACTATTACTAAAACAGCTTGGATGCGCACAAATAAAAAAAGAAAGCAAGAAAATAATCAATGACAAAGCAGTAATGATTGATGGAAAAATAATCAAGGACATTCACTTCGGCATCGGCTTCATGGACACGGTCAGCATCAAGCCAAACACAAATTTAAGATGCACCCTTGACCAGAAAGGCAGGCTGAAATTCATAAACATCCCAGAATCAGAAACAAACAAAAAAATATGCAGAATCAACAACAAAACAACAAACCGAAAAGGAAAATCACAGCTAAACCTGTCAGACGGCAGAAACCTGCTTGTTGAGAAGAAAGAATACGCAACAGGAGACAGCATTCTAATCGAGCTGCCGAGCCAGAAAATAATCGAACACTTCCCGCTCGCAAAAGGAAATACAGCATTCATAACCAGCGGAAGACACATAGGCACAATCGGCACAATACAAGAAATCAAAGAAAACAAAGTCTGGTGCTCAAAAGACAAGGAAAAAGTTGAAACACTGAGCAAATTCGCATTCGTAGTCGGCAAAAACACGCCGGCAATCAAACTATGAACCCTATGCAACAACCGAGGATAGAGAAAGTCACGCTCAACGTAGGCGCAGGAAAAGAACAGAGCAGACTGGAAAAAGGAATCGCAGTACTAAGAATGATAACCGGCATAGAACCGATGAAAACAGTAACAAACAAAAGAATACCGACCTGGGGACTAAGGCCAGGACTGCCAATAGGATGCAAACTAACACTGCGCAAGAGCAAAGCAGTTGAAATCCTGAAAAGACTATTGGACGCGAAAAACAAGAAATTACAGCCATCACAATTCGATGAAGCAGGAAACATAAGCTTCGGAATACACGAATACATAGACATACCAGGCGTCACTTACGACCCGAAAATCGGAGTTCTCGGACTTCAAGTATGCGTCACCCTGGAAAAACCAGGATACAGAATAAAAAGACGCAAGATAGAACAGAAAAAACTCCCGAGAAAACACACAGTCAACAAACAGGAAGCAATGGTCTTCATGCAAAAAAACTTCAACGTGAACATAGGTGAACAATCATGACAACAAGCGATTGGAAAAAAGCCTTCAAACAGCTCAAAATGAAGCCCATAAAGATGAAAAAATACATCAAACATAATGCGCCAAAAGTAAGAAAGACGGGATTAGGCCTCAAACGATGCAAAAGATGCGGAAGATACGGAGGACATATCTCAAAATACGGCCTGGAACTCTGCAGGTGCTGTTTCAGAGAAGTCGCAACAAACATCGGATTCAAGAAATACAGCTAGGAGGAAAAATGTTAAACGACCCATTAGCAAACGTGATGTCCGCAATCATCACACACGAGACTACAGGAAAGAAAGAACTCCTCATCCATCCAGTCAGCAAAACAATCAGAAGAGTGCTCGCAATAATGCAGGAAAAAGGATACACCGGCGCTTTGGAAGAAATAAGCGAAGGAAGAGGAGGATTCGCAAAGCTCAACCTCCTGGGAAACATCAACAAATGCGGAGTCATCAAGCCAAGATTCGCGATAAAAGCCAACGGGTTCCTGAAATTCGAGAAAAGATTCCTCCCGGCAAACGGAGTAGGCATACTGATACTAAGCACACCGCACGGATTCATCACACACGAACAAGCACGAGAGAAAAAAATCGGAGGAAGGCTCATAGCCTACTGCTACTAATGAAAGAAAAACTGCAGGAAGAAATCCAACTGCCGAGCGGAATAACGGCAACAATAAACCAGGGAATCATCACAGTAAAAGGACCGAAAGGAGAGGCATCACGCTCCATAAAAGACCCGCTAGTAAATTTCAAGATAGACAAAAACACAGTCACCTTATCCTGCACAAAAGGAACAAAAAGGCAAAAACGAATGATAAACTCGTTTGCTGCACATATGCAAAACCTGATAAAAGGCGTACAACAGCCATTCAGATACGTGCTAAAAATATGCAGCGGACACTTTCCAATGAACGCATCAATAAGCGGAAACCAATTCATAATCAAAAACTTCCTGGGAGAAAAAAGCCCTAGAACACTCACTCTAACGAAAGACGTATCAGTCAAAATAGAAGGAGACCAGATAATCGTTGAGAGCTCTGACATAGAACTGGCAGGACAAGCAGCCAGCAACATTGAACTGCTCACAGCAAAATCAAACAGAGACCTGAGAGTATTCCAGGACGGCATCTACATGATAGAAAAAGCCGGCAAAAAAATCTTTGAAACATGACAACCAAAAAATTACTCGAACTGAGAAAGGAAATCAGCGCAAGAAGACCCAGATTTGTGCGTGAAGACTCACAAAAACGCATAGAAGTGGGCGGAGAAAGCTGGAGAAGACCGAAAGGAATGCACAGCAAAATGCGCGACGGACTCTGGGGAAGACCAGCAAGCGTAAATGTAGGCTACAGGGGACCGGCAGAAGTAAGAGGAATGCACCCGAGCGGGCTGATGCCAATAGTTGCAAACAACGCGGACCAGCTCATTAAAATCGACGCAAAAACACAGGGAGTGATAATGGGACACGTGGGTGACAAGAAAAAAATCACAATACTCACAACCTGCAAACAGAAAGGACTCACTATATTGAATGTCAAAAATACTGATGAAATGATAAAAAAGCTCACAGACAATGTAACAGCAAGAAAAGAAGCAAAGAAGAACAGAGCACTGGCAAAAGAACAGAAATCAAAACAAAAAACACAGCCAAAGAAGGAAGAAACAGCAACAAAAGAACAAGAACGAAAAGAAATGGAAAAAATACTGACAAAGAAGGAATAAAATGGAACTACAAAAAAGATTAGCGGCAAATGCACTCAAGTGCGGACCAAACAGGATAAGATTTGATCCGGAAAAGCGGGCAGAGATAAAAGAAGCCATCACAACCTTCGATGTAAAACGCCTGATAAACAAAGGAATAATCATAAAATTACAATCAAAAGGCGTCAGCAGGGCAAGAGCCAAAAAAATCCAAAGCCAGAAAAGAAAAGGAAGACAGGCAGGCCACGGCTCCAGAAAAGGCAAAGCGACAGCACGCCAAAACCCGAAAGACACCTGGATAGCCGGAGTCCGCACACAACGCAAACTCATAAAAAAACTCAGGGATAACCAGCTAATCGACAAACAGGCATTCAGGGACTTATACGGAAAAGTCAAAGGCGGATTTTTCAGAAGCACAAAACACATCAAAATCTACATAAAAGAACAAGAGATGATTAAGAGGAAATAATGGCAAACACGATTTCAGTACCATACAGAAGGAAACGGGAAGGAAAAACAGACTACAAGAAAAGAATGAAAATGCTGCTGGGAAACAAGCCAAGACTGGTAGTCAGAAAAAGCCTGAACCACATCAGCCTCCAAATCATAGAGTTCCAGCCGAAAGGAGACAAAATCGTTTTGACAGCACACACAAGAGAACTGGCAAAATACGGATGGAAAGCAGGAACACAAAACACAGGCGCAGCATATCTTGTCGGCCTGCTTCTGGCGAAGAAAGCAAAGAAAAAAATTGAATGCGCACTCGACATCGGCCAGAACACCAGCGTAAAAGGAAGCATACTATACGCAGCAGCACAAGGAGCTGTAGACGGCGGATTAAACCTGTCAGTATCAAAAGAAGTCGTGCCAAATGTACAACGCATCAGAGGAGAACACATCGCAAGCTACGCAAAACAACTCAAAGCGAACAAGGAAAAATATGAAAAACAATTCGGCAAGTACCTCAAAGCAAAACTTGACCCGGAGACACTGCCGCAACACTTTGACGCAGTAAAGAAGGCAATAGGTGCATCATGAACGAAAAACACGAAGAAGAAGAAAAACTTGAAGTTGAAAAGGACGTAATCACGGAAATCCCGGAAATTGAAGCAGAAACAAAACCAAAAATAAAAATAGACATAGAAAGCTGGAAACCAAAAACAGAACTCGGCAGAAAAGTAAAAAACGGAGAAGTCAAGGAAATCGACACAATCCTCGACAATGGAATACCAATCCTAGAAGACCAAATAGTCGATTGTTTGATGCCAAACTTACAATCAGAACTCCTCATGATAGGACAGAGCAAAGGAAAGTTCGGAGGAGGCTCAAGAAGAATATTCAAGCAAACACAGAAAAAAACACCTGAAGGAAACAAGCCAAGCTTTGCCTGCATGGCAGTAGTAGGAAATTCCGACGGTTATGTCGGAATAGGCTACGGAAAAAGCAAAGACACAGTTCCAGCAAGGGAAAAAGCAGTCAGAAACGCAAAACTCAATCTGTTCAAGATAAGAAGAGGCGCAGGAAGCTGGGAAGACGCAACAAGCGAACCACACAGCATACCCTGGGCAGTAAAAGGCAAATGCGGCTCGGTAAGACTGACGCTTCTGCCTGCACCAAAAGGAAAAGGACTGGTAATAGAGAAAGAATGCGGAAAAATACTCAAACTCGCAGGAATTGAAAACGTATACAGCAACGCAGCAGGACAAACACGCTCAAAAGTAAACCTGATAGAAGCCTGCATTCAAGCACTCAAAAACCTGACAGCATTCAAACCAAGACCAGAAGGAATCAAAAACGTATACATGATAGAAGGCAAAAAACCATGAAAATAGCCATAGTAAGAATACGAGGCGACACGAGAAAAAAAGGCGACATAGGCTACACCTTCAAACTACTCAACCTGAACAAGAAAAACCACTGCGTGATTGTAGAAGAAACACCGCACATAAAAGGAATGCTCAGATTAATTGAACCTTTTGCAACATGGGGACCAGTTGACGAAAAAACAGCAACTGCACTGAAAAAGAAAGGAAAGGAAACCTTCTGCTTAAACCCGCCAAAAAGAGGATTTGGAAGAAAAGGAGTCAAAATGCCATTCAAAAAAGGCGGAGCATACGGAAACCGCGCAGAAAAGATCAATGACCTGCTAACGAGGATGATGTAAAGTGGTAGTCAAACACAAGAAAAAATCCGGAAAACGCTCTGGAACGCACGGCTGGGGAAGAAACAAGCACAGAAACTCAGGCTCAAAAGGCGGATACGGAATGGCAGGAACAGGCAAAAAAGCAGACCACAAAAAAACAAAGATATGGGCAACAGAATACTTCGGAAAACACGGATTTGCCTGCCAAACAGCCAAAACTGTCAATGCGATCACACTAAAAGGCGTGGATGAGAAAATACCTTTCTGGCTGAAAAACAAACAAGCCAAAGAAGAAGCAGGCACAATAATTCTCAACCTGCAAGAATTAGGCTATGACAAACTGCTGGGAACAGGCAAAATAACAAGAAAAGTTAAAATAATTGTAGCAAAGGCAGCAGTAAGCGCGGCTGAAAAAATCAAAAAAGCCGGCGGCGAACTGGTGAACAAATGAGTCTCTGGGACACAATACTGAAAAACCTTCCAGAAGTCAGCCATCCAACACAAAAAAAATTATCATTCAAAGAAAAACTCAAATGGACAGGCATCATACTCGTACTATTCTTCATACTTGGACTGGTGCCCTTGTTCGGACTCGGACAAAACGCTTTGCAAAGATTTGAATTACTGTCAATCATCCTTGGAGCAAGCTTTGGAAGCCTAATCTCGCTTGGAATCGGACCGATAGTCACGGCAAGCATAGTCCTGCAACTGCTTAATGGAAGCGGACTGGTCAAATTCGACTTAACAACAAAAGAAGGAAAACAAAGATTCCAAGGAGTGCAAAAACTACTCTCAGTATTCTTCGTAATATTTGAATCATCAATATACGTATTCATGGGAGGACTGGCACCGCCAGAAGCACTCGCAGGAACAATACTATACTTCCAAATGGAATTACTGCTCGTATTCCAGCTCGTACTTGGAGGAATACTAATCATGTTTATGGACGAAGTCACCACAAAATGGGGCTTTGGCTCAGGAGTATCACTCTTTATCGCAGCAGGAGTCTCACAATCACTGTTCATCAGAATATTATCACCATTGCCCTCTCCAACAAACCCGAGCATAGCAACAGGAGCACTGCCTGCATTATTCCAGAGCTTATCAGCAGGAGACCCGCAAACAGCACTATTAATGATATCAGGCATACTATCAACAGCACTCATATTCGTCATAGCAGTTTACGCGCAAGCAATGAAAGTAGAAATCCCGCTATCCTTCGGAAGAGTAAGAGGACACGGAATAAGATGGCCATTACACTTCATTTATACTTCAAATATCCCAGTCATCCTGATAAGCGCACTATTCGCAAACGTACAATTATGGGCAAGACTACTGCAGAACTGGGGATTCCCAATACTCGGCACTTTCGCAGGAAACTCGCCAGCAACAGGATTTGTCGCATGGATATCGCCGCCTGACCTTGTAGGAGGATTAATCAAAGGAGGACTAACATTAGGAACACTACTTCACGGAATTGTATTCATCATATTCATGATAACAGGCGCAGTCGTATTCTCCTGGTTCTGGGTACAAACAAGCGGAATGGACGCAAGAAGCCAGGCAAAACAAATAATGTCATCAGGACTGCAGATACCAGGATTCAGAAAAGACGAAAGAGTGCTTGAAAGATTACTGCAGAGATACATCACTCCATTAACAATAATGGGAGCAATGGCAGTAGGAATGCTGGCAGGACTAGCAGACATCAGCGGAGCACTAACAAACGGAACAAGCCTATTACTTTCAGTCATGATTGTTTACAGATTATATGAAGATATTGCAAGACAACACATGATGGACATGAACCCCATGCTACGCAAATTCATGGGAGGATAAATTGATACAGGAATTCTTTGACAAAACACTCGGATTCATGCTCAACTGGAATCCTATCTGGGCAATACTCGTGCTGTCGCTCATCATTTCCATACTTATTGTAGTGATATACAAGTTCACGACAAACCAGGAAGAAATGAAACAGATGAAAGACGGCCTGAAGAAGTACCAGCAGCAAATGAAAGAAACAAAAGACATGGAACAGCTCGGCAAAATACAGAAAGAAACCATGTCGCTAAACATGAAATACATGGGCAAAAGCATGAAGCCCACACTAATAACTTTCATACCGATACTACTAATCTTCGGATGGATGAACGCGCACTTCGCTTACCAACCTTTGATGCCGGGAGAGGAATTTGAGATGGTTGTGACGATGGCGAAAAACGTTGAAGGAAACGTGACGATAAACGTGCCGGAAGGATTGGAAGTGGTTGGAGAGAAGACGAGCTTGATAACAGACAAAACAGCCAAGTTCAAACTGAAAGGCGCTGAAGGGGAGTATTTCGCAACACTTTCCAGCAACGAACAGGAAATAGACAAGAAAATCATCATCACAACAGCGCCAAGATACGCAACAACACCAGAAAGCTACAAAAGCAACGTGTTCAAAACAGTAGCACTGGGAAACAAACCATTGAAAGTCTACTGGAAACTAAGCTGGATATGGGTGTACATCCTTTCTGCAATAGTGTTCAGCACAATACTAAGAAAAGCAATGAAAGTGTATTAATTTCCATATTTAAAATAATTCATTCTTATCGACGATATTGCTCCTTCAGTATATAAATCACAAAGTATTTAAATAACTCCTTTTTAAATGTCGTCGGGGGGATTAAAAATGGCTAAAAAGGCAAAAGAAACTTCTCAGCGAGAAATCAAAGTGGTGAACATAGTAGTCAGCGCATCATTAGGACACGACATACCACTGGAAAAAATGGCAGCAACACTCTCAAACACAGAATACAACCCAGAACAATTCCCAGGACTTGTCATAAGAATAAAAGAACCAAAAACAAGCGCTTTGATATTCAGCTCAGGCAAAATAGTCTGCACTGGCGCAAGAAGCATGGACAAGGTCCACGAAAGCATCAGGAAGATAATCAAATCACTAGAAAAGATTAATGTCAAGATTAAGATAGAACCACAGGTAAACATACAAAACATAGTAGCAGCTGGCTCAGTAGGAATGGACCTTAATTTGAACATACTCGCAATGAAGCTCGAGAATACCGAGTACGAACCAGAACAATTCCCAGGACTCGTGTATAAGCTGCCTGAGCAGAAAGCAACATTCCTATTGTTCTCAAACGGCAAAATAGTCTGCACAGGAACAAAATCCGAAGAAGAAGTAAACAGAGCACTAGACAAGCTCATAGAGAATTTGAAGAAAGTCAAGCAGAAGTAGCTAAATTTTTAATTTCTTTTTCATCTTTCTCGACGATAGTTTCCATCGGAAACGTTAGGGTATATAACTCGAACACCACAAACCTTTTTAAGTTCCCTTCCATCTCTTAACCGGGGGAAAATGGACGCTACTACTTTAATCACAAAAGCACAGGAGTTTCTTGAGAAAACATACTATGACCAGATACTTGAAAGAACAAGAAAAGGAGAAAAAAGCCTCACAGTAGAATTCAACAACCTGGCAATGCACGACCCGGAAGTAGCAGACCTGCTATTAGACCAGCCGGAAGAAGTCCTGAAAGCAGCAGAAATAGCAGTAGAACAGCTAAACATCGGACAGACAGTAAAAGGATTCATTCTAAGGTTCAGAAACCTGCCGCTAAGCGCGCAAATAATGATAAGAGACATAAGAAGCAAACACCTCAACAAACTATACGGATTCCAAGGAGTAGTCAGAAACAAAAGCGAAGTAAGACCGCAAGTCGCAGCAGCAAAATTCGAATGCCCAAGCTGCGGAAACACGCACTCCATTCTGCAATTAGACACCAAATTCCAAGAACCAACAAGATGCAGCTGCGGAAGAAAAGGAAAATTCAAGCTCGTAAGCAAAGAACTTGTGGACGCACAAATGATGGTGCTCGAAGAAGTACCAGAACAACTGGACGGCGGAGAACAACCGAAAAGAATGAACGTTTTGCTGACGAATGACTTAGTTTCTCCTTTGACCGAGAAAAGAACAAACCCCGGAGCAAGAGTAGCAGTAACAGGACAGGTGAAAGAAGTCCCGATATTCCTCAGAACAGGAGGGCAAAGCACCAAGTTCGATTTGTTCATAGAAGCAAACCACCTTGAAGGAGTAGAAGAAGACTACAGCGAAATAAACATCTCACCAGAAGAACTCAAAGAAATCAAAGACCTCGCAGCAGACCCAAACCTGATGAAAAAAATCGTCAACTCAATGGCGCCAAGCATCTACGGACACGACAAAATCAAAGAAGCACTCGCACTGCAATTAGCAGGAGGAGTCAGAAAGAAAAGAGACGACGGAATAATCACAAGAGGAGACATACACGTGCTGTTAGTAGGAGACCCAGGAGCAGCAAAATCACAATTACTCAAAAGAATGCAGTTCGTAGCACCCAAAGGAAGATATGTGACAGGAAAGGGAGCATCAGGAGCAGGCCTCAGCGCAGCAGTAGTCAAAGACGAATTCCTCCAAGGATGGAGCCTTGAAGCAGGAGCATTAGTGCTGGCAAACAAAGGACTGTGTTGCATTGACGAAATGGACAAAATGACAAAAGAAGACGGATGGGCAATGCACGAAGCACTCGAACAGCAAAGCATCACAATCAGCAAAGCAAACATACAGGCAAGCCTGAGATGTGAAACAACAGTCTTAGCAGCAGCAAACCCGAAATTCGGAAGATTCGACCCATACGAAACTGTTGCAGGACAGATAAACCTGGCACCAACACTCATCAACAGATTCGACCTAATCTTCCCAATCAAAGACCTGCCAGACGCAACAAAAGACGAAAAAATGGCAAAATTCATACTCGAACTTCACAAAAACAACGTCGAAAAACCGGAAATCAACACAAAACTACTCAGAAAATACTTCGCATTCGCAAGACAAAACATATTCCCAAAACTAACAGACGCAGCAGCAGAAGAACTGCAGGAATACTATCTCAAAATGAGAGCATCAGCAAGCGGAGAAATAAAAGCAATACCAATCTCAGCAAGACAGCTGGAAGGACTCGTAAGACTGTCAGAAGCAGCAGCAAAAATAAGACTAAGCGACAAAGTCCTGAAAAAAGACGCAAAAAAAGCAGTAGAACTTCTGGACTACTGCTTGAGACAGGTCGCACTTGATGAAAAAACAGGAACGTTCGACATCGACAGAATAGCAACAGACACGCCAGCAAGCACAAGAAACAAACTAATCATAATCAAAGAACTAATACAAGAACTGGAAGCAAAAGTAGGCAAAACAATACCAGTAGAAGACGTAATAAAAGCAGCAGCAGAAAAAGACATCATAGAAGCAGAGGCAGAAGAAATAATCCAAAAACTAAAAAGAGCAGGAGACATATTCGAGCCAAGAAGAGGGTTCATCAGCAGGATTTAAATAACGAGCAAGATAAATAACAAAAAAAGATGGTGCAGGAAACTCTAGTAGAATACGTACGCCGGCTTTTACAACAAGGATACGATGCCGGAACTATCAGAACTACACTGACAAATGCAGGCTATTCTCCATCTGATGTCAATTACGCACTACAACTCGCAGGAGCACCAGTAGAAAAACGCATAAGCACACAAACACTCGTAATCGCATTCCTGATAATACTCATACTCGCAGGAGGCATTCTGCTGGCATTAAAACTATTACAGCCAGCACCAGCAATACTAAGCTTTTCTGCCAGCTTATTCAGCACAAAAATCTCACCTGGACAGGACTTAGCAGTAAACTTTGACATACAAAACCCAAGCGGAACAAAAACCGAAGGCCTGATAGATTACTATGTGACAGGACCTTCAGGAAAAATAGCATCAAAAACAGAAAGCTTCACAGTAACAACACGAACAAGCATCCCAAGCACGGTTTCACTTCCAGGAGCAACACCAGGAGCATACACTGTTCAAGCAACACTAAATTACGGCGGAAAATCAATTACAAAATCAGCAGATTTCGAAATAACAGAAGCTATGAAAAAAACAGCTCCAGGCGAAGCACTAAAAGAAAAAACAACAGAGCAGGCAAAAGCTGCACAAGCAACCTGCCCAAGCGGATGCGACGACCTGAACTTCTGCACAACAGATGCCTGCCAGAACGGGATATGCATACACACACCAATAACGCCCTGCTGCGGAAACAACCAATGCGAAGCAGGAGAAACACAAACAACCTGCGTGTTAGACTGCGCTGAAAGACCAATAGGACCAGACGAAATTAACGCGAAAGCGAAAGAATTAGCTGTCACGGACTTGCCAAAAGCACTCGAATCCTGCGAATCAATGGCACAACGAGTGCTGATTGACGGATGCTTAAGCACAATATCAGAAGCCAGCGGAAGCAAAGAACCATGCACAAGAGTTGCAGATTCAGACGTACGAGACGCGTGCTACATACCATTCGCATACAAGAACGATTTCTCAGTCTGCTCTCAAATAACAAACCCGTACATGAAAAATTCCTGCACATCTCTGGCAGAAATATCCAATATCAAAGCCACACTACCACAGCAGTAGATTATTTCTTTTAGAGCGACAGTTTACTACGAATTTCTTCTCCCCATACAAGCTAAGGGGAGAAGAAATTCATTTGACAAGCAGAGCCAGCGAAATAGCAAAGTGCAGAACATAAAAACATATAAACCAAAAACGGAAATTCTAACCGGGTGGAAAGAGACACAGCAAAACACGTCTGGATATCAGAACTACTTAGCGGAAGCCTTATCCCAAAAGAAGACTCGCCAACCGAAATCATGCTAAAAGACGGAAGCACGATAAACAGGGCAAGAATATACGGAGTTGCAGTATCAACAAACGAGCTTGTGGTTGACGACAGCACAGGAAGCATACTCATAAGAACTTTTGAAAACGCATTCGATACAAAAATAGGCGACACTGTGCTTGTAATCGGAAGACCAAGAATATACGACAACCAATGCTACATATTAGGAGAAATAGTCAAAAAAATAGACCCGAAATGGCTGGAAATAAGAGAAAAAATACACCCAAGACAAGACCCGATAAGCATAATACGCGCATTAGACACAGGAGAAGGAGCAGATTACCAAAAAGTCGTCAACAAAATAGGCGAAGACAAAGTAATACATCTGTTATCAACAGGAGAAATATTCGAGACAAGACCAGGAAAACTAAGAATTCTGGAATAAATGACA
Source organism: uncultured archaeon (assembly GCA_902385765.1). GTDB lineage: Archaea > Nanobdellota > Nanobdellia > Woesearchaeales > ARS49 > CABMGU01. The sequence goes on along the minus strand of CABMGU010000014.1, from coordinate 7,692 downwards.
AATTTGCTGCTTTGTTCAGATACCTGTGAATTTCTTCTCCCCTTGCCTTGCGTGGGGAGAAGAAATTCGTTGGAGACCGAGAGCGGCAAGACACTGATTAGAGCATCAGACCTCAACCAAAAGTATATAAAGACATCCGCCCGCTTGTGATTGAAAAAGATGGTGCTAGAATCACTATTATCACCGCCGCGTGCTGAGCGACAGCCATTAGCAGTACTGCTACTCGGCTTCGCATACGCAACTTTAGCCATATTTCTATCAATGTGGATTTTTGAAGAACAAAGCAGCATGGTCATGGTTTTTCTTGCAGCACTAGCAACAGTACCATTAATGTTCCACACACTGCGCTTTGAAGAAAACAAGGACTTGGAAACTGAAGGACAATCAATGCTACGCGAGCACGCACCTGCACTATTTTTCTATCTGATACTATTTGCAGGCATGGCAATCGCGTTCTCCTTCTGGTACAGCGCGCTGCCATCGGATGTCGCATCCGGACTATTCCGCGTACAATCCCAAACCATCACAAACCTAAACCAGCACGTGACAGGAAAAATAACAGAAACCGCGCTATTAAGCAAGATATTCCTAAACAACGTCAAAGTGCTGATTTTCTGCATATTATTCAGCTTCCTATACGGCGCAGGCGCAATATTCATACTCACGTGGAACGCAAGCGTAATAGGAGCAGCATCAGGCAATTTCATACGCTCACACATGTCGCAGTTCGCAGGAGTTGCAGGCTTCAGCAAAATCGCAGCATATTTTTACGTAGGCTCATTAAGCATCTTGCGCTACGCAATCCACGGCCTTCCTGAAATCTTCTCATACATCATTGCAGGCATTGCCGGAGGCATCCTATCAGTATCAATCGTAAAACACGATTTCGGCACAGGAAAATTTGAAAAAGTATTGCTGGACGTTTCAGACCTGTTGCTATTATCAGTACTGGTGCTGTTCATCGCAGCCCTGCTGGAAGTATTCGTAACACCAGCATTGTTCTAAACTTGCAAAATATTTAAATACCCTCATAGAGCTTTATCGTCGTATGGAATACGAGCTACTGCTGAAAAGGGCACGCGAACGACTGCCTCAAAGCGTTTTTGAAAAAGAACGCTTTGAAATACCAAAGGTAAAAGGACACCTTGAAGGCAACAAAACCATAATTACCAACTTCTTACAGATAGCGAGCGTGCTACGCAGAGAAACAGAACACTTACTGAAATACGTGCTAAAAGAACTTGCAACTCCAGGCGAAATATCAAGATCCGGACTATTAGTACTCGGAGCAAAAATACCCGCAAGCAGAATCAATGACAAAATAAAACAATACGCACACGAATTCGTGCTATGCCCTGACTGCGGAAAACCGGACACTGAAATCAAAAAGGAAGGAGACTTCAGCTTTTTGAAATGCTCAGCCTGCGGAAGCAAACACCCAGTAAAATCCAAGATATAGAATGACAATGCTCGTAAAAATACACAAAAAAGAAAGCAGAACAATAATAGCTGTCTGCGATAAAGACTTGATAGGCAAACTGCTCGAAGAAAACGGCAAACAACTCGATTTACGGGGAGAATTCTACAAAGGAGAAGAAATGAGCGTTGAAGAAATCGGCGATTTGATGAGAAACGCAGACGGAGTCAACCTGGTCGGCACAGAAGCAGTGAATTTGGGACTGCAGGAAGGCGTAATAGACAAAGAAAACGTAATAACAGTCAAAGGAACACCACACGCACAAGCGATACTTATACAAGAATGAAGCTCACACTCTGCGGAAGCATCGCATTCTACGACCAAATGCTTGAGATAAAAGAAAAATTAGAACAACAAGGACACGAAGTAAAACTGCCACCAACAGAAATCAAAGATGAAAACGGAAAAATGATTCCTGTCAAAGAATACTATCAGAAAAGAAAAGCAGAAATAAACAACAACAGTTGGGTATGGATCCGCATGTCGGAGGCAATGAAAAACCACCTTAACAAAGTAGAATGGAGCGACGCCATACTTGTGACAAACTTTGAAAAAAACAACATTTCAGGATACATCGGAGCCAACACGCTATTGGAAATGGGGCTGGCATTCCACCTTGACAAAAAAATATTCCTACTGAAACACATACCCGAAATATCATATAAAGAAGAAATACTTGGAATGAAGCCCACAGTTATCAATGAGGACTTGGGAAAGATAAACTAAAGCAAACGCTTGTTCTCAACAAAACTCTTCAAAGGCATGAACAACGGCTCAGGAAGATTATCAAAAGCAAACCAGCCGACATCAGAAGACCTGTCAGGCTCGCAAACTTTTGCCTCACCGCCAGCATACTCTGCCTCAACAAAAATAGTAATATAGTGCTTACCCTCTGCGTGATGAACATCATTAGTAACACCCACAACTTTCGGATTCCTAATAGAAACACCAACCTCCTCCATAGTCTCACGAACAGCAGTCTGCTCAGGAGACTCACCAAACTCCATATGACCACCAGGAGGAGACCAACTACCAGAACCGTGAGCATTAATACGCTTCTGCAACAAAATCTTGTTGTCTTTCCTAATAATAACTCCAACGCCAACACCAGGACGCATCATTTTATCAGGCTCAAATCACCATTAATGATGACCGGCCTCACCGCCTCTATCTCAGTTTTGTAAAATTGAATCTCAGGAATAGGGTTCAACAAGAAAATTTTCTGGTTTAAAACGTGAGCAAAACCCATCTCCATCAAAGTGTTGCCACCAATATAATTCTTAATTCCACCTTTATCAAAGTTCATAACCAAAACCGCATCAGAGTCCTGCATTATTTTCCAGAATTCCCTCATAGCATCTGAATGCGTTTTCTGATATATTTTAATTTGCTCCTTTTCATTGTCTGTTTTTCCAATAAAAGAGCCGGCAAACCCTGTAACAAAAGCATCATGACCCAATTTACAGAGCTTATCACGCACCTCAAGCATTTTCTCAGTAAACTGCATGCTGCCGATGATGCCAATTTTCACCCAAACCACGCTCCCAAATTAACCTGCTTGTCAGGATCCTTGCCAAACACGCTCTCCAAACGAACCTTAAGCAACTCAATAGTCTGCTGAAGATAAGGAGAAACATTATATTTTTTAGCCAAGGAAATAGTGGGCTCAAGATACTTGGAAACAGAACCCTCACTGACTGTAAAAATGATTTTGCCATTACACTTAGTGCACTTGCCAACAAGCGGAGGACGACGGAACTTCTCATTACAAGCAACACAACGGAACTCCTGCATTGAAAACTTCCTGAGATTTCCTTTCGTGTCCTTCAAAAAATGCTTCTCGATAACCAATCGGGCAACATCAGAAGCATCAACACTCCTCAATTTTTCAGCAAGATCCATCTGACCTTTCAACTTATCCTCCATAGAAGGCAATGTCTTGTAAGCACTGCACCGAACAGTCTGATTAAGATTAGAAACATCATGAGTAAACATCATACCCTCATACTGCTCAGGCTTGTTCAAACGAGACTTAACCTGAGAAACCTTAACCTCCCAAGGAGCCTTATACTGCAAAGCAGCCTCGTAAAGCTCCAAAGGATACTGCGATGCCACATCCATATCAAAGACCATGTCATCAACCTCACTAGGCGTAAGAACACTGGTCAGGACAAGAGGAGTATCCATAGTAGAACCCCTTGAAGAAGGAAGATACTTCTTGCTGAAATTAAGAAAAGCATCCATCAACAAAACAACACAAGCCTCATCACCATCACAATCACGCCTTGTAGCGGCGTGAAGCAAAGGATGAGCAAACAAGCCCTGAGTCTTTGAAAAGCCAATAATCCTGCCAACAATTCCGGCAGAAGTGTGAGGAGCAAGCACAACAACAACATGACCAATCAAGTCCTGAGCAGAAGCAATATTGTACAAGCGAGGCAGACCGTACAAGAACTCCAAAGCGTCATCAACAAAATGAGAAACGTTGGCAAGAACCTTATCAGCACCATCATCAGGGCTCTCGCTGCAACTCGGCAAAACAATATCCTGAGGCTTTAACTCCAAAATCTGATTATCATTAACAAGGTCAAAACCGTAAATGTCCTTAACATAACCCAATTCCTTCAAACGCTCAATAGAAGAGCCAATTTCACAAGGCTTGAAATGAGTAATCGGCAATTGAGTCATATCATAACGGGTAGTACCATCCTTGTAAACGTGAACATCATAACGGGCACGCAAAATCCCCTTTGCCAAAGCCTCAGGAATGTGCTCCTTGTTGCTCGTTCCTCTCACGCCCTTAATCAGCTCAGGATACTGCTGAATGCCGAGCTGGGAAAGAACAGAATCAAAATAATGCTTGATAGGAATAGAACGCTCAGAACTCGGGTCATTAGGACCGTGAGCAGAACAATTAGCTGAATCCTGCAAACCACAACGCTCGCACCTCCATTTCTGAACAGTCTGAGAACCGCAAACCTCACACACGCCCAAAACAGTCTCAGCATTACACTTCTGGCAGAAGAAAAACGAAAAATCAGCAGTAACCCTGCCTGCAGAAAGAGCACTCTGGAAACTACGCAAACGACCACCCTCATCGCCAACAGGGAACAAGACGTGAGGAGAACCTGTAAGCTCCCTCTGCTTCGCCTTTTCAGGACGACCCATACGGGTACCGATAAAAGTCCCTGCCTTATCGCGGATAATGAAAGGAGAAAACTGATTAATGGCATCAAGCACAGAACCATCAGCAATATAACGCTTCAAAGAACTCGGCTTCTCATCAATCAAATGAAACATGGCAGCAAGCACAACAGCAAAATCACGCTCAATAACAACAAACTCATTATTAACAAAAAGATGAGGCAAACCAACCAGCTCAAGACAACGCTTGGCATCATTTGCAGGAAGAACAATCTTCTGAATGCCGAGCTCAGTAGTATGAACCTTTGCAGTATCAAGCCAGTCAAGAAGACTTCGGAATTCATCATTAGACAACAAATTCCAATAACAAGCATACGCCGGATGCAAAGACGTCTTTGTAGCGCGAGCAAGAGCAACAGCTTCCTGAGCAGAAGAAATCGGAGGCACATCATTCAAAGAACGCTTCACCTCCTGCAACCACCACTCGTGACAATAGCCGGCAGGCGCCAACGGATGAGCACGATTGAAAAAATCACCATAAGAAACCAAAATATCACCCAAAAACAAAATCTCCTTGATAAAAGGCTGAACGCGCTTCGCGTCATCCATAGTATGAACCTGAAGAACAGAGCCGTCCAGCAGTTTAACAACAGGACCCTCAATTGAATCACAAGAAGTCATACTGGCAGCTTTGCCAGGACGCTCTGTCTTCAACTGAGTGCCAGTAGCAATATACTGATTCAAAATGTACATAGTAGCAGGATGAATAGACTGCGCGCTAAAACCGCTCGTACGACACCTTCCATAACGCAAACGAAAACCGCCAGGACGCAAAGGATAACCAAGAACAGGCCTTCCAGCAACCAAATCAGAGATATAAGTATAATCAGGAGCAATCTTCTGATGAGACTCTGCCTGCTGTTTTCCAGCCTTTGCCTTCTTCTGGATGTGCAGGAACTCATCAAGAAAATTCCAGGAATCAAGATTAAAGTACTTGCCCCAAACACTCAACTGCTTCCACAACTTAGGAGCTTTCAAAGGAATACAGGAAGACAACACCAGGCAGTAACCAGACCTGATCTGATTGGTGGGAACACGAGGCAAATCCTTGAAATTAGAAACCTCAATCTTCTCGCTTGCATCACCGCTAACCTCAACAGGCAAGTTCTTCAATAAAAATTCTATTTCAGGCTCGCTGGGATAATACTGAAGATTGGTAACGCGCTCATGATAATCCTGAAGCTCAGTAGAAGCACGCCTAATCTCATCAGGCTGAGCATCATAAACATCATAGCCCAAACACTTTCTCACATAGTCAGTAATGATGACGCTGACTGCAGCAGCGGTACCGCCTGCATTCCTGATAGGACCAGCAAAATTAACACAAATGTACTCACCACGATTATCCATCCTCTTCTTGACCTCAATGCTGACAATGCCGTCCAACGGCGAGCTAACAACACCCACGGTCACATAAGCAAAACCAGTACGAATGCCCATCTCCATAGCCTTCTGCCTGCTTTCAAACTTGCAAAACTTTTCCAAAGCAATCTCCTCAGCAATCTTCAAAGCAACACGCCAATCAAGAGAGCCAAACTGGGCTTCCAACTCAATAATGCGCTCAACAACGCCGGAATTAACAATCTGAGGAGCAACAACTGAAATAAGACCGACAACACGCTGAGCCATATTCTCAGCAAGAGAAACCTCAACAACCTTAGCAGGATCAAAACCCCTGGAACGCGCCTGAGAAGCAACACTATGCAGACGCGCAACTTCTGACTTCAAGCCATTAAAATATTTTGACATTTCAACAGATGCTATCATTCAAAACCTCATCATCAAAACCTGCCTGGACTGCAGGTTAACAACCGGCACAACACCCGGCTCTGGATCGTGACCAAACTTTTCCTGATAAGCAGTCCTGGACTGAAAACAACTGCCGGCAACAAGAGAGGTACCCCTGTAATGCAAAACGCCTGCCTTGTGAATGTGCCCTGCAAAAAACAAATCAGGCACCCTGTCAATAAACAAAGGATCTGAACGCGAATCAGGAATGTACATTGTAGAAGTATGCTGAGGAGCAAGATGACGGCGCTGAAGCAAAAACTTCATGATAAGAGGAACACGATCAGAAATGTGCTTCCCGCTGTTCTTAATGCTCGGCACGATGTCACCATAATCATCAAAACTAAAACCATGATACAACAAAACATCAAAACCGGAAAAATCAGGAGAAGAATGGACATTAACAACACAGGGATTGGTAACAAGAATAGCATTAGGAAGGTCCCACAACGGCTGAGCATACTCTTTCATCAGCCTTGGCTGAGGCTCGCTAATCCTGCCAGCATCGTGGTTGCCGGGACAAATAATGAGGGTGATGCTTTTCGGCAGACGGCTTAACAATCTCGCAGCCTCACGGTACTGCTCCCTGATATCAAGAATAGCAAGCTCTTTCTCCTGACGAGGATAAATACCAACACCATCAACAAGGTCGCCAGAAACGAACAGGTACTTGAGCTTACTGGCAATCTCCTGGTCAGCTCCCTCGCCATTAGCCCATTTGATAAAATTCTCGAATTTTTCCTTTTCGAAAAGAGAAGAACCAACGTGCACGCAGGCAAGAACACCAGCATAAGCCTCATCAGGCGAATGCTTCATCTCAACAACAGGAATATCAGGGAAAACCAGGGAATTAGCGAAAACAATACCATCACCCAGCGTGCCAGAGATGCCTATAACCTCATCAAAAACAATATCAGCAGCAAGAGTGTGCAAGTCCTGCTTTGACTTTGAAAACAAAACATTAATCGAACCTGAAGAATCCTCCAAAGTCAGCATAATGTGCTCGTTCTTGGTCACGCGCTTATCAGAAACAATACCGATAATAGAAATGGCTTCACGGTCCTTCTTCAAACGCAAACGCGAAATAGACGTCAGATTCTGCAAGTCCTGCCTTGACTGAAGCAAACGCTCCAAAGAACGATACCTCGCATTAAAATAATCAACAAAATCCTGAACAGAACGCTTCTTCGGCTTATCATCATACTCCCACACAATACGAACAG
>CABMGU010000013.1 GCA_902385765.1 uncultured archaeon | reverse complement strand
GGTGATATAAAATGCCAACAATCACATTTGCCATAGACGACTTGTACAAGCTCGTCGGACAAAAATTAGACGACAAAAAACTAGAGTATTTACTAAACTGCGCAAAAGCAGAACTCGACGCAAAACTAACAACAGAAGCAACAATCAAGTTCAACGACACAAACCAGCCATACTTATGGAGCGCAGAAGGACTCGCAAGACTGTTCAGAAATTTACTCGGCAAAAAATCACCAAAAATCAAAATAGAAAAACCAAAAGAAGAAGTCATTTACGACAAAAGACTCGCAAAAATAAGACCGTACATAGCATGCTTCACAGCAACAGGCAAAAAAATAGACGATTACTTACTGAAACAACTAATACAATTACAAGAGAAACTGGCAGAGAACTACGGCAGAAAAAGACAGAAAATATCCATCGGAGTCTACCCGCTAAAAAATATCACATTCCCAATATCATACAGGGCAGCAAGCCCTGACGAAACATTCACGCCACTGGACTTCCACCAGCCAATGAGCCTAAGGCAAGTTCTTGAAAAACACCCAAAAGGAAAAGAATACGGACACCTCATAAAAAACCAAAATGCGTATCCGGTATTCGCAGACGCAAGAAAAAACATTCTGTCATTGATACCGATTATCAACAGCGAACAAACAGGAAAAATGACAATAGGAGATGATTCATTACTGTTTGACACCACAGGAACAGACGAAGAATCAGTCAACCTCGTCGCAAACATCTTCGCATATGCCTTAGCAGAAAGAGGATTCACAATACATGCTTTGATGATTAAATACCCGAACAAAAAAGTAAATACGCCAACAATGACTGGCAAAAAAGTAAAGTTTGACGAAAAAGAAATAGAAAAACTCCTCGGAATAAAACTCAAGCCAAACGAGATAAAAACAGCACTTGAAAAGATGGGATATGAATACCAAAACGGCACTGTAACAATACCCTGCTACCGCGATGACATAATGCACCAGGTAGACATCATAGAAGACGTAGCCATAGCATATGGATACGACAAATTCACGCCACTACCACAAACAGCATACACGACAGGAAGCACATTCCCAATACAACAATTCATCGACACACAAAGAGAACAATGGGCAGGAATGGGATACCAGGAAATAATGAGCGCAGCACTCTCAAACAAGGAAATACTATACAACAAAATGAACATCAATGATGCAGGCACAATAGAAATAGAAAACCCAGTATCAATAACATACTCCTGCATAAGAACCTGGATACTGCCAATACTGCTGGACTTCATATCAAAAAACAAACACGTCGACTACCCGCAAAAAATATTCGAACAAGGATTAGTTACGAAAAGAGAAATGGAAGCAAAAGACGAACAACACATCGCAGGAGTGACTGCGCATTCAACAGCAACATTCACAGAAATAAGACAGGCAACAGAAACAACACTGCGAAACTCAGGAGTAAACTATTCATTTGAAGAGCTTGAAATGGAATGTTTCATACCAGGAAGAGCAGCAAAAATAATAGTAAACGGAAAACAAGCAGGCATCATAGGAGAAATACACCCAGCAGTACTTGAAAAATTCGGAATAACAACGCCAGTAGCAGGATGCGAGATTAACCTGTCGGCACTGTGGGCTTAACAACAGCTTTCTTAACGGCAGGTTTTACAACAGGCTTAACTTCTACAGGCTTTGCTATCGGTTTAGACCGAGCAGGCGCTTTAGCCTTAGTTTTCCTTTCAACAACCTCAATGCCGACGTCCTTCAAAGCAGCGACAATATGCTCGTGAGAAGCTCCCTTTTCAATAGAAATTTTCTGAGCAAGAGGCTCCAAATGAGACATATTGCACTTCCTGCGCCTTGTCTGACCATCAATAAGAACAAAATTCTTGTCTAAAACGTCAACAACAACACATTTCATGCCAGCATCCCTGCCAGCAATCTTCACACAAATCCTTCCAATTCCAAACATTTTTTTATCCTCCGTCAAGCAGGACGTCGCCGCACCCTGCAGGATTACGTTTTCTCCGCGGTCTTTGACTGCTTTTCTTCTCCCCACGCTTTGCAAGGGGAGACGAAAAGCACCTTGGCTGAGCCAAGGCGCGGCTATGAACTTAAGTTAGTCTTGCCTTTGCAATTATCGCAGTACGCATACACGCACTGCACAGATTACCGCCAAAAGGACGACAAGGCCTTCTCGCAGACCTCGGAACTTTCTTAACCAAATTCTTAGTGCCACGGGCAACGCCAAACAAAAAGACGCCGCACTTAGCACACTGAGGCTTGGCATTCTTGCGCCTGGCATAATGCAAAACAGCCTTTCCGCCAGGAACCCTTGTAAATACTCTCCTAAACGTCCTTGAACGATATCTAACAGTTGGCATATGCACGAGGGGACAGGCGGGGGTTTATAAACGTTTTGGAAGCAGCCTTCTAAGTTCAACATCAGTCAAATAACGCCACTTGCCAGGCTTCAAATCACCCAAATCCAAAGAAGAAATCTTAATACGAACAAGACGCTTGACAAAAAAGCCAAGCTGTTCAAACAAACGCCTGACAACGTGCTTACGACCCTCATGAATCTTCAGCATAACCTTGTTGCCGGAAACATCAAGACCAGACAAAATAACTTTCTTATCATCAATAACAACCCCGCTCTTCAATGATTCCATAACCTTTGCAGACATAGTCCTGTCAAGAACAACATAATATTTTTTTTAAACTTCATAACTCGGATGAGTGAGCTTGTTGGCAAAATCACCGTCGTTGGTCAAGAGCAATAATCCCTCAGTATTCTTGTCCAAGCGACCAACAGGAAAAACCCGCTCAGGAACATCAACCAAATCCATAACAGTCTTCATACAATATTCCTCGCTGACAGTCGTCACAAAACCCTTAGGCTTGTTGAGCATAATGTAAACCTTCTTTTCCAACTTAATCGGCCTGCCATTAACAACAATCTTATCCTTATCAGGGTCAGCCTTGTCACCAAGCTTGACAGGCTTGCCATTAACAGAAACACGATTTTTCGCAATCAATTCCTCAGACTTACGCCTACTCGCAATACCTGCCTGAGCCAATATTTTTTGGATACGCTGTAACATTTTGTATTCCCTCCGCGCTGCTTCGGTTGCCGAAGTGATTTTCTCTCTCCCTTGCCTTGCGTGGGAGAGAAAAAATCAGTCTGTAAGACCAGCGCGGTGATATCCGGAAAGACACGAAACCCTTTTAAATACCTATCGTCAGAGTCGTCTACATGATAGACATAGTATTCCCAAACAAAAACGAACAAGAATTTGTGGAAATGGCAAAAAAGCTCGGAATACAAGAACTAATATTCGTCTACAAAGACAGAAAAGACTTCTGCACTGGAACAAACGCACTGCTTGTAGAGCCGAAAGATGTCAGGAAAACACACGACAAGAAAACAATGGCAATCTGTGCAGCCAGCAGGGAAGCAATAGAAAGAGAAGCAGACATCGTTTACGGATTTGAATTACTGGAGATAAGAGAACACACACACTATCGTGCATCAGGAATGAACCAAGTACTATGCAAGCTCGCAGCAGACAAAAAAGTCAAAATCGGATTTTCTTTTTCATCGATACTTAACAGCTACGGACAAAAAAGAGCAATACTGATGGGACGAATGGCGCAAAACATAATGTTCTGCCAAAAATACAAAACGCCGATGAAAATGGCAAGCTTTGCAACAAACCCATACGAAATGAGAGCAGAAGCAGAACTAAAAGCGTTCTTCAGACAACTTGGCTGGACTGGTTAAGACAGGCAGCGAGCATTTCAGGAGTAGCAGCACTACGCCTGCAATCAACAGAAGCACTGGCCTTCTCCACCAATTGCTCACAATTCATTGGATTAGTCAGCAGAGACAAATCTCTACGAGCAAGACCAACACAGAAATTATCACGACAACCGGCTTCATTACCGAGCACAGCATGGCAGGTCCAATCATCACCACAGCCCGCAGGATTATGCTGAAGAATCGCATTACATTCTGACAGACGTTCGGTTTCATTACAAACATTCACGCCAAACTTAGCCAGACAATAAACACGAAGCACATCATCATCAAGCTTTGAACAGTCATTAGCATTTGGTTTTTCAAGAGCCTTCAAAAAAGGCACCAAAAACTGCACTTCAGCATTACACGTTTTCATACCTTCAGCAGCAGTCCAAACAGGTGAAGGCCTATAATAAAAATACCATATGCCCAAAACAGCCAAAATTAACACAAAAACAACCAAAATCACCACTTTTCTCATATCTCTCTATTAATAACCAAAATATTTAAATGTTCTTACGTGTCCAATGACCTATATGGTTAAAAAGGGGTTTTGGGTAGTGATATTACTGCTTCTAGTAGTCAATGTTTCAGCTGTAGAGTTTCAATGGAAACTAACACAGTATAAAACAGTTGACAGAAGCGGTCCTCATTGCGATGTAGTAAGCCCAAGCGATCCAACAGCAGAAGTATTCCGACTTTCATCTTCTGACTGCAAAATCCAAGCACAAGGCATATTTGATATATACGGACCCACCGAATATCATCTACAAGTAGGAATTGCAATATTCATCGGTGACCAAATTGTTGCTGCAGACTGGTATAAAAGCAGCAGTGGAGAAGGCACGTTTGTAAAGACAGACCTAAAAGAAGGAAAAGGCGACAAAGTAGCCCTATGTTCTCAATGTCTCCGATGGACAACAGTACACCAAAGCAAACGATATTGCGATAATTACGCCACCGCTCACATATATGTTCCTATAGAAAACCTAAAATCCAACGTAACACTCGCAGAAGGCAAGAAAATAATAGGAAAGGCATCAGACTTTGCCAAAAGATGCTACGTAACTGAAGGCATATACACTCCTGAAAGCGCAAACCCAGGCGTGTATATGTATACAGACGACCAGGAAAACATTATAGCCTGCATAGACTCCGACAAAAACAAACGATGTGATATCGAGCAGGCATCGACCTGCACCACAGGAGACTGGAATGCAAAGTGGTACACGTCAGCAAAAGGAAATTTTGCTGGAGATTACTGCTGCGGAGAAGACCCGAGCTACACACCAACAGCATCCTGCGCATTTTATTCGGACCTCAACGCAATCTGCGGAAAAGACACAACAGGAGACTGGAAATGGGTAGCATCAGCAGTCGACGGACAATCAAGAAAATTAGCGTGCCCAACAGACATCTCATTCCTGGCAGGCGGAAAATCAAGAATTTTCGCCTGCGGAAACAAGGCAGCAACAGTACTTGCAAACAACGCATTTGAATCATTTGCTCTTAAAGACGGAGTATACAAGGCAGAGGCAGGAAAACACGAATTCCTCTGCCTGCAAAACAATGCAACAATCTACGAATGCGCAGGAGACGAAGGCACACTTTCAGACGGAAACAACTACAAAGAAAGCGGGGAATGGATAAAAGACGAGTCAAACAACATACAATTCTGCTCGCCTGATAAAAACAGCTGGGTAACAGACTTAGACCAAAACAAAGGAGCCTGCATAGCAGCAAGCAACAAACAAACCTGGCCGGTAGGACAAAATTGGTTTGTAGCCTGGACAGGAACAAAATGCTGCGGAGACCCATTAGACGACAACACGCCAGAAGGAACATACGAAGACCCCTGGCAGGGAGGAGAAGGAAAAGCAGGAGGATGCTATAACAACACATTCATCGCATCAGGAGAATTTGCAGACGCAGCTGAAACCATCATCAACTATAAAGGAAAATTCTACAGCTGCGAACAAAGCAAAACACTCAGCACAATAACAACAACAGCGCAACCAACATGCGGAGCGCCCCTATTAGACGCAACACTTCTGGGAACAAAACACCACATAGTATGCACGCCAGAAGGAAAATGGATGTTCACAAACAACACTGCGGCAACACAGCCAACAAGCACAATGTGGTCAACATCACAAGGATGCTGCCTTGGCACACAATGCTGGAACGGAACAAGCTGCAGAGAAATAGGCCAGTACGACACGATAGAAGACAGAGGTTACAGATGCACAGCAGACTGATACTTCTCATTTTGATACTAATCCCTGCAGTCACTGCAGCACACTGGGAATCAGTAAGCCTCAAACACAACTGGGACCTAACCTCACAAGGATTCTGCGTTCAACCAACACAATGCCTGGTAAGAACATCATACAACGAATCACTTGACAACCAACCAGAAAAATACTGGACAGGAACAGCATACGCAGACAAGCCAAAATGCATACAAGACAAACAATACCTCTCAGACAATTACTGCGAAAACGGACAATGGAGCTCAAGAACAAAACTCATAGCACAACAACTGCTGGCAATAGCAGGAACCAACAACTTCGCATTATACTGCGACAACTACCAAAACGCGCTTAACGAATACCAATACAACACAGATTACGGAACCGTCACAACCTTCCTGGGAAGATATTGCTTACAGCCGGGAAACAGAAGAACAGAAAACTGCGCCAACAACATCTGCGCGATAAAATACGCAGACAAAGTCGCATTCGGAATGGCGATAAACACAGAAATCAACGGAGACAAAAGCCCATTACAAGCATTAAACTTCTCAAAAACAAAATGCGACAATGCAGTAAACCCGGGATACAATCCCTGCGGAGACAACGTGTACTACAACCCTGACACGCAAAGCATAATCTATGCACCAGGAGTAAGCCCGATGCCGGCAGTCACGCAAACAGAAATAGATTATGTTGCAGACTCCTATGAAAAACTAAAAGACTACGTAAACGACTACATACCAGCACAATACAACTACACATACTACAAAATCACGCCACAATTCAACTACCTCGACATCACAAAGGACGGACAAAAATTCTTTTACGGCTTCAAACAAGAAAACATCACTTTACCGCCAATAAGCTATGCAGGATGGTACTACTCAAACATCCAACTGCCAGACAAAGCATGCGACAGATACATCAAGAGATACGACAGCAGAGCAAGCTGCGAAGAACAGCCATCAGAAACAGACTTCTACATAGCCGCATACAAAACATCACCAGCAAACTCAATGGACAGGCACACAAGCATCATCGACGCGTGGCAGGACATGACAGGCAAGCTAAGGATATACAAATGAAGGCACAGATCACCATATTCATCATCATAGGAATCTTGGTAGTGGTCGCATTCGGAATAACATTATACGCTGGAACCAAAATGTCAGGAAGAATAGAAACAAAAGAAACAACACAAAGACTGGAACAACTAGGACTCCAACCATTACAAGACTACATAAACACCTGCCTTGATATTTCGTCAAAAGAAGCGCTCAAACTCATCGGAAAACAAGGAGGAACAATCTACGCAAGCCAGGGAGGACTAACACCAGACTACGCAGACACAGGACCATACCTAACGCTCACAGACCAGGACTTGGGAGAACTAAAAACACCATACCTCGTAATGCCTCCAGAAGGAAACGTCGAAACACTATTCTATGCAGAACCACCAGATTATCCATTCCCAGGATTTCCATACGCAGGAGGAGAACTGCTCTTCACAGGATACTACGGAATGAGCAAAATGCCCCCACTCTACAAAAAAACACCAGCAGGCGAAAACGTAACAAACTCAATACAGGAAAACCTTGAAAAATACATCGCACAAAAAACAGCAGAATGCACAAAATGGAAAACATTCGAAGACAAAGGCTACACGATAACGGCAGGGAATCCGGCAGTCTCACTGATATTCGCGGAAAAACAAGAGCAATTCCAAGGAGAAAAATACATCACAATAGAACTCAACTGGCCGATAGAAATCGCAACACCAGGCGGAGACAAAACACAACTAAAAGACTTCGCAGTCAAAGAAAACGTCAGACTCGCAACAGTGTACTTCACAGCCAAACAGATAATCGACGCAGACGTAACAGACATATCATACAAACCAGAAAACAGAGAATCATTTACAGTCACGACAACAAGAGAAGGAGAAGACAGCATAGTCGTGCTAAAAGACACACAAAGCACACTTGACAACAAACCATACGAGTTCTGGATAGCAAGAAAAAACAGAAGACCAGCACTATGGCAGATAGACACAACAGAGCTTGACAAGTTCGCCTTCCACGTGAAAGAAAACAGAGGAGCAAGCATAACAATAAGCGGCAACAAGCTCGTCATAACAGACATCTGCGTGAATGACCCGGTCACAATAGAACTAAACGCATCAGACCCTGACGAAAACGAAATCATCTACGACGTAACACCAAAACAAATACCAGGAGAAAACGCGATAGGACTGCCATTCGGCATAAGAGTATACGCAAAAGACAACAGCGCACACGATGAAAACTGGTACGATTACCAAGACATACAATTACAGGTGGCACTATGTCCAGTAGAATAAACCTCGCAATAATCACTGCATTCCTCATAGTCATACCAATAATCGTTTACGCGCAAAACGTAGGATGCTGCTGCGACCCAGTAGTTTTCAACGGAAGCTATGACACACAAACAAACTGCTTAGCAAAAAGATTCATCTACGCAGGACCACCACCCAACATACAGGTAACCTGCTCACAATACTGCAATGCATCAAGAATAAACATAACAGCACCAAGATGCGGAGACAACATCTGCCAAGCAACAGAAAACGCAACAAGCTGCCCCTCAGACTGCGCAATAGTCACAGGATGCGGCTCGCCAAATTACAACCCGGCACCAACAAACTTTTACGCAGCACCAGTAAAAGGACAAAAAGCACTAAGACTCAACTTCAATTTACCCTGCCCGGCTGATTACATTGCAATAGGAAGATGCAAAGGAGAATGCACAAACTTCCAAAACATAGCAACAATACCAGCAGCAACAACCTTCAAAGACGAAGACCCAGCGCTGGAATTCAACACAGACTACACATACTCAGTCATAGCACACTACAGCCTAGCAGGAGACAGCAGCCCTGCAACAGCAAAAGGAAACGCAGGAGACATAGAATGCTGGGAACAACAAGGACAATTCTGCGTAAACTACTACACATACGACCAATATCAGGAATACCTCATAACAAAAGGATACGGGCAATACACTGCAACAGATTTTGACAGAATATTCGGAAGAACCGTCAACCTCACATTCGGAGCACTATTCAACAAAGGATACCAATGCACAGAAGCAAACAGACTAACAACACTAAGCCCTCCAGTAAGCTGCACGAAAACCCAATACTGCATAGCAGATGAACAAGGACCAAGATGCGTAGAAAAAACACCCTGCAGTGCAGGAGACCCATTCGGCTTGTTCGCAACAACAACCAGCTGTGAAACAGGACTCACATACAGATACTGCTTTTTCGACAAAAGCGCAACAACAGCAAACAAATGCTATGCCTGCGACCCAAGAATGACCTGCTACGACTACAAAAGCAAAGAAACATGCGAAAGAGACAACTGCGGAGCAGGAGACTGCCAATGGAACGAAGTATTTGACGACCTTGGAACAGGAGTATGCGTAGACAAAAGATACAACAACTGCAAACTCTGCAGCACAAACGGAACAGCAGGAATGGAAATAGCAAAAGCAATAAGCGCAATATGGGATGTCTGCAGGGAAGAAAAAAGCGACGCGCTAAGCAACGATTTGTATCCCTGCTTCTTTGATGCTGACAGAAAAACAAGCAAAACCTGCGACGAAGCAGCCTGCGCAGACTACACTTCAGCACAATGCGGGTCACCAGAAGGAGGAATAAGATTAAACCCTGACAACAGCATAGCAGTGCCAAGCACAGACACCTGCGAACTCGGAGTATGCCAGTACAGCGACATAACAGGATGCATAAAAAACGCAGACGGAACTGCAGGAGCAGACTGCAAATACGGAGACAAAGCGTGCGAGCAAGACCACTACCCGCCAACAACCACGCTAATACCAACAGGATACGCAGGAAGAACAGACTTCATCAACATAAGAATATTTGACAAGAAAAACTCAACAAGCCCGCCATTAGACAATGCAGGAAAAACAGGATACAAAACATACCTCTGCATAAAAGATGAAACAACACCATGCGATGACGCAAGCGCGTTCAGCATAATCACAAGCGCAACAAAACTCGCACTCAAAAACGGCGCATTAAAAGAAGGAAACAAAACACTCGGCAGGCTAAAAGCAGGAAACAACACAATATCATTCTACAGCAGAGACGCAGCCAACAACCTTGAAGTCGTACAGGAAACCGACATTTATGCGTGCGAGAGCTGCAATCCGCCACAATTAGTAAACCTGACAGTAACAGGAGGAAGAGTAATCGGCAACAAAATATACACCTCAGCAACAAAACCAACATTCACATTCACATTCGACGAGCCAACACAAATAACATTCGCAGAAATAATGAGAGAAGGAGAATCAGTACAGCTGTCACAACTAACAACAGGAATGGCAGAAGTCCACGAATTCACACCAGTAACGAACATACTGGGCAATTACAACTTTACAGTCAACGGGCACAACGACAAAACAATCTACTTTGACGCGCCAGGACTAAAATACCAGCTGTTCGTAGACCCTGACCTTGCAGGACTCACCATAATACCAGAAGACCAAAGCATAACAAACAAAACAGCAATCGACATAATACTGAATTTCACAAGACCAGCAAGCCTTGACAAAGTAACACTCGTCCTGGACAATTACGCAGACCCTTACGCAATAAATGAAATACCAAGAGACATAACAAAACAATTCACAACAGCGAACAACCAGACATTCACAGCAAAAATAGGCAACATAACAGGAGGACAATACACGATAATAGTAGAAGCAACAGGATTCAACACGCTGACAATATACAAACAAAGCACGTTCTTCGTAGCAACAGCAAAACCAGGCATAAGACTCACAAGCCCTGCATTCGGAACAACAGCATACTCAATCTTCAACGCAACAGTCGAAACACCAATACCAAGCGAGTGCAAATACGTGTTTGACACGCCAACACCACCAAGCGCTACAGATTTCGAATTCTTGAACGCGTTTGAAGGCGCAGGAACAATACACACAACCTCAGGATTAAGCATACCATACGGCTCACAAGAAGCACACCCCTTGCACGTCTACTGTAATTTCGAACAATTCGGAATAATACAAAGAAGCTTTGACATAACACTAGACCCAGAACCCCCAGTACTCATAACAGCATTCGCAGAACCAGCAGTAATAGCAGAGCCATACATACCAGACCAAGCCATATACTCAACAACACTGAAAGCACAAATCGACAAACCAGGATTCTGCAAATACTCACTCGCAGCAAGCAACTTCGGATTAATGGACGGAAAATTCCCCGGATACGACAGAACACCAAAAACAAGCGTTGCAGCAGACGTAAACGTAACAGAACAAAGAACATACCAATACTGGATAGCCTGCAAAGCCAAAAACCAGCTGACAACCGAGCCAAAACAAGTATCCTTCACAGTAGACCTCACATTACCGCTAAACGTAACAAGCAGCACGCCATACGGATTCGGAGCGCTAAACTTCAGCATAGGAGTAGTCGCAAACAAACGAGTATACTGCTATTTCGGAGAAAACCAGGACGACCTAACAAAACCAATGGGAGCAGGAACAGCAGCATACGTGCAAAGACAACAAATAACAGTACAAAACCCAGGAGAATACACATACTATGTCAAATGTGCGCACGTTTCAGGAGAACAATCCGACATAATAGAAATACCCGTATTCATCGACACAACACCGCCAGCAATGACCGCAGTAGACGACACATCAGCACTCACTGATGAGCCGGAAGTAACCTGGAGCAAAAGCAAAATAAGAGTCGCATTCAGAGGAGAAGACCCTGAAAGCGGAATATCACACTACCTCATCACACTCAAAGAAGCAACAGGAAACAAAATAATCTTCAAAGACTACATCAGCAACACAACAACAGGAGAACCGATATACATCTCAACGACAACAAGCGGAACACCATTCCTTCTCACAAACGGCAAAACCTACAAGTTCATAGTCAAAGCAGTAAACAAAGTCGGCTTGCTAAGCGAGCCAATGGAAAGCAACGGAGTAACAGTAGACACGAGCAGAATACCTCCAACCTGCCAGGACGGAGAAAAAGACGAAGACGAGACCGATGTAGACTGCGGAGGAAGCTGCGACGGATGCTCAGAAGGCAAAAAATGCAGCCTTGACGTGGACTGCTCAACAAACTACTGCGAAGACAACAGGTGCAAAACAGCAAGCTGTGACGACGGAATCCTCAACGGAATGGAATCAGACGTTGACTGCGGAGGAGAACCCTGCGAGCTTTGCGAAAACTACAAAGTATGCAAGGACAATTCAAACTGCATATCAGGATACTGCGACCTCAAAAATAATGTGTGCGTAGACGCGCCACCCTGCGCAGACAAAAAACTCACAACAGGAGAAACAGACATAGACTGCGGAGGACCATGCGAGCCCTGCGGAGAAGGAAAAAGCTGCATCGAAAACAATGACTGCGACGGAATGAACTGCACAACAGACACAAAAGTGTGCGCGAGACCGGCTGCAGCAGAAGAAGCGCCAGTAATGATGGAAGAAATAGCCGTAACAGAAGAACAACCCTCCCTAATGTGGCTGTTATACCTCATATTCCTCGCACTCGCAATAGGAGGAATAATCCTGGGAGCACTCATAATACTGGCAAAAGAACGCAAAAAGCCAGAAGCGCTCATAAAACCAGAAATCAAGCCGGCAATACTAAAACCAGAAGAAATCGACAAGCTACGCAGGTTTGCAAAAAAAGAAGAAATACCAGACAAAGACTGGATATCACTTGAAAAAGAAATCAAGAAAAAACACGTACCATACTCCGCAGCACTAGAACGACTAAGAAAAATAGCGCACAAAGAAGTTCAACCAGAAGAACCGCTGGCAAGACTCAAAGCATTACTCGACGGGCTAAGCGAATACCAAAGAACACAAGTACTGATCAAAATCAAACTATGGCGCGAAGGAAAACTCACAAAAGAAGAAATCGAAGAATTACTAAGAAAATTACGAATAACAGCAGAATACTACAAAGTCCACGAAAAAGAATTCGAAAAAGAACTCGAAGAATATGGCAAGCACAAGAAACACTAAAGCGCAAATCATAGGACAAATATTCATATTCATACTCGCAGGGCTGGTTTTTATCCTGATTGTAACATACGGGTACAAAGCAATCCAATACTTCATAGAAAGACAAGAACAAGTCGTGCTTGTAGATTTCCGAACAGACCTTGAAATAGCAGTAGAAGGAGTCAAACGAGACTACGGAACCGTACGAAAAGTAGAACTAAAACTGCCAACCAAATATTACGGAGTCTGCTTCTTTGATTACACTACAAGCACCTGCGACCCAACAACAGAAACAACAAATCCAAAACTAGAAATGCCTTCACAAACAATAAACGTCAAATGGGCAGAAGACGCCTGCAAACTAAAAAGCTCAAACGTGTTCATAGTGCCAAGAACACAAGATTTTGATTTACCGGACATACAAGTAGACACAGGATACATCTGCCTGCCAAACACAGGAGTAGTCACGCTAAGACTTGAAGGAACAGGCAAAAGAGCAAAAGTATCAGAATGGTAAAAAGGGGTTTTGAGTTACAATTCCACTGGATATTTGTCATAATAGCCGGAGCACTAATACTCGCGTTCTTCTTCAACGTGGCAAACAAACAAAGAAACCTAAGCCAGGAAAAACTCCAACTAACACTCGCAACAGACATAGAAAACATCTTCACAGGAGCCATAGTCAGCAGGGGAACAGCACAAAAACTTCCAGTACCGCCACAAGGAATAGCATTCGAATGCACAGAAGGATGCGAATGCAAATTCAAAATAGCAAGTGCGGGAAAAGATTTCGGAGACAAACCCATGTTCGCACCATCACTGCTTGAAGGACAAGACATCACAGTATGGGCGCTTGAACTAAAACTGCCATACCGCGTTACAAACTTCCTCTTCCTAACAAACCCGAACATCAAATATTATTTCGTCTACGGAGATGAAAACCTGCTGGAACTGATAACAAAAAGCATACCGCCACTGATACAATACGAAAAAATAACACAACAACAAATGGGAAGCGTAAAAGAAGAAGGCAACCAGCAAACGAAATTCATACTGCTGAATGTTGAACCGACAACACTT
>CABMGU010000012.1 GCA_902385765.1 uncultured archaeon | reverse complement strand
TTGCTCGTGCTACTTTGACTGCGGGTGCAGGCATTGTTCGCATTAATAGCCGTTTGTTTTCCACCATGCCTCAGAACATTTTCCATTCAAAGATTGAGGAAGCATTATTGCTTGCAGGAGATACTGTCAAGAAAGTCAATATCGAAGTTAATGTACGTGGCGGAGGTATGAACGGTCAGGCAGAGGCTGTTCGTCTTGCTATTGCCAAGGCTCTTGCTGTTTTTGACAAGAAATTGCATACTCAGTATCTTGAGTACGATCGTGTTTTCACTGTTGCTGATGTTCGCAGGAAGGAGACGCACAAGCCGAATTGTCAGGGCAAGGCGCGTGCGAAACGTCAGAAGTCTTACCGTTAGGAGGGAAAAATGATAATTCCGATTCGTTGCTGGAGTTGTGGAAAGCCTGTTGCGCACTTGTGGGAAGAGTTTGACTCCCGTTCAAAGAAAGGCGAGAACAAGAAGGACATTCTTGACGAGCTCGGTCTTGAAAGATATTGCTGTCGTGCGATGTTTATGGGTCACGTTGACATGATTGATACGCTTTCCCAGTTCAAGAAAACGTGAGTATGTTTGTCATCGAGCACCTGGAACCAAAACTTTTCAAGTGGTGTTTGTTTGAATACTCTCATATTTCTTCTTTTGTTGGCAGGAAGAATCTTTTATTTACAAACATTAAAAGTTCTGTTTTGAAAAAATTCGGCAGAGTCGAGCAGAAAAGCGTTAAGCAGTTTCGTTTTGATAAAGCCTGCATTCTCGACCCCGAAGCGAAACAGACTTTGACTCCTGATATTGCTAAAAAGTTCAATTACTTTATTTTTGGCGGCATTCTTGGTGATGACCCTCCTAAAGAGCGTACGAAAACAGAGCTTACTAAGTTCTTGCCGTATCCTGCTTTTAATCTTGGCAGGGCTCAGATGTCCACTGACACTGCAGTCATTGTCACAAAGATGATTGTTGACGGAAAGAAATTATCCGACATTAAATTCCAGCAGGGCGTCTGCATTCCTATTGCTAAGGGCGAGGAAGTTCACTTGCCTTACAAGTATTTGTTAGTCAAAGGCAAGCCTTTGCTTGCTCCTGGCATTGCTGGTATGCTTAAAAAACAGAAGACGTTCTGATTATTTCGACGAACAAGCCCGACATAAGGGACTTAGAAGGGCATTGTGAGGAGTGTTCTTGAGCGAAGCGGTGTTTTGCAGTCGTAAACCTTATAAATCGTCAATAACGAAGCAAAGTGTATGGGCCCGTAGCTCAGCTTGGACAGAGCGACTGAAGCATAAGCTGTCGAACCTTCTAGTCCAAGAAGATAGCAGAAGATCGTGGGTTCAAATCCCACCGGGCCCGTTTATTTTCTCGGCTTTCTCATAAGTCGTTCTATGACCATTGCGAGATTCAGAGTTTCTGTTTTTCTTTTTTCATCTCTTCCCGTGTACTTTGTTTTCCAGTCAGGGACGTTCATCCATTTTGGGAATGGGTTTGGTTGTGTTGTTCTTGTTGTAAAAGCTAAATATCCTTTTGGTTTTGTGTGGTCATTGATGTAATCTACGAAATATCTTAATTGTGCGGGTGATAAATCTATGAACGCGTGTATTGCTATTATGCCGTCAAACTGTCCTTCCGGTAATCTGTCAACGAGTTCATATTCGAGCAGGTTTTTCGGATTTACTGGTCTTTTCTGTTGTTGTGCGTTGTATTCTTCGCAGTCTTTGCATAGTTGGGGCATTTCAGTCAGGTTTTTTAGTATTTCAGCATCGGCTTTCTCATCTTGTAATGCTACAATATGATATCCTAGTGAGAAGAGGAATCTCGTGTTGCGGGTGTTTCCTGGAGCAAGGTCAAGTACTTTTCTTCTTATCCCTTCCTCGCTGAACGGTGCTAATCTGTTTACGAGTTCTGTGACTGCCCTGTTTGCTTCGTAGTTTCTTGCTATGTGAGCGAGGTCCATAATCTTTACTTCAAGAAGTCTTCATTTTTAATTTTTTCTGGAAGGTATTTGTCTGTTATGAAGCTGATTCCTCTGGATGATAATGCTTGGATTTCTGCTTTTGCTTTGAAGGTTTTCATTAGTTTGAATTGTCTCTGCCAGGCTTTGTTGTCTTTGAACCATTCGTAGTTTTGCAGCTGTTCTAGTCTTTTCATGTCTACTTCTTTGAATGTTATTAGGTGTTTTTTCAAGCCATACTTTTCTATGTCGTCTGCTGTTATTCCCAGGAATCTTGCAGTGTTCAGTGTCATGCTTTCTGCCATGTGTGCTAAATTTATCGAGCCGAATTTCAAGACAGAGTAAATGTAGAATCCCCACGGGTCAAAATCCGCGAGTACATAAATCGGCAGTTTGTGTTCTTCTGATAATCTTTGCAGCAATCTTCTGATTCCTCTTGTTGTTTGTCCTTGTGAGCTCATTATTATGCAGTTTTGTTTGTCCCAGAACTTGTCTTCGTGCAGTCTTTCCCAGACTGCTGCTTTTTCCATGTATATCACATACTTTGCTTTTACTTTTTTGAACTTGATTTCTTCTACGTTTGATGGTACTGACCATCCTCCGCTTCCCATTTTGCTCCAGTCTATTTCGTCTCCTTTGTCCTCAATAACAACGTTTCCTGCAACTGAGCCCATTTTGTTTGCGTTGATGTTCAACTTTTCTCTTGAACTGGCTGTCAGCAGTTCCAAATCTTCTATTGCGTCATCGCTTTCTGTTTGTTCGTCTACCACGTTTGTTTTGGTGTTTGGTATTGTTCTTTTGACCATGTAGAATACGTCTCTGAGTGATGCGTGTTTTCCGTCTTCAAGCAGATTCTTGCTTACTGCTGCCACTTCCAGTGTTTGTAGGAATTTTTTGGAGTGTGCTACGTTGAAGAAGTTTCTTTCTGCAGTATTATTTCCAAGGCGCAGTGTTTCTGTTTTTCGGTCGAATGTGATGTTGGATAAAGCTCTTATCGGAACTGTCATTTTTGGCTGTTTGTTTGCCAGAACATCTTTTACGAGTTCTTTTCCGAGTTCTTCTATTGCTTCTTTTGGTTTACTCATCTTCAAATCCTGCCAGTCTTACCTGTCCTTCCTTGTCTTTCTTTTCTGTTGCTTCTACTTTGTGTGCTTCTTTGTGCGCCGCAATATACTCTTTATTCTTTTCCAGCATTCTTCTCATGCTTTCTATGATTTTTTCCTTTCCCACTCCTGTTAGTCTGTAGAGTGCGTCTGCAACTTCTGGTATGTAATTTTCAAAAATGTTTACTCTTTCCTGTTGGTCTGATACTCTTCTTTTTTTGTTGACGTAGCTTCCAAGCCGTCTTCCTGCTTCTTGCAGTGCCAGTTTCATTTCTTTGACGATTTCAGGATAGTGTGCGATTGCTTCTTTTGCTTCAGAAGTGAATGGGGGCCAGACTGATACCATTGAAACTACTACTGTTAATGGTCCTACAGGTAGTGCTCCTTGGCTTTGTCCTAACCCGTATGGTTTCCAGTTTGTTTGTACTACTGACTTTGTTCCTGCGCAGGAGCCCTGTTGGTATAGTAATGGTACTCTGTTCGCAAATCTCAGTAATCTTATTGGTTCTTCTCCTGTTTGTTGTCCGCCGTATGCCAGCGCTACTTCTATTACGAATGGTATTCCTTTGTAAACATCAGGGCTTCTTGATACTGCTGTGTAGAATTCTGCTGCAACTTCTTTGCGCAGTCCTTTTTCCAGTAAGTCTTCTCCAATCGGTACTATGCAGTCTGTGCTTGGCGCAATTATCTTAGTATTTTTAATTGCCTCTACTAATTTCTCCACGTGTGGCAGTTGCAGTTCGCCTGGCTTCATGTTTGTGAATAGTCCTGCTTTGTCGCAGATTTCTTTTGCTGTCTGTGGTCCCACTCTTGAGAATTCTTGTGTCAGGAAGCTTTGCAGTGTTCTGCAGTCTGTGTTTTTGACCATCTTGAGCATGATGCCTAACTCTATTCCGTATGGATGTGGTTTGATTTCTATTGGTTCTTTTGGCAGTTTGTCTGTTGCTCTTGGGAATATGAGTTGTTCTGCTTTCGGGTTTGTGTAAATGATTGTTGCGTGCGGGTTTGCGATTGCTGTCTGCTTCAGGTATGAGTCTACGCTTTGGTCTCCTTTTTGGTATGTTGCGTCGACATCAAGTTCTATTTTTGTGCCGTGTTCTTTTTTCCAGTTTGTTTCTTCTTCTTTCACTATTTCTGGCGTGTTTGTTTGCGTGTCTATGTGAAGTTCAAAGTATTGTGCTGGCTTGTCTGCTTCTATTCTGCTCCAGATTTTTGCTGGTCTTCCTGTTGTCAGTTGTGCATAAAGGACCGCTGCTGAGATGCCTATTCCTTGCTGTCCTCTTGCTTGTTTCATTGTGTGGAATTTGCTTCCGTAGAGTAATTTTGCGAATATGTTCGGTATTTGTTTTTTGACTATTCCTGGTCCGTTGTCTTCTACAGATATCCTGAACCTGTCGTTTCCCATTTCAACAATTTGTATGTTGATTTCCGGAAGCGTTTTTGCTTCTTCGCAGGCATCCAAGGAATTGTCGACTGCTTCTTTCACTACAGTCAGTAATGCTTTTCTTTTGTTGTCAAATCCTAAGAGGTGTCTGTTTCTTTCGAAGAATTCTGCTACTGAGATGTCTTTTTGTTTTTTGGCCAGTTCTTCTGCTATTGCCATGTTCGTCTTCCCATTTTTCTTCGTCTTTCAAGCCATTTGTAAACGTGTGCGTGAGGGCTTCCTGCCAGCAGGCTTTCAATTGCTCTTCTCGCGTCTGATATGTTTTCTGCAGGTCCTATTATTCCTGCTGTTTTGCCGAAAACGCAGATGTTTGTCTGCGTGAGCTCTTCTATTGTTCGCCTGCTTTTTCCGCCTTCGCCTATGACTCTGCCTCTTAGTCTTTCGAGGTCGTTTTCTGTTTTGACGTAGTCTTGTATTGCTATTAGTTCGAAAGCATAGTCTTGTTTTAACAGTAATAGTGCAATGTCCGGATTGAATCCTCTGCCTATTGCTCTGACTATTTCTCTTGCGAGATAAAGCAATAGCGCGTCTTCGCCGGTTAGGCTGACTGTTCCTTCTTCGCTGTTGATTTGTACTTTTGTTTTTGTTTCGTGCTCTATCGTGCGCTTTACTTCGCCTTTCTTTCCTATGAGCACTGCCACGCGTTCCTTCGGAATGCGCAGATCGTACGAAAACTCCTGTTTTGGAGTGGAGGTCATGGTTCAGCCAAGAAAGTCAATGCTTTAAAAACGTTGCGTTTCATTACATAAAAGCATATATATCAGCTGTTTTGGGTAATTGTTGGGGTGTGATTATGAAAGAGGCGGACTTTTTGTCTAAAACTGGCACTTTCGGTCCTGTTTTGGAGACTCGTGAGTTTAGTGATGATGAAAAAGTCGTTTTAGCTCATTTTTTTACTAATATTGATAAGAATATTTATGCAGCTTCTGATGCAATGCCTAATTCTTTGTGGGCTTTGCTTGAAGGAGGATATAGCAGGAGCCAGGTTTCAATGCGTATGCGTTTTCTTGCTATTTTTGAAGAGATGCAGGAGGAGTTTGTGAAGGGTTTGTTGCCTAAGGAGGACGTTGTTTCTGTTAAGGATTTTGCAGTCCAGATTCGTTCAGGAAAGAGTTTGAATATGTCTTTTTTCCTGCGGAAGGCTGAGCAGTTCATGCGCAAGTGGGCTGTGCAGTATGGTCATGATTCTTTGAAGGATTCTGATGTTGTTCGTTTTGCTGTTGAGAATGTTTCCCAATTGGCTGTTCCTGCCATTCAGGAGGCAAGGCTTGGTGCGTATCAGGAGAAGTCTTCCAGGTACGTTCCTTTTTCA
>CABMGU010000011.1 GCA_902385765.1 uncultured archaeon | reverse complement strand
TAAGACGAAGAAATATCTTCATTTCCAGAGAATTAGTCAGAGGATTAAGATGAAGTATGATATTGATGAGATGGCAAAAAATTTTCCTGTTGAAATGGATGTTTTTGAAATTTTGTTCTGTGATGGAAAGAATTTGTTGAAGGTTCCTTTTATCGAGCGCAGGAAGATTCTTGAGAAGATAATTGTCCAGGTTCCTTTTGAGATTAAGCTTGCAGAGGAGATTATTACGGATGATGATTCTGTTGCTGAAAAGTTTTACAAGTCTTCTTTGTCTGCAGGCAATGAGGGCATGATGATGAAGAATTTGCAGGGGATTTACAAGCCTGGCTCTCGTGTTGGTTTTGGTATGAAGGTCAAGCCTACTATGGATACTTTGGAGGTTGTTATTGTTGGTGCTGAGTGGGGCGAGGGCAAGCGTGGTCAGTGGCTTTCCAGTTTTACAATTGCCGTTCGTAACCCTGAAACCAATGAATTTGTCGAAATCGGCCGTGTTGGCACTGGCATTAAGGAAAAGGTTGAGGAGGGTGTTAGTTTTGAGCAGTTGACTCAACTGCTCCAGCCGTTGATTGTTGAAGAAAAGGGTCGTGAAATAAAAGTTCGCCCTGAAATCGTTATTGAGGTTGATTATGAGGAAATTCAGAAGTCGCCTACTTATTCTTCTGGTTTTGCTTTAAGGTTTCCGAGATTGGTGAAATTAAGAGAGGACCGTTCTGCAGAAGATATTAATACTGTTGATGATATACTTGAACTAGCTGGGTCTCAGCGTAACAGAGGTGTTTCAAAATGAAATGGGAATTGATTGTTTTGTTGATATTCTTGGTTGCTTGCGCTAAGCCTGCAGTTCAGCCGGCGTCTAAGTCTGATATGCTTGATATCACTAAGGCTGTTCAGCTTGGAAAGCCGATTAAGTGCGTTTCCGAGCAGTCTGGTCAGACTGTTACCATCTATATGAAGGGCAGCCAGATGCGTATGGATACTTTGCCTGCTGATGCTCACGGGATTTACACTGAAGATGCTATGTATACTTGGCAGGGCAGGCAGGGTACGATTATGAAGATGGAGGATGTTAAGAGGATGTCTGCAGAGGCAGGTCAGCAGTACAAGCCGAAAACGCAGGAAGAGGTTATTGAAAACGCGAAGAAAGTGAACTCTAAATGTGAGCCTGCTGAAGTTGCCGAGGCAATGTTTGTTCCTCCTTCAGATGTTCAGTTTCAGGATGTTGGAGAAATGATAAAGCAGATTGAGGGAATGACAAAGACCTTGCAGAAATAGATTTAAATAGATTGTAACTGTTAGCAATCAAAAAGAGGAAAAATGGACGCGCTTGAATGTATCGCAACAAGGAGGAGCATCCGCAAGTTCTTGGATATTCCTGTTGAGTTTGAAAAGCTCGGGAATGTTCTTGATGCAGGCAGGTTTGCTCCGAGTGCCGGCAATCTGCAGGATTGGAAGTTTATTCTGATTACTGATCCCAAAGCCCGCCAGGATGTTGCGAAGGCGTGTGTTGAGCAGTTTTGGATTGGTTCTGCTCCCATTATCATTATCGTCTGCACTGACCCTGATAAGACCAAGCGGTTTTATGGCAGGTCCGGCGAGAAGTATAGCATTCAGAATGGTGCTGCTGTCGTGCAGAATATGCTTTTGGCAGCTCACGCAGAGGGTCTTGCCAGTTGCTGGGTTGGTGCTTTTGAGGACGAGGCTTTGAAGCGATTGTTGAACATTCCTGACAGCATTATCATTCAGGCTGTTGTTCCTCTTGGTTATCCTGATGAGAGGGTTCCTGTGCCTTTGCGTTTCACTCTTGAAAATATCACTTACATAGACAGCTGGGGTAATCGCATTAAGGACCTTGCAGCATATATGGAATGGTATGGTGAGCACGTCCAGAAGGCCATTCAAAAGGGAAAAGAGATGGTCAAGGAATTCGTCAGGAAACTTCAGCAGTAGTTCTGCATTACGATGTATTTGACACTCCTCACGATATGCTCCTAAGTCTCTTATGTCGCACTCGTTCGTCGGAAGCTGTTTGTCATTTAAGATTATTTTCTCTTCCCCACGCAAGTAAGGGGAAGAGAAAATCAGCAGCGGAGAGTGTTGATGTTCTGTCCGATATTAGTGACGAAAAAAAGAAATTCTACACCAGAGTAGTGACATTTCTTTTTTTAGCAATATATCGTCTATATTTCCATCAGAAGTGGAGGTCTATAACTTCAATATCTATTTCTCGCTACAAGAATATTTATAAATCGCATATAATGAAAGAAAAATATTGCACTTACTTTGTTGGCGCAAAGTAGTGTTCGGTTGTTCAAAGGTTTTGGCGAACATTTGAACGCTGGCGTTTATTATCGGTTTTCTCGAACCTAGATATTGTTCTCGTTGGCACGATCACAACACCTTCTAAGGACGCTAATACGCTCCCAATATTTAATTTTTATCTTTAACGTGGGGGTAGTAAAAACACACACCGAAAGGGGGGATATGAAATGGATTTTTCAATAGAAAAACAGGAAGAAACATTTGATGGACTTGCCGTAGGACAGGCCAATATTAAGGTTATTGGTTGCGGCGGCGCTGGTAACAATATGGTTACCTGGTTGTATAAGAGAGGGATTAAGGGCGCTGAGATTATTGCTGTTAATACTGATCAGCAGCATTTGAAGATTAGTGAAGCTGACAAGAAGTTCACGATTGGAAAGGACTGCACAAGAGGTCTTGGTTGCGGTGGTTTCCCGCAAAAGGGTGCTGAGGCTGCTCAGGAATCAATTAATGATTTGAAGTCTGTTTTGAAGGGCGGAGACATGGTTTTTGTCTGCGCTGGAATGGGCGGAGGTACTGGTACTGGTTCTGCTCCTGTTGTTGCACAGCTTTGCAAGGACATGGGCGCCATTGTTATCGGCACTGTTACTATGCCTTTCAATATTGAGCGTGCAAGAATAGAGAAGGCAGAGCACGGTCTTGAAATGCTAAGGAAGAGTTCTGATACTGTCATTGTCATTGACAACAACAGGCTTGTGCAGATTGCCGGCAACCTGCCAGTTCAGCAGGCTTTTGCTGTTGCCAACGAGCTTATTGCTACGATGATTAAGGGCATTGTTGAGACTATTGCTATTCCATCTCTTGTCAATCTTGATTTTGCTGACGTTAAAGCGATCATGACTAATGGTGGTGTGGCTGCCATCGGTGTGGGCAGTTCCGACACCACCAATAGAGTGGAAGAGGCTGTTAAGGGGGCTCTTGAGAACCCCTTGCTCGACATCAACTACAATGGTGCAACCGGCGCCTTGATTCACGTCTGGGGAGGTCCGGACATGACTCTTGAGGAGATTAACCGTGTTGGTGAATTGGTCACTACAGAGATGGATGAGGATGCCAACGTCATCTGGGGCGCTCGTGTTTCAGATGATATGAAGGGCAAACTGATGGTGATGACGATCATTACCGGTGTGAAGAGCGCGGCTATTATCGGCCAGGCTACCCCTGACAGGCGCGCAGTAACTGCCCAGCAGATGTCCGACGAGTTAGGCATCGAGATTATCCGTTAAGTTCTTTGCCTTCATTCATACCACCCCCAACG
Source organism: uncultured archaeon (assembly GCA_902385765.1). Lineage (GTDB taxonomy): Archaea > Nanobdellota > Nanobdellia > Woesearchaeales > ARS49 > CABMGU01. The sequence continues at coordinate 7,661 of CABMGU010000011.1, read as the reverse complement.
CGCTTGATGCGCAGATTGAAGGCAATCCTTGGCCCCTCCAGTTGGAGGGGTTCTTTTTTCTTTTTGAGCAAGATTATTAAAACCAAACGTGGTTGTTTCTCTAATGGAATTGAAAGATGCCATTCAAAATCTGAACAACGCCATCGCCTATCTGCGCACAGTTAGAGATCTTTCAATTGTTTATTCTACCATTGCAAAACTGTATAATTGTGTCGATACTTTCCCTTCCCCACAGAACGAGCAAATTCGTGAGGCTTTGAATAATTTGATGTCTGTTTCTGATTTAAGTGAGCTGAAAGGCATTTTGGATGTCTTGGAGGATATTTTAAAGGCTACAAAAAAAGCACCGTCTCAAGTGTCGTATCTTTTTGTTAAAAAAGAAGTGAAGACATCATCTTACCTGAAAGCATTGAATAAATATGCTTCTTTGAAAAAATCGATTTCTGAAACTGAAAACAAGATTGTGTCCGTGCCTCAATATGTAGATACTTTGCATGAAGAATGGAAACATGGGAAATGGCAGGGATATCTTCATGCCAGGGTTACTGGAAATCTGCGTATAATGTATTTGTATGATGAAATTGAGAAAATAATAACCTTTGTTGATATTCTTACCAAGAATGAACTGGAAAACAGTTAACAACCCTGATACAAGATATGCTTTGCAATAAATTCCTCAACTTCAGAAAAATCAGGTATTACGATGTTTGCCACTACTTTAGACGTGTTTGACTGGGCTGTTTTTTGTATTGCTCTTAAATCTCCCGAAATAAGAATCCTCAATCTTGGCGGTGTCTTTCCCAGCATCTTTAATTGGCCGTCAAGGTAATTGAAAAGAACCTGATATTGCACATGACGAACGCCGTCATGCAAATGCTCAAAAGTAGCTGTACAAACTTTGTCTTCATATCTGAGATTTTCAAGAAAATATTCTGAAGCATTTTCATGGACAAGGTTATAAACATCTCCTTGATAGGCTCCATTTACTTTAGGAATTTTGAATTTTGTAGAAAGTTTTCTCGCTATATCCGATAATTCGGTTGTGCCCCCCATTATTGGAGAGATATGTCTTTCAGGTATAAATAATCTTGTGCCGGCCATTGATTATAAGTATATATTTCTCCTTTTTAAACCTTTCTATTTGTTACTACTAGAAAATAGTAATTACTGCCACAATTCTTTTCTTATTTCGTCTTTCAGTTTTTGTGTGGATTTTTTGAATTGTGGAGCGACCAGCTTTGACTGCAAAACCTTTAAATACGCAGTTACATAAAATTCGTTAAAAATGAGGCGGTTATTAGTATTATTGGTGGGTCTGTGTGCTGTTTCTTTTGTTTACGCTCAGGCATGTGGTGATGGAACTCTTAACCCTGGCGAAGAGTGCGATCTTCCCGGCCATGATGATGCCTGTCCCGGTTATTGCGATAATTCTTCCTGCACCTGTATGAAGGAAGCGCAGGAAGTTTTGTTTGATTTGTACTCCGGTCATAATTTGTTGTTTTCTAAGGTGCAGGATTTGGCTCATATGTCTAAGGATCAGGCTTTTCAGGATGAGCTTAAGGTTATCCAGTACGGTTTGAGGCAGGCGTATTTGATTCCGCCCAACAATAATTCCTGTCAGGTTGTTCCTGCCATGTTTATGCTGACTGCCGCGTATTCTCCTTATGGCAAGGAGAATGAGATTGATGCGTTAAATAATGATTTGCTGTTTAAGCTGCGTAATGTTGTTTTGCGCGGGAATCTTGGCGTGTCTGACACGCAGTATAATGAGTCTGTTCTCATTCAGGATATTGCTGACCAATCGCTTGCTGGTTTGAATTTTTCTGTCTCAGGCAGTGCTAAGTGTTGTGCTTACAATCAGTTGATTGAGCCTAGTGTTCTTGGTTTCAGCGTTGGCAATCGTACTTGTAATGTTCAGCCGATTTGCGGCAATGGCATTATTGAGTTTCCTGAGCAGTGCGATGATGGGAATATTGTGAGCGGTGATGGCTGCAATGAGCGCTGCCTGCTCGAGTTTTGTGGTGACAGCATTATTCAGCCTGCCTTGAATGAGACTTGTGATCCTCCTGATGGCGGAATTACCTGCAATTCGACTTGTGGTTTTTCTAATGCTGTTTGTCCGAATGCCAGCGTGGATCCTGGTGAGCAGTGTGATCCGGATGGCGCTTTGCCTCTTAATGATCCGACTTGTCCTGTTCTTGCGAATGGTTCGCGTATTTGCGGTATTACCTGTCATTGCTTTGGCTGCGGTAATGGCGTTATTGATCCTGGCGAGCAGTGTGATGACGGAGGCATTTGCAGTGATAATAATGCTTCGTGCACTACTTTGAACAAGACTTCCTGTTTGAGCTTGAATGCTACTTGTATTGTTGTGAGTGGTGATGGTTGTAATGCTTCTTGCCAGAGTGAGTTTTGTGGTGATAATGTTACTCAGGGTGGTCCTCCTCGTTTTGAGGAGTGTGATCCTCCGAATGGCGTGAATTGTGATAAGTCTTGCCACAATCCTTGGTGTGGTGATGGTGTTGTTCAGGCGTGGGAGACTTGTGACCCGCCTGGTGCTTCTGGGACTTGCGCTTCAGGCACTTGTGATGTTGGTTGCCAGTGCCAGTCTTGCGGTAATGGTATTTTGGAGGATGCTGAGGAGTGTGAGGTTGGCATTGGTTGTAATGTAGGGTTTAGTTGTACTTCTCTTTGCCAGTGCCACGTTTGTGGTGATGGTCGTATTGATCCTGGCGAGCAGTGTGGCGAGCCTGGCTTGACCTGTCCTGCTGGTCAGACTTGCAGCAATTGTTTGTGCTCTGGTGGTGGAACGACTGGTGGCGGCGGTGGCGGTAGCAACAAACAGCTGCAATATGGTGTTGGTTGTTGCAGGGCGTTTGATTATCTTGCTGGCTCGTTGTCTGCTGAGTATTCGTGTTGTGGCGGTCAGGACTTGATTGGTCCGGCTGGAAGCCGTATTGATTGCTGTGCTGATCCTGAACTGCCTCAGTGCAGGCCTTATTGTACTTTGATGTCCTGTTCTCCTCCTTACGCGCTTGACCTTGCTACGCAGAAGTGTGTTATGACTTCAAAGACCGCCCAGACTGGTGCTGCGCCTGATGTGCAGAAGCCTGCAGAACAAACCCAGTGCACTGCTGGTTATGTGGTGAAGGATGGAAAGTGTGTTGCGCAGGAAGTTAAGAAGCCGGTGTCAAAGGGCGTGATTACCAAGGCTTTGAGGACTGGCAGTATTTTCAATATTGTTACTGGCGTATTGATTCTTGTTGCAATTGCTTTGGTCGCGTATATGCTTGCTACTCGCAAACAAACTGTTCGCGTGCCAAAATTCGAGAAAGTTGAATCGACAAAGTCTCCTGTTGCTGATCTTGATAAGATGAAGTCAGAGCTTGATGATTTGGAAGAGTCTTATGATAAGCTTGACAAAGTGATTAAGTCTATGAAAGGTGGAAAGTTTTAAATGTCGATATGTACTGAGGTGATTTAAAATGAGGCGAATGATTGTTCTGTTAATGGTGTTGTTGTTAGCCATACCTGTTCTTGCACAGCCAGACCCGTGCGGTAACGAGCTTCTTAATCCTGGGGAGGAATGTGATAATGGCGGTAATGATCAGGCGTGTCCTGGTGATTGTGATTATGATACTTGTACTTGCAGGAAGGAGTCTGCTTTTGTGTTGTTTGACCTTGCTATTGGTCATAATTTGTTGTTCTCAAAGGTTCAGGACTTGCTGCACACGATTAAGGATATGTTGTTCCAGTTGGAGATGAAGACTATTGAGATTCAGCTGACTGACTTTAATTGTAGTTCTCAGCCTGTCTCGTTCTGGATTCCTGCCGAGTATGATCCTTATGGTAAGCTGAACGAGATTGATGGTTTGGTTAAGCTGACGATTCAGTCTTTGAATAAGAGCATTACTGCGGGCGGTGTTTTTGGAGGAATTACTGCAGAGACATTGCAAAATGCCAATCTTAACCTGAGCACTGCCGAGCAATGTATTGTTAATCAGGCTTATCGCGAGGCTTTTGAGTGCAAGTGTCTTGCTTATCGTGTTACTTTGCTTAATTTGACTGACAACTCTGTTCAGTGTAATGAGGATGGCCAGTGCAATATTGTTTGAGGTGATGTAAAATGAAAAAAATAATCTTCATAATGTTGTTGCTTGCTGTTAGTGTTTTTGCCCAGCAGAATATGTCTGGCAATATTTCACAGCCGGTTGCTGGCAGTTTTCTTTTGGATAATAATTTTTTGAACTGCATTACGCAGGACCGTCAGGTATTATTTGGTCCTACCGGTGAAGCCGCAATCCAGGATGATGAGTGTTTTAGGAGTGATTTTTTTGAGTTAAACGGTATTTTGACGAATTGTGATGGTGATAACTGTGATCTTGTCACCACTTTGGAAACTGAGCTTCAGGATGCCAACCCTTCTGTTGGAGAGGAAATTGCAATGCGTGATGATATGCTTGCCGAGCTTTCTACCAGCACTGACTGCCTTATTAATGTGTATAACGGTTCTATCGTGAATACCAGCGACCCGTCAGATGATATTTTGGTTGGTGCTCATTTATACTTTAATACTGTCAAGCCCTGTTTTGTCAGGACTATCACTGCTCTTGGCGCGCTTGAGCAGATTTACATTGACGAGACCAATTCTTCCTTCTTCGTCCAGAAACTTCAAGCTCTTGAAGAGCAGTACCAGCATTTCCTCGCACTTGAGGACTTGCAGGCAACCCGCGCCTTCAACATCAGCCACGCAACACTGAATGGAAGTGTGGAAGGGGCGGGTGGTGCAGGCGCACAAGGTGCACAGCCTGATGCACTTGAACTTGAGATAGCTCCTACTGCAGGCGGAGATGTTACTAACCTGCAGACAGATGTGACTATTCCAACAGGCGAGACATCATTTTTCAATACTGTACTCATTACTGAAACGATGTTCGTTGACGCTACCGGCGTAGGAGTTGCTCCTGCTTTTGTAAATATTGCGGGGGATAACACGCTTCTTTCTCTAACTAGCAGAGTCGTTGGAACTGCATGAACTCAATATACCGCTGTTGTTCGCTTAAATCCAGGAGAAACCATTCCCCGACAATTCCGTTTTGAATTCCCTTCAACTGCTGCTCAAACTGTTCTTGCAGCGCAGGGTATTGCAACAAACGGTGAAATGAATGACCTGAAAAATAACGTGGAAGTGTGGTTTAATGGAGTATCTACTGAAGTTCCGGGTGCTGCGTTTGAAGGAGTCGGTTCAAGCAGCCAAACTGATGTAGGCGGACCTCTCGAAATTCTTTTTGGTCCCACCACAACCAACCTAGTTTACGAGATTTCAGCCGGTGCAGCTGTGCCCGCAGCTTTATTTGATTGTATATTTGATTCATCAGCCGCTCTAACTCGTACTGGACCGGCTGGTTCGACAACCCTGGACTTTTTCAGCAGCGGGGCGATGGCCTCTGGCGGAACTGTCAATTGTGGGTTTACATTTAGTCCCAGCATATTCAATACCGCAACAATTGCATTATCCGGACTAACCTCAGATACAAATGAACGTGGTGGATTTGCCAGTTTGATTCCGGCTGATTCAGGAATAGCGAGCAATAAAAATCTAGCGTATCAAGACAACTCCATTGCTGAACCTGTAACCCCCTTGATTCCTGACTTCGCTTTGTTAGGAGGCGCAACTATTGCTCCGGGAACTTTCGATTTCACATTTAACCAGGCGAATACAATTACCGGAATGACTACAGCGCCCGCAAAGTTTACTGTGACTTTTGTTGGTATAAATCCAGATGCTTGCAATTTCGGTGTTAACCCAACTTTCACAAACTTGCCAGATGATGCTGGAATTGCAAGTGCTGAACGGATATTGGTAGGTGGCGTAGGCCCTGCTGTTCTTTGCCTGGTGACTGTTACCCTGCCCGCCGGAACACTTGTTCCATTTACAGCTACTGCATCATATGCAACTGCCGCGCTTCCAGGTGCAGGCGTCTCGGCTATGCTCACAGTTTCGGATTCAGACCCAACAAATAATGGTTTTATCGGTACAGCAACCGCGGGTGTAGTTCAATACCCATTTGAAGCCGATATTATCACCACTGTAGGAACTGGCGATGCCTCATTGACGCCTCCAGGAGCTATTACGATTGTTGGAGCTCCTGCAACTGTAACGATTGCTCCTACTGCAAATTCTCCTATAGGGATTTTTCTCGGCACAATTGTAACTCACGTCCCAGGCGAGCCACTTGTTACTGCCAGTACTGATGCAACATTATCTGCTCTAATACCTGTTGCAGGCGCAACAAACCTTCCTGTCGATGTTGGAACTGGAGTTTCCATAACCGGGTTCTGGACAGATGGCGTATTTAGTGGCACTGGCTCTCTTACTATTACTTATGCAGCAAGTGCTGCCGCATCCATTGGTGTATCTGCAACCATGCAAGAAGCACAAACAGAAGGCAATACGAACAATAATGCCGCTGGAGCAAATAATCTTGCACAATTTAACGTGTTCTCCACTCCAACCGGCGCAGCATTGCTGGAAATGAGCGGTGAGTCTTCTGGTGTTTTGGCTTTGTTTGTGGGAGCACTTATCGTGTTTGTTGTTTTCTTTTTGATTTTAAGAAAGAAACAATAATTCTTTTTTTCTTTTTGCAACCCTCACAATTTTGTTACTGGGAAGTAGTTAAAAGAGAAAAGTTTAAATACTGCTAAATATCTGCTACAGGTATGGATGAAAAGCATCGTACTGTGGAAGAAGTTCGTGCTGATTTGGATAACCTTGTTCTCTCTATAACACAATCTTCGAAGCGCGCATACCGTACCTTGAAAAGAATCGATTTTATTTCCTTAAAACCAGATATTAAGACAGCGCTCGAAATAGCAGCAACTCAGCTTAGCGATGCGATTGCTAAGTTGGAACCATTGCAATCTCAAACTACTGCATTGTATATGAAAGCCATTACAGATGGTTTGACCAGATTATTTAATCGCGGCTATTTTGAAGAAGTCATAAAACCTAAGATTGAGCGAACTCCAAACGCAGCCGTTATGCTTACAGACATTGATCATTTTGGCAGATATAACAATACATACGGTCATCAACAAGCCGATCATGCCCTGCGAACAGTAGCAGATGCTGTTCGTTCAGAAGCTAAAACAAACATTGTTGCTCGATATGGAGGAGAAGAATTTTCCATTCTCTTGACCGAATACCCAAATCAACATCAGGACGCTCCGGAAACTGCTGAGCGTGTTCGTGCAGCTGTTGAGAACGCAATCATAGAACCATTTTCAATAGACGCTGTTGCAAGCGAGGCAACCAACGATAGAAACTTGAGGAGATGCATATGTGGGTTTCTGAAAGCATCAAAAGGTTCGCAATCCTACGCCGAACTATTGCGTTGTTATTTTCCAAATAACAGGAAATTGCAAAGATATCTTCAATGCTTACAGTATATTACAATAAGCGTCGGCATGGCAGTGCGCAAAAGCAAAGAATCTGCCGAACACCTGATTTATCGTGCTGATAAAGCGTTATATGAGGCCAAGCACAAAGGAAGAAATTGTGTTAAGATTTCTTAATCAATGTCTTGCCGATAGAAATAATCCTTTTTGCCTCCTTCTTCAGCTATGTCTCTGGCAACAACTGCTTGCGTATGGGTCTGTTC
>CABMGU010000010.1 GCA_902385765.1 uncultured archaeon | reverse complement strand
TATTGAGTTTTTGAGCGGAAATCACTGCAGACTTCAATGCTTCGAGTATATTCTCATTAATATCCGCGGATAAACCTTTTATTTTTGATACTGTGTCCGCGAGTGTTTCAGCCATGCTGATTTCGATCACAGATATGTCGGTTATCAAACCACCCCTTTCAGTATCAATATTGCTTTTATTTAGTGTCTTAAGGTACTTAATTGTTGACTCTATTCTTGCACCAAATGGTATATTTTTATCCCTAAACCCAGATAGTATTCCCATTTTAACCTCCTTCGATATTTATAGGTGGTTCTAATATCACGTTTATTTAAAAAAGCGCAATCACCGGGGGGGGGCGACGGAGTGCATAATTGCTTTGCATTCTCAAATAGACAGAAAAATCAGGATATACAATTTCCTTTGCCATCTGGAGCTCCTGCCACGTTCAGGCAGAAATGGCTATTTTACCGAAAGGTTTAAATACTATACCTTTTTAGTATCAATTGATACAAAATGAGTACTCAAGCGTTAGAACTTAGCGAAACAGAGCTGATACAGAAAGAAGACCACAAGATTAAGAGATACCCTAATCTTAACACTGTTTTAATGGTAGAAGGTTTTCTGAAAACGCACAGGGACGTGCCAATGAAAGTTTCAGACATCAAGAAACAACTTCCAAAACAAGTAATGCACGAAACATTAAAAGTCATTCTGGAGTACCTTTGGAAAAGCGGCAAAATAATATACGGACCAAAAGGCATCCAATGGATTTACTCTGAACCGGAACACCTCCGCAAAATGCTGGAAAACACCCTGGAAGTGTAAAATGTTTTTTGGAAAAGAAGTCAGAGTGAAATTGAAAGGCCAAGCCAGAGAAGCATATCTGGACCTCAAGAAAAGAGAAGACAAGTCCTAAGCATCATGGACCACAAAGAATACGACCAATTATTCAGATACAAGAAAAAATAATCAAAAACCAGCCAGCGAGCTCTGCCTTGTATTCTTGGTCAAATCATCAACACCAATGCCAAGAACAGCAAAAATCCTCTCAACACCGGGAATAATCTGGTTCTGAACATAATACTCACCGTCGTATTCATCCTGAGTTGCCTCATCTGCCAATTTAACCTTATCGCGAATAAGACCCTTGCCCCTGATAACAACATACTTGATAATAGTTCCAGCACCGACCTCCAAACCCTTAGCTTCCATACGCTGAGCAGCAGCAACGTGAGGACCAACATTAGCATAACCAGCAGTACCTTTAGAAAGAGCAGTGTGAATGACAACTTTATCCAACGGAATCTTGTTCTTCCTCAAATCCTCGACAACCTGGCGCACAAAAGCCTTGGCTTTGTTTGCATCGTGCTCTTTCAAAATAATTTCCAGAACCTTCTGCTGAACATCCTTAGCAATAAAACTCCAGTTTCTCCTGACGCTCTCAAAACCCTTAATCTTCATATTGCTCTTTTCATCAATCAAAGCATACTTCTTCTTAGCACCAGAATCACCAGCCCTCAAGCTGACAAAAATACCAGCAGGATAAAAGCCCTCATAATCCAGCTCCATCAGGCCGGGCAAGTCCTTGTTGATTTTCTCCATCAAAGCAAGAGCATCATTTTTTGATTTCTTTTCCAACAAGACAAACAACGAGTCAGTATCACTGTATAACACAGTAAAGCCAGACTGCTTAGCAGCATCAATCGCCTTATGAATATAGTGCCTCGCCCACGCAGTCGTGCTCTCAGCACACTCAATACAATAATACCTCGCAGGAGCAAAACCCATATAACCGTAAAAACTGTTAGCAAGAACCTTCAAAGCCTCAGAACGCGCAGCCAACAAGGGATCCTTACTGGTCTTAAGCTGTTTTTTTATTTCACCACGACGCAAGATAAGCTCTGAGATTACCGTGCTAAACAAGCCCTTCTGCTTTCCACAAAACCAGAACGTACCACGCTCAGTCTCCATCTTAGGAGAATCACAGCACTTGCAATTCAAAGTACCCTTACTAATATTATGAGAGGCAATAATGCTCGGATACAAACTCCTGTAGTCAAACACGACAATATTCTCGTAAAAGCCAGGCTTTGGCTCAAAAACAAAAGCGCCCTTAATCCTGTCAGACATCCTGTTCATCTCAACCATCCTGCCAGGCCTGTTAGGAATAATCTCAACAGAACTCGCTTTCCTCATCAAATACCACTCAACAAAAGTCGAAAAAGTCATACGGTCAACATCATAAGGAGGCAAACCAATAATCCTAACAAGCTCAACAAGATTAGGCAAAACCTTCTCAGTCAGCTTGTAAGTGAGAACGCAATCCTGCAAATTGTATTTGCAATACTCTTCCAATCCCTTGTTATCATCCCAAGCCTTGAAAAGCAATTCCTTAGCAACAACGTGCTTTTTCTCACCCAAAAGCTCACCAGAAACCGCATCCAAGGTATAAACATCAGTCTTCATGCTCCTGCCAATGACTTTCCTGATGAACTTGAAAATATCAATATGAGAAATGCCGATGATTTTCGCCTCTTTCTGAGTCCTGCCGACAATCTCAACACAGCTGAAGTCCAAACCAATGTCCAATTTCACCTTGTTAATCATTGCACGCTCGACAAGAAACGGAAAATCAAAGCCATCAGAGTAATAGCCAACAAGAAAATCAGGAGCGTACTGGTTGACCAACTCCACAAACCTCTGCAGGCAGTCAGCCTCTGAAGAAACAAACTCGACGTACTTCTCTTTTGTCGGGAATTTCTTCCACGTGATAACTCTTGAGAAGTCCTTTCCGTACAAGCCAATCATCAAAATAGGATGCTTTTTCGGGTTGACTTCCCTCACAGGATTGTAAGTTTCAATGTCAACAGCAAGAATTTTCGGCTGAAGAGTTTCATCACTTTTAGGAGCAATCTTTTTAGCTTTAATGCAAGGCACTCTTGACTGCGCAGGAACTTCCTCACCATCCACTTCTGTTAACGTGAGCGGGATGATTCCCTTGTCAATAAGATAACGCCTCGTGAAAAGAATATCGTACTCGTAAACATCAACGCCAAGCTGAAGCACAAGGTCCTTAATGACAGGAACAGCCTTAGGAATGTTAACAAAGACTTTCAAAGCAGATGTTTCGCGCTCATTCAGGTTCTTCTTCACTTTTTCAACACGAACGACCTTAAAATCATCCTGGCGCAAAGCTTCAATATCCTTAACATCAACTTTTCCGACAGCATAAAAGTAAGGCTCAAAACTGTCAAGAACACAAATCTGTCTGCCTTCCTTCGTACGGCCGTACAACTGAATAATCGGCTTTCCTTCCTTTACAACATAGTTGATGTCAGTTGGGTAAAAACTGGTTTTCACGAGAACTTTGGAAACAAAGAAGCATATAAAGATTTGGAAATCAAAGAGCGCACAACTTCCACCAGCTGGTCTTCATCAAAAGGCTTAGGCAAAAGCAAAGCATCACCAGTTTTATCCTGTTTAAAATCTCTGCCGCT
>CABMGU010000009.1 GCA_902385765.1 uncultured archaeon | reverse complement strand
TATAATGCTGGCGCTCCGAAATACACCACTATTGTTTCGCAGGAGCTTGTTCTTGGCGAGACCTGGCGTGCTGATTTGACTCCGAATGATGGTTATATGGATGGTTTGACAGCGAGCTCTAATGATCTTAACATCACTTCTGCATATCCCAATTGTAGTGGCGCGACTTCTGATCGAATTCTTAATATCAACACGACAAGAACTATTACCGCCGACTTGATTTGCAAGGTTATTAACATTAACAATGCTTCCACTTTGTTTGTTAACAGCACTGCTGCTGGAAACAGGTCTGTTCTGGTTCAGGCTGAAAATCTCACCGTGTTTTCTGGTTCTAAAATTAATTCAAGTGGTGCTGGATATCTTGGAGGTACTGCTGTGACGATTAATGGTAGTGGTTCTGGTGGAGGCATTGGTAATGCAGCAAACAATGGTGGTGGCGGTGCTTACGGCGGTGATGGCGGAAAAGGTTCTAGTGTTGGTAATGCAGGAGGCAAATGGTATAACAGTTCTTTCGTGCCTTTGGAAATGGGTTCAGGCGGTGGCTTCGGCACCTATCGTGCTGGCAATGGCGGCGGCGCTATCAAAATCATAGCTACTAACCTGTTTATTTTGAACGGCACTGTTGACTCAGCCGGTACTCGTCCTTCTCCCACTAATTTCTGTGCAGGCGGCGGTGCCGGCGGTTCAATTTATGTTACTGCTTACAACTTGACAGGTAATGGAACCTTTACAGCTAACGGAGGTAGTGGAGGGCCAAATGACGTATTCGGAGGCAATGGCGGTGGCGGCGGTGGTGGTCGTATTGCTGTTTATTACAACACTACCGACTGGACGAGCACTGATTTCAATAGGGCGACTGTTACTGGCGGTGCTGCTGGCGGCTCAGGCGCAGCTGCAGGCGAAGTTGGTACTCTGGCATTTATCGATTCCGATGACAATAATGCGTTCACTGCAAAAGGTTTCAGGTGGCAGCAGAATGATTACAGCACGTCCCCTTCCTGGTTTACAATAATTAACTTGACTGTTTTCAATGCAATTGTCAGCACTAATGTTACTAATTTGACAATCAACGTTACGCAGACTTTCAGTATTACTAACTCAACTTGGAATAACAGTAACTCAAGCAGCGCCACTACTGGCTCGAATCTTTCCACGCTTTACGCGAATGATATGTTTTTCGTTAATAGTACTTTAGCTTGCTGGAATTATACTGTTTTGAATGCCGCGAATATTTATGTTGATTCAAATTCAAAAATTAATGGTTCTGGCAACGGTTATCCTGCAGGCACGAGCAGCTCGGTTAACGGCAGTGGTCCTGGCGGCGGTGTTGGTGGGGCTAATGCAGGTGGTGGTGGCAGTAATGGTGGTAATGGCGGTATAAGCTCTTCAAGTTATAGGGGAGGTTATTGGTATAATAGTTCGTTCCAGCCCTCGGATATGGGTTCAGGAGGCGGTTATAGTACTACTTTTGGAGGTACTGCTGGTGCTGGTGGTAGTGCCGTAAGAATTATTGCTTCAAACTTGTTGTTTTTGAACGGCAGCATTGATGTGAACGGCAGATCCAGCTCAGCAGGAGGCGGATCATCTCCGGGTGCTGGCGGTTCAATTTATGTTACTGCTTACAACTTGACAGGCAATGGAACTTTTACAGCTAACGGAGGCAGTGGTTCTTCTGCTCCTCCAAATAGTGGTGGCGGTGGCGGGGGTCGTATTGCTGTTTACTACAACGTTACCAACTGGACCAGCACTGATTTCAATAGGGCGACTGTTACTGGCGGTGCTGCTGGCGGCTCAGGCGCAGCTGCAGGCGAGGTCGGCACTCTCGCGTTTATTGACTCTGATGACAATATTATGTATACCACAAAGGGGTTCAGATGGCAGCAGAATGATTACAGTACGTCTCCTTCCTGGTTTATTTGGACTAACTTGACTGTTTTCAATGCAAATATTACTACTAACGTGACTACTTTGACAATCAATGTTGCCCAGACTTTTAGTATTACTAACTCAACTTGGAACAACAGTAACTCAAGCAGTTCCACCACTGGCTCGAATCTTTCCACGCTTTATGCGAATGATATGTTTTTCGTTAATAGTACTTTGGCTTGCTGGAATTTTACTGTTTTGAATGCCACGAATATTAACATCGATGCAAATTCAAAAATTAATGGTTCTGGCAACGGTTATCTTGGCGGTACTAGCAGTACGGTTAACGGGAGTGGTCCTGGCGGCGGTATTGGCGTAGGTACTTCGGGTGGCGGTGGTGCTTATGGTGGTGATGGCGGTAAGAGTTCCGTTAATGTTCAGGGAGGCAAATGGTATAATAGTTCTTTCCTGCCTTTGGATATGGGTTCAGGAGGCGGGTATGCCACCAGTGGAGGTGCTGCTGGAGGTGCTGGAGGCAGCGCAGTAAGGATCGTCGCGTCTAACCTGTTGTTTTTGAACGGCAGTGTTGACTCAAGCGGAGCTTTAACCGCGAATTATGCAGGCGGTGGTGCCGGCGGTTCTATTTACGTTTCCGCTTATAATCTGACTGGTTCTGGAAATTTTATATCAAACGGAGGCAGGGGTGGAGCAAGCAATCCTTTCGGTGGTGGTGGTGGCGGGGGTCGTATTATTGTTTACTACAACGTCACCAACTGGACCAGCACTGATTTCAACAGGATGACTGTTGCCGGTGGTGCTGGCGGCGGCGGAACTGCAGTTGCCGGTGATGTCGGCACTCTCGCGTTCATTAACCAAGTCATCGATGAAGTGTTCAGCATCAAGGGTTTCCGTTTCCAGAGTAATGATATGATTACCGGCGCTATTACCCATAGCACTTTCAATATGACTAATTCTTCTGTTAGGTTTAACGACAGCGCTCTTGTTAACGGCACGACTTCGTTTAGTTTGATTAACTCTAATTTGACGAACACTAACACTTCCGCCGTAGGTTCTATCAGGTCTCCGATTATCAGCTTTGACGCGACCTCAAGAGTTAATTTCACTGGCAGGCTTGACTTGACTTACAGCACTTCTTTCTCTGATATCAATACCACTTATGGTGCTTGCAGCGCTCTTACAATGGAAAAAGAGAATACTGCAGAGATTTCCTGGATTAATTCCTCGTTGACAAATCTTTTCAATTTGAGCGCTAACGTGTTGCTTGGAGATAATTACGCTCACGTTAACTCCAGCAGGCTCCGCGGTCTGAACACAACTGCGAATATCACGTTCTGGGGAATTACTTTTGTTGACCCGAAGGCGATTTGGAGCATTAATGATACAACCACGTTTGTTGACTGCCCGTCTGCTCAATGTAAGAAGCTAAGCTATTCTGGCGGAGCGTTCAAGTTCAACGTCACAAGGTTCACAAATTACAGTTCGAGTGATAATTTCACGCTTGCCTGCAATATGACGCTTACAACTGATGTGACAATGAGTCAGAACTTGTCCAGTAATGGTACTTGTATTACCATTGGCGCGGACAATATCACTTTCAATTGTGCAAACTATGTATTGACCGGCAATCAGTCCGGAGTGGGCATTTACTCCAATGGCTATTCCGGCTTCACCATCAAGAACTGTCGTATTACAAACTTCTCTAACGGACTTGAAACTGACCGTGGTTTGTCTGCTCTGCTGCTGAATAACACTATGTGGTTGAACACGCAGAACGGCACGTTTATGAATGCTCAGAATCATACGCGTTGGATTAATAATACCGCATACAACAATACGGCTAACGGTTTTGCTTCATTAGATCTCTTTAATGCCACGTTTACTACTAATTACGCATACAATAACACAGTGGATGGTTATCATCTGGTCGCGTCTAACAGCACTTTGTCTCTCAACAACGCTACCCAGAACCAGTATGGTTTCATATTGCTGACAGGCTCCCAGAACAACACGTTAACCAACAACACTGCTTATCTGAGCGCTCAGTACGGGTTCTATCTGTATGGTGCCAGTTTGAACAATCTCTACAACAATACCGGGCTTAATAATTCCAATGCCGCGTTTTACTTGCAGAGCAGTTCAAACAATAATACGTTCATTGATAACTATGCTTATAACAACAGCGGATTTGGTCTTGATAGCGCCCAGTACAACACTTTCCAGAACAGCTATGCTGATTCCGGCGCTTACGGCTTAACTTTCACTTCGAGCTCATTGAACAACACGTTCACTAACAGCACGATTTATGATGCTGGTTCTTCAGGCATTCTTCTTGGCGGTTATGACAACCGCCTGAATCATACCGTTATTCGCACTGCTGCCGTATGGATTTATGATAACAACAGCAATTCGAACAACACGGTTACAAATACTACATTCACAAACGCCAATGGCAGCATCAACATTTTACCCACGGTCACATTCCCGTACAACACTAATGTTTCTCAGTCAAAGCTTAATATTACTTTCAACAATGCATTCCTTAACAGCACTAATCTGTCGTTCTTTAACACTACTGGAATTATTACTTTGACAGGCCTTTCTTTTGTTGACCCGTTCCCTACTGTTGACTTTGAGGACGACGGGTCTTATATCACTTGCAACAGCTCGATTTGCACCGAAATTAGTTATTTGTTGGGCACATTTATTTACAACGTGACGCATTTCACCAGCTATAGTTCTGATGAAAATGTTCTTTGCGGTAACATTAATACGAGCACCACAATGGACATCAATCTGAACTCTAACGGCACGTGCTTCAATATTACTGCCGATAATATCACGTTTGATTGTGCTGCTCATTCAATCACGGGCAATACGTCAGGTTACGGTTTCCTTGTTACAAACAGGCAGAATGTCACGATTGAGAACTGTGTTATTTCAAACTTCAGCAGAGCGATTTACAGCAACTCTTCTAATCTTTCGACATATAGGAACGATACGATGCTGATTAACCAGTATGGTTTGTATATGGACCCGTCTTACAACAATAGTATTCTGAGTAATAGTATGTACAATAATTCGCTTTATGGATTATATTTGCTTGATTCGCATTATAACACCATTTTCAACAATTCAATATTCAACAATACTGATGATGGTTTGCAGTTGGTTGCTTCAACTTTCAATAATTTGACTGCCAACAGCATTTACAATAATTCTAACAGGGCGGCTTATCTGGAATCTTCGACGAATAATACTTTGGCTGACAATTTTGTTTCCAACCAGACCAACCAGGATTTCTTC
Organism: uncultured archaeon; assembly: GCA_902385765.1. Lineage (GTDB taxonomy): Archaea > Nanobdellota > Nanobdellia > Woesearchaeales > ARS49 > CABMGU01. The sequence goes on along the minus strand of CABMGU010000009.1, from coordinate 10,818 downwards.
TTGTATAACAGTTCTTCTAATACGTTCTACAATAATACCTTTTATTGCAATTTCCAGGCCATTGGCATGTCGACGTATTCTGATTACAACAATTTGACGCTTAATTATGCTGAGAATATTTCCAATTGTCAGAATATTTATGAAGTGAGTTATGCCAATCATAACACGCTGGATAATAATACTGCTGTTGCAGCAAACAATGCTGGCTTCAATGTCAATTTCGTGAGCTCATTTAACACGTTAAGAAATAATAATGCTACCAACACCGGCATCGGCTATTATGTTGAGAGCAGTGATAATAACACGCTTATTAATAATCTTGCAGCTGACGGCAGTTCTGGATTTTCGGTGTACAATTCAAACAATGTTTCCCTGATTAACAATACCGCTCTGGATAATTATTACGGCATAGATGTCTACCAGTCTTCTAACAGCACGTTTGATAATATTTCTATCAGGTCTGATAATGTCTGGATTCGTTCTGCATCCAGCAGCCAGAATAATTCGTTTGAGAATACTACGTTTATGAATTATAATGGCAGCATTAGAATAATATCCAAAGTCACGATTCCGACACCAGATACTGAGATTAATGTTTCCAATCTGAACATTTCCTATAATCTCACCTTCCTCAACAGCACCAACCTGTCGTTCCTGAACACTTCCGGCCAGATTACTTTGTATAATCTGACTTTTGCAAATCCTGAGCCTATTGTTGACTTTAATGACACACTGAACTTCACTTTCTGCAATGCAAGTATTTGTACTGAGCAGAGTTATTCGTTTGGCACGTTTATCTATAATGTGACGCATTTCACTCAGTACAGCAGTGAGGAGAGTGTGGGCTTGAACATCAATATGCCTAAGAATACCGTCAACTGCACTGTTACTCTGGATCAGAACGTCAGCAGTGTCACTCTTTACACTTGCGGTGATGTGGCAAGCATTGGCGGAACGATTGTCTGCGACACGAATTCCTCAGGGAATTCAAGTGCGACCAATCCCACTAATGCCTCGTCGTGTGATATTAGCACTCCTGATTTCGGCTCGTTCCTTGTGACAAACAACGGCACTGATGCGATGCTGAATGCGACTGTTGTAAATCTCACAATAGATAACGTGAATACTTCTCTTGTTTATCTTGACAATTACATTTTTGATGCTGTCAGCGCTCCTGGCTGCAATAATACGAACTGCAACAATTGTCCTGCGGCTGATACTGCCGGATGCTACAAGGACATCAATTCAAGCTCGCCATATCCCGATAATGTTTTGGAGTGCGACAGGTTTACTGGAGGCGGTGGTTTGTGCGAGTGCTTCAGCATCCATATCGATGACGAGGATACTCTGCACCTGCTGAGGAACGGCAGTAGTTTGTCATTCAGCCTGACAAAGTCTGTTGTCAGCCCTGCGCAGAACCCGTGCATTTGAAAACGAAATAATTAATAAGTTGGAGGAGAATTCAATAACATGCCCGTTTCATTGGAAGCTGTGGAAAAAGCAAGGGATGAATTGGTTGCCGCTATTGATGATGATAAGAATCAGGCGCTCATTTATGACCTGGGCGTTATAACAGGCACACTTGTTGATTTTTTAAGGAGTTCTGCCCAAGACATCAAAAATTCAGCCTTTCAGGGTCAGATTCCTGCTGACTTGATTAAATCTGTTTTGGAGCATCTTGAAGATTTTCATATTTTATCAACCAGGTATTTCGTCCGTGTCGCATCAAAATACAAGGTGCTGCTTGAAAAAGTTCAGGCACTCGTATTATCGAGAACCGAGGATTTTTCTTTGCGCTCAGTTAAAAATCTCAGTCAAATTACCATAATAGAGAAAGACTGGAAAGAATATGAGTTTATCGATACGAAGGCGTGTGACGCTGCGGAGGATTTTGGCAGGGAAGTTGCCACTATTGTTAAAAACATCATTGATTATCAAGCCGAGCCTGTCAAAAACTGCATGTTGTTTGCCGCCAATCTTCAGATGTTTGTAGATGCCAAAGAAGGAATTTTCAGAAGATTTAATGACTTGCTCGTCCAGCAGAGAACCGCGCACATTCCAAGGATGCTTCAAGCAGCCCAATCGCTGATTGAGAAGAAACAGTCAGTATTCATTGATTAAGAAAATCGTATTGCAAGGCAATGCTTTTTTTGAGGTCGTCGCCAGGGCATAATTTGTCAACAAGTTCGGTTGTTACCGTTTCTCTCTTAAGGTTCATTAATCTGCTTGTGAAAAATATTTTTCTGTCTGATTTCAGCAGTCTGCGAAGCATATATCCTGCATCGTTTTCTACTTTTTTAACAGCTTCAGGATGGGACGTATAGTGTGATGAATCTGGGTCTTGAAGCCTTGGAACATCTCCAACTAAAATGCGCGCATATCGATTTCCTGATGCATTAACCGATAAATAAAATGTGTCAACGTGGCAGGCAGGAATTTTTTTTAACTTGCCGTCCGTGCCGACAGCCAGCCCTTCTTCAGCTTCCAGATTTTGTTCAGAATTGAGAATTGCGTATATCGGCACTTGGTTATTTGTTTGTAAAAGTATGCTGGTTACTGTGTCGTCCAAACACTTGTCAACTAGTTCCATATTTTTTTCTTCCCCGACGATGGTATGAATTTCCCCTTTATAAATCTTTCGCTTATTAACCACCAGAAAGTGACAACAAAAGCCTCACAGAAGGCGTTTTTCAGTGCCGTCTGCGATTCCAGAACTGCTTGTGCTTCCTATGGCCGTCTCGGCTTGGAGAAGACGGCTCTTGCGTGGGCGAGGGCATTGCAATTTTCTCAAATGTGGGCAGTGGAGCGGGCTTTATTACTCGTTCAATGTCGCGCATGATAAGTTTGAAATCGCGGGCGTCTTGCGGAGTGACAAAAGTTACTGCATTGCCTTTCGCTCCTGCACGCGCTGTACGGCCGATGCGGTGGACATAATCATCAGGCGTTTGCGGCAGGTCGTAATTGTAGACGTGCGAGATATTGTCGATGTGGAGTCCTCGGGAAGCGACATCAGTTGCAACAAGAATTCCAATCCCGCGCTTGTGTAAATTTGTAATCGTTTGAATGCGTTTGCTTTGAGACAGACCGCCGTGGATTTCAGTTGCACTGATTTTTTGCGCGCGCAGACTCTTTGCGAGTTTATCGCAATTTCTGCGGGTTTTGCAGAAGATAAGCGCGATGCCGGAAGTTTCGTGTTTGAGGCAGTGCACGAGTAGAGAGAATTTTTCCTGAATCTGGACCATATATGCCCGTTCGATGAGAAGGCTCGGGTCAACGTGCGTTTTTGCCTGCACGGAAACCGGTGAGTTCATATAACGATTTACAAGAGAGCGCAGTCTGGGAGATGATGTCGCGCTGAATAGGAGCGTCTGGCGTTGCTTGGGAGTGTGGCTCAATATTTTTTCAACATCTTTGATAAATCCCATATCGAGCATTCTGTCTGCCTCGTCAAGGACAAGGTAGCGGACAGCGCCCAGGTTTAGTCCGCGCGCCATCAGGTCAAGAAGCCTTCCAGGCGTTGCAACAATCACGTCTGCTGTTCGGCTGGCGTTGATTTGCTGTCCAATCCCGACACCGCCAAATACAGGAACAACCTTGACAGGAAGGTATTTTGCAAAACCAGCGAGCGCTTCGCTCACTTGTACGCACAGTTCTCGGGTCGGGGTTAAGATTAATGCGTTGACTCCTTTGCATTTCGAGAGCATATTTAGCATAGGTAGCCCGAAAGCAGCAGTTTTTCCTGAACCGGTTTCCGAGTGCCCAATTATGTCTTTTCCAGAAAGAATCAGAGGAATGGCTTTCTCCTGAATGGCTGTTGGATGGGTATAGCCCTGGTCCTGGATAGCTTTCACTATTGGTGTCGGCAGGTTAAAATGTGAAAATGGCATGAATTCACTCCAAACGTTTCATATTCTCTAAACTATGTTTTCGAGAATAGTATAGTAATTAAAAGCCAGAATGTCCAGTTATAAATGTTTGTATTTAAAGTGCACAATAATACTCAAAGCCTCATAAGTGCGTTGCACTTTGAGGATCCAAAAATTGCTTTGCAATTTTTTAGAGCCTCGCACGGGAAGCAGTACACGGTTCGTAAGCACATAAGTTACTTGCAATTGGTGCAAGAATCTGATTGCTGGAAAGATGTGCTCGTATTTATTTATTGTGTTCAAGTTTTAGAAATTGTGGATTCTTTACAACATACTTGCTTGTTCTTGTATGACCACTATGGTCAAGAACGCCTTGCTCAACCAAGCGATTTAGCATGCTTATTGCGGTTACCCGTGAGATGTTTAATTGTTTCATCACGAGAGAAGATGTGATTTCTTTATGTTTTAGAAGGAATGTGTGAAGTTTGGCCATTTTTACATCTTTGGCTTTTTCAGGTGTGAGATTTATCCTTGCGTAAAATGTTGATGGAACGTCACCAATCACTTTAAACTCTGGTGCTGCTTTGCGAAGGCGTTCAAGCTCTTCTCGGATTTTCCAGATACCTTCGCCACGTCCCTCATAGAGTTGGGTCGGGTTGAGGAAAGTGTATATGCCTTCATTTGGATGGTATGTAGTGTGCGTGGTTAAGAGGGAGGTCCACATTTTCTCTGATACGATAGCAGGATTTGTTACGTCGAAACAATCAGCAAATATTCTTATGCGAATATGTTCATTACTTCGGTAATTTCTGTGCGCAACGGCATTTGTGATAACTTCACGGATTACGCTTGAAGGTATTGCAGGCAATTCAATCATCCTTGCCCCCTCATATATCCTTTCAACTGGAAGATTTTGTGCTACGAGCAATGCGGTTTCCTCAATCAATTGCCTCGCTGGTTTTGATACCTTGATAGGCGTTCCAATTGGCGAGGGCGGACTACCAATCACGTTATCGTATCTCTGAACCTCTATAAAGGCACCCTCCAGATATCTCTGCGGGCTCTTGCACAAAACAACCACCCCTCTGACAGTTAAGTTACCTTCTTTAGTCGTAACCGTTTCGAGTATCTTCTCTTTCCCTTTCTTGAGAAGTTGTGAATACTGCTCAAGTTCAGCTTCATCTATGTCTGCACCTGATGCGTGCGTGGGCAATTCCTCAACATTAGTGCTCCCATATGCGAGATGGTAACGTCGAACCTCTTCCGGTTGCAAGGGAAGTGTTGAATCCCCTTTGCGCTCATAGTAAGCCCGACCATATGCGCATGGACGGAGTGCGCCGACATCTTGCACCTGTATGAGCGCCAACTTCTTGTCTTGGTACGTGAGGATACGCGATCTAGTGAGTGGAGCAGGTTTCACGTTATCTATAGCATGGGAAAAATCGCTCTGAAACTGAACCTCATCAATTCCTACGATTTCACCCCCTTCGCTCAAATCACGCTGTCCAACAAGAAGCAAACCCCCGTTTCTAGTTCCAAAACCTGCGATTTTCTTGCCAATGTTTTCCTGGCCACCAGTAGTTCTATCGAAGGTTTCGCTCTCTTTTACCTTTAACAGCTCCTCTGCGGGCGAGTCGTAAGTAAGATCTTGATGCTTTCCTTGGGGTGCCATATCGATTGTTTAATTGTTTAGTTTATAAACTTTACTATTAAACAATTAATCGAATATTTCGTCAAGCAGGGCATTGTCAGAAAAATCGGCAAAGAACGAGCGTACTCCACCACAGCCGAAAATCGTTAACAATTTAACTTAAACTTAACGATAACTTAACGATTAACAACGCCAAAGAAATGAGCGGTGTAACTCCGTAGTGGTAAAAATAGAAAGGTTTATATATGAGAACTTCGTTTTTCCGTCAAGGTGATTACTATGGCGCTTAAGCCAATAACCAAACCCGAATACCAATTGACTGACGAAAACGACAAACCAGTTACTGGTTTTGAAGAAGATGTTTTCGGACCGAGTTCTAACGATTACTTGAACCAGCCACAAGCTGTCACATTTACAAGAGAACAAGAAATGATTCCACAAAGCTTGCTTGAAGCAATTGCTGTACGCGCGTACTCAGGAGACCCTAAATCCTGGAAGTTCCAGAGAACTCGCACTGACGCAATTTGCGGTGTTCGCAAAGGAGAAGTTTATGTGGCTTTTGATGATATTCCTGATGCAAAGAAAAACCTGGTCATAGCCAAAGCGCAGAAAGCATATAATTTGAACACTTCACGCCCTCGTAAAGAACTTATTATACGCGGTAAAACATTAAGCAAAGTTCTTGAACGAGCGGAAAAAGACGAACGAGTTCTTCCTTATCCTAAAGACGGCCACGTTGTTGCAAACACTGCAGAATACGGCACAAACCCTCACTTTGTGGCTATGGAAGGATGCATGGCACCTGTAAACGCGAGACTTATACAAAGCAAAGGAAGGAATGAAGGACGTTTAGCATTGACCACTCTTGAATACGTCTTAAAACACGTCAAGGAAGGCGAAGCGATGGTCCTGCCTTTGGGTCTTGGCGGCGGCGACTTCAGCAGCATCAGCAGCGTCGACTACGTCTTTGCCTATGGCGTCTTCGACGGCGGCGGCCTGGTTCGCGGGGTACGCGGCGCGCGCGATTTTTCCACAAGAAATAAAGGTTGCCTTGTTGGCTCTGCCAAATAAGTTTTTATTTTCCAAACTTTTTTTCTATTATTGTCCCAAGCGGGAAAATTACCCCTGCCCTTGTGTGGGCTTACGAACGGGGTGTCAAAGCCTCCGGCGGGAACTGCACCCGCGACCTCCACCTTTCTGTTTTTCATACCAAGGTGGCGCAATAGCTACTATGCTACGGAGGCGTTAGACTGGTTTTTCTTCATCATTTTTTAAATGTTTAGTGGCGCCGGCAGGATTACTCCGCAGAGCGTAGCTCAAGGAGTTCCCGAAAACCGCGGTTTTCGAGGATGTCAAATCCTGCTTAACAGCTGGCAATACAGTGCTAAGCAAAGTATTGCGGAATGGCGCCGGCAGGATTTGAACCTGCGAACCCACTAAGGGACCGGATCTTAAGTCCGGCGCATTTGGCCAACTTTGCTACGGCGCCGTATATTATTAGAGCAGGAGTTCTGTATAAAAAGTTAGTGCTTATCTCATCAGTATCTGCACTACTACGAAAGCGATGTAGAAGAATACCATTGCCATTGCTTCGTTCTTTGTCAGCATTCCGTCTGTGCGCATGAACAATAATGCAAATAGTACTGCGAAGAACGTGAAGATGCCCACTATTGACAGCGTCAGCAAATTAACTGTTATGGGGGAGATTAAGGAGATTATTCCCATCATTATGCACGCATCTACTACGACAACTCCTAACAGGTCTCCTACTGCCATATCTCCGTGCCCTGCTCTTACGCTTTGCAAAGAGAATATGAATTCTGGCAGTGTTGTGCCGAGCGCAACAAGTACGAGTCCTATCAGAATTGATGGTATGCCGATGCTTATCGCGAGTGAGTGTGAGCTTTGAACTATGAAATGTGCGCTCAAGAGCATTAGTGCAATGCAAACGCTGAATATGATGAAGTGTTTTATCCAGTGGTCTTTCATTTGGAATGGCTTGTGGAAGTATTGTTTTTCTTTCAGGAGCACTATTAAAAAACTTGTTCCTGCTGTTAAAAGGATTAGTCCGTCCAGGCGTGAAATGACGCCGTTCAGTCCCAGAAGTATCGGCAATAACATTAAAATTGCGAAATAAAGGTCTTTTTTGATTATCGAGCTGTGGATTTTTACTGGATGTCCTGCAAGTGTTACCAATCCTAAAATCAATGTCAGGTCAGCAATGTTTCCGCCTAACAGTGTTCCGACTCCGATGCTCGGGTCTCCTTTTAATGCGGATATCACGCTGATGAATCCTTCCGGCATTGCTGATACGAATGCTACCAGCAAAAAGCTTGTGACGAATTCAGTTAATCTGAAGAATCTTGCGATATGCTCAACTGATTTGACTGCATACTCTGCGCTTTTTACAAGAGCAAGGCAGGCGACGATGAAGATTATGACCTCTTTGTACATTTCTGTTGAAATTAATTTTCTTATTATTAAATCTTGCCTTTGAGAAGTTTGAAAAATCATTTATAAAGTCAAACTTCTCTAGGAGGATTTTGACTCAAATATAAGTTTTTCAAAATCCTCCATTCATAACTTTTATAAACACACTTAGGCATATTGCAGTTGATGAAAGACCCTGTCTGCGGTATGGATGTTAATCCTATTACCGCGAAGTTTTCATTGAAAAAAGCGGGCGAAACATTTTATTTCTGTAGCCAGCTTTGTATGGACAAGTTTTCTCATCTTGCCAAAGCAGTTATTGAAATTTCAGGGATGCATTGCGCAAGCTGTGTAACTACAATTGAGACTGCTTTGAAGAAAGTGCCTGGTGTTGTGAACGCAAATGTTAATTTTGCCAGTTCAAGGGCGTATGTTGACTATAATCCTTCTCTGGCTTCTGAGGATATGCTGAAGGAAGCTGTTGAGAAAAGCGGTTACAAGGCAGAGCATAAAGGTGAAGCTAAAGTTGATGAAGTTTCTTTTTGGAAGAAAAGGCTGGTTGTTGCTGCTGTTTTCAGCATTCCTTTGTTTTATCTTTCGATGGGAAAAATGGTTGGTCTGCCTTTGCCTGTTTTAAAGCCTGCGATGACTGTTATTATTCAGTTTTTGCTGGCAACTTTTGTCGTGCTTGCCGGTAGCGAGTTTTACAAGAGGGGTTTGCGTTCTTTATTGAAGCTTAAGCCGGATATGGACAGCTTGATTGCTGTTGGCACTGGTTCTGCTTATTTGTACAGCTTGTTTGTTTCTGTGATGATTTTACTTGGCAAAAAAGGATATTCTATCGAGATGCTGTATTTTGAGGTTGCCGGACTGCTTATAGCGTTTATTATTCTGGGCGAATTGCTTGAAGCTGTTGCAAAGGGCAGGGCTTCGGACGCGATTAAAAAACTTCTTGGTTTGCAGCCTAAGACTGCTTTGGTTGTTCGGAATAAGGAAGAGGTTGAGATTCCTGTTGAGGAAGTTCAGGTTAATGATATTATTATTGTAAAGCCCGGTGAAAGGATTCCTGTTGACGGTGTAGTTATGGAAGGCAGTTCGAGTGTTGATGAGAGTATGATTTCTGGAGAGAGTATTCCTGTTGAGAAGGTTGTTAACAGCAAGGTTATTGCAGGCACTGTTAATAAGTCAGGGACTTTTAAGTTTAAGGCGAAAAAAGTCGGTGCTGATACTGTGCTTGCCCAGATTGTTAAGATGGTTGAGGAAGCTCAGGGTTCTAAGGCTCCTGTTCAGAGGTTGGCTGACAGGATTGCTTTCCATTTTGTGCCTATTGTAATATTAGTCGCAATCGTCAGCTTTTGCGTATGGTATTATTTTGGCTCGCCTGCTTTTGGCTTTAAGGCGTTTATAGCTGTACTAATTATTGCCTGTCCTTGCGCTCTTGGTCTTGCGACTCCTACCGCAATTATGGTGGGTTCCGGCAAGGGCGCAGAGTTTGGTATTTTGTTCAAGAATGCTGAGGCTTTGCAGCGTTCAAGGGAATTAGATGTTGTTGTTTTTGACAAGACTGGCACTTTGACTGTTGGAAAGCCGGTTGTTACCGATCTTGTTCCTGTCGGTAATTCAAAGCCAGAGGGTATTTTGCAGTTGTCTGCCATTTTGGAATTGCGTTCTGAGCATCCTTTGGCAGAGGCGATTTTGTCTGCTGCTAAGCAGAGAAAGCTTGCTGTTCCTGAGCCTTTTTCTTTTCAGTCTTTTACTGGAAAGGGTGTTAGCGCGAAGTATAAGGGCAAGCTTTTGTTTTTGGGAAATCGTGCTTTGATGGATGATAACGGGATAAAAACCAAAGACATTGATGTTTCTTCTCTTGAGGCTCAGGGAAAGACTGTTGTTTATCTTGCTGCCAAGCAGGTTCTTGGAGTGATTGCTGTTGCTGACCCGATTAAGCCTTTTGCAAAGGAAACGGTTAATGAGCTTCATCATCTTGGCAAGCGCGTTATGCTTATCACCGGTGATAATGCGCTTACTGCTTCTGCAATCGGCTCTCAGCTTGGTGTTGATGAGGTGCTGGCTAATGTTTTGCCTGGCCAGAAGGCTTTGAAGATTAAGGATTTGCAGTCCCGTGGTTTTAAGGTTGCAATGGTCGGCGATGGAATTAATGATGCTCCTGCTTTGTCTCAGGCTGATGTCGGCATTGCTATCGGCTCTGGCACTGATGTTGCGATTGAAGCCGGCAGTGTTGTGCTTGTGAAGAATGATTTGAGGGATGTTGTTACTGCAATGTCTTTGAGCAAGTACACTATGTATAAGATTAGGCAGAACCTGTTTTGGGCTTTTGCTTACAATACTGTTTTGATTCCTGTTGCTGCTGGTGTTTTGTACCCGTTCACCGGCTGGTTGTTGAATCCTGTTCTTGCAGGTGTTGCGATGTCGTTGAGCAGTGTCAGTGTTGTTGGCAACAGTTTGCTGATGAAGTTCTACAAGCCGAAGCTTGCTGGAAAATTGCCGATGCCATAGCATAGTCATTATTGAGTGGTTACGAGAGCAAGGTTTAAAAAGCAGAGTGCATATAATTTACTTCTATGACAGTGGATGATATTTTAAAAAATGAATTAATGAAATCAGGAATAAGCCCTGAGAAAGTTGACGAGGCTGCGGGCTTGGCTGAAATTTTAAAAACACGAAATCCTGATATGAATATTGTTACTGTCCTTCTTTCGGATAAAACAATTACGCCTGAAACCGCTTATGAAGTGATGAGAAATGCCGGCTTTTCAGAGAAAAAAAGGACCTCTTTTATTGGCGCGGTTGAAAATGTGCAAAATGCGCTGACAGTTCTAAAGATTGATGGCGCCACATCCGCAAAAAAGAACG
>CABMGU010000008.1 GCA_902385765.1 uncultured archaeon | reverse complement strand
GCGATGTTCAGACGCTTATGGCTGTTATGGAGCGTGTTGGCGATACCGAGGATTCATTGGCTAAGGTTTCTGCGCTTTTGGAAATTAACAATACGGATGTTGCCGGTGATATTGGTTATGCTGAGGAGCGTTTGTTTTCAGGCATCACCTGGGCTAGATTCTTTGGTGACGAGCAGGGCATTGTTGTTGACCAGAATGGTTTGAAGTCTGTGTGCATTTCCAAGATTTCCGAGGCTGAGGAGCGTTATAATTATGTGAAAAGCATGATTCCTGAGGCGCTTGATTCCACCAGGGATGACATTGATAAGGCATATGGTTTGCTGGGCAATGAACAATACATTATGTGCTTGTACATCGCTTCCAAAGCAAAGGCAGAGGCGGATGTTTTGCTTAGCCTGATTGGTGTTGAAGAGTCTCGTTTTAATGAAGTCATTAATTTGAAGCTCGACATTGCCCGCCAGGCTTTGATTAAAGCCCAGCACAAGAATATTTTTCCTATTATCGCTTACAGTTATTACGAGTATGCTAATTCTTTGAAGGATTTTGACAGGGTTTCCTCTTTGCTGTTTACTGAGTATGCTTTGGAGTTGTCTAATCTGGACATTTATTTCCAGGAGAAAAAGCCAAGGGTCGTAGAAGCTTCAAAGCCTCCTGCTTTTGTTGTGCCTAAAGAGGTCTTTATCTTTGTTATCGGCTTTGGTTTGGGCGGTTTGCTGTTTTTTGCTCTTGCAAGGCCTCGTAAAGAGGTTCAGAAGCCTAAGAATAGACGTTCATCTGGAAGGTTGTTTTAAACCCTGCGCAGACGCTCTTGCGAACGCCTGCGAGGGAAAAAGAGGTGATCTTGAAATGAGGTATAAGAATGCGTTATCGCCTCTTACACCCCCTGTTACTACTCTTGTATAGTATATGAGATATTTAAATCTTTCGCTTTTCGACTACTATGGAGTGGCAACAGAAGGCTTATAGAGGCGGGGTTTATAAAGGGTTCTATGGGCAGATGGGTGCTGTTTTTGTTGCTTGCCGGCTGTCTTACCGGTCTTGTAGTCCGGATTCCTGAGGAAACCGGCTCTATTGAGGCTTACTTCTGCGACCAGACTGACTGCAAACAAGTCTTCGAGGAAAAGACCAATTCCACGTCTTCCCTCTCCTGCGCCCTTTATCACGCAAATGATGCCTTTTTTGAGATTCTTGAAGCCAAGAATGCCAGGTTGGTTGTTGATGAGGAGCATCCTTTGCCTGGCGCTGTCAAGGAGTTTGGCGCCGGCTTAATGCATAATAAGTTCTGTATTATTAACGGCGAATACGTCTGGACTGGTTCCTGGAATCCTGCGCAGGAGATGACTATTCCGAATAATGTTGTTTTCATTCAGAGCAAAACCCTTGCCAAAGCTTATCAGGCAGAGTTTGACGAGCTTTATAGCAAGGTGTTTCACGGCGGCGAGTCTGCTCCTGGTCTTGTCAGGTTGAACGGCAATCTTATTGAGGCTTATTTCTGTCCTGAGGATAACTGCAAGGCTCACGTTTTTAACGTCTTGCGAAATGCAAAGAGCTCCATTCACTTTATGACGTTCTCTTTTACAGACGATGAAATTGGCGGTTTGCTCGTAGAGAAAATAAACAGCGGCATTGAGGTGAAGGGCGTCTTTGATCCTAGAAAGGACAAGTATAGCGAGTATGAGAAATTGAAGGATGTTTCAAAGGTTGTTAAAGTTCATCATAAGGTGTTTATCGTCGATGGAAGCATAGTTATCACAGGCAGCTATAACCCGACAGGCAACGGTAACAAGGAAAACGACGAGAACGTGATTATCATTCGTGATGCTGATATTGCCAAAATGTTTGAGAAAGAGTTTGCCCGCTTATTTGATTAAATCGTGTTTTTTAAGGACTACTTTCAGCTTTTCAAAGTCCGGTGATTCCTTGAATGCCCGTAATTGTTCGTCCGGCAGTTGTTTTACCACTGAGAGCGCTATTTTGGATATTTCTTTCATGTCTGCTGTCATGTCTTCTACCTGCATTCTTGTCCGCAGCAGTTCTTCGTTTATTGGTTCTTCTTTTTTGAAGAGTTTTGCCAGCATTCCCTCTTTTGGCTCTTGTTTGGCTTCTTCTTCGTAGACTTCTACCTCTTCCGGCATTTCAACTTTTTCTCTTTTCTTTGGAAGAAGATTCTGGAAGAATGCTTTTATGTTGAATCCTGCCTTTTTTCTTGCCCGCAGGTATTCTTCCATTTCTCTTTCGAATTCTTCTTTGTGCATATCGTTTTTTAACAGAACAATCTATAAAAAGCTTTCTAAAGTAGTCTTTTCAGCCGCTGGAAGTCCTTTTTCATCTGTTTTGCCATTTTTGGGAATCTCATTGCTGCTGACGGGTGTACTGTAACTATTACGTGTTTTGCCTTGATCTTTGTGCTTTCTGCTGTTTTGCCGAGCAATACAACTATTTCAGGTTTAACAATCGCCAGCTGCCTTAAAAGAAATGGCTTGCACGCTTTAATCTCTTCTGGCTTTGGCGCCCTGTTTTTTGGCGGGAAGTGCTTTATTGTGCTTGTCAGGAATACTTCATCCCTGTGCAGTCCTATATCTTCCATCATTCGTGTCAGGTATTTTCCTGCCCTGCCTGCGAATGGGTGTCCTGTCTTGTCTTCTGTTTCTCCCGGCGCCTGCCCGATGAAGAATACTTTTGCATTTGCAGGTCCTTCTCCTGGCACTGCGTGGACTGCGTTTTTGTACAGGTTGCATTTTTTGCAGTTCCAGGTTTCTTTGGAGATTTTGCTGAGTGAATCTTTCATAAAAGAAAAATAATATGTAAAAGTTAAAAAAACTATCTGTAGAACGTTTCGCTGGATGGTATTTCGCTCTTGCTTCTGTGGTTTACATCCACATCTCTGACTGCGTTTGCTGATAATTCTTCATAATTATAGCGCGCAAGTAGCTGTTCTCCTTTTTTCTCGTCTGCTCTTAAGACGAGTCCTGTTCCGGGGTCAAAGCTTAATTCTATTTCCGGAGTTTCGTTGATTTTGACAAATATTGTTGCTCTTCCGTTTATGTAGTACTTGTTGGCGTCTACAAGGCTTGGTTCCTTGTCCAGGTTTTCCATAAGCCAGTCTTCTGGCAATAATATGTTGTAGTCATTGTATGGAACAGGGTATGCCAAATCGTACAATGCAAGTTCTGCGCATTGTTTGTTTAGCTGGGAAGTGTGGCCTTCGCAGTATGCTATTGCAGTCTTTGCATTCCTGTCCAGGTATATTGTGTCGTAGTAGAATAAGTGTTTTTCAGTGTCTCCGAATTTTACATCCGTGGCAGTGTTTGGCGCTCCCAATATTATTTTGTATTTTGTGCCTTTGCTGTAATAGTGGTCTCCTTTGTATATGAAGTCGTACCCTGTTATTTTTGCAAATGCATCAAAGAATTTGTACATTCTTGTTCTTGTTTGTGCTGGTGAGGTTGTTTCTTCTTTTACAGTCTCTTCTGCTTTGGGCTGTTCTGTCGTGTTTACTTCTGTTTTTGGCTCAACAGCAGGGGTTGCGTTTGCCTGTGCTTTTATCTGTTCTGCCAGTTCTTTTGCTGTGCTGTCTTTCTTTGCTTCTTGAGCGCATGCTGCAAGAATGAGTAATATTGCCACGATTATTGGTATGTATTTCATAATAATGTTTTTCTTGGCGTCCATTTATAAGCTTTATTGTGAATAATTTTAAATATTGCAATATGCTTTTTAGGGTATGCAGGAAAAGAGCGCCGGTATTGTTGTTGTTAATGATGGTAAATATTTGCTTCTTCTTTATGATGCAGGTCATTGGGATTTTCCTAAAGGGCACATTGAGAAGGACGAATCTTCTGAGCAGGCTGCTTTGCGTGAGTTAAAAGAGGAGACTGGCATTTCTGATGTTGAAATCCTGCCTGGCTTTGCTGAGAAGATAAGGTATTTTTTCCGGAAGGAGGGCAAGGTTGTTGCCAAGGAGGTCGTGTTTTTTGTTTCAAGAACCAGGACATCTGATGTTAAGCTGTCTTTTGAGCATAAAGATTATATGTGGCTTCCGTTTAAGGAGGCTTTGGATAAGTTAACTTATAAGAGTGCAAAGGAGGTGATTCAGAAAGCAGAGGCATTTTTGCGCGCAAAGGGCTAGACCTGGTTTGCGCGACATCGTGAGCTGAGAGAAGAGTATTAAACATCCCATTTGGGATTTATCAGAATGCTTCTCGAAGCGATACGAGGAGCGCCTTTGATCAAACTTTCTGAAAGTTTGTGAGCAAAAATCGTGAAATTGCTGAGATGTTTTTTGAGATGGCTGACGTTCTGGAAATGCAGGGCGTTGATTGGAAGCCTAATGCTTACAGGAAGGCAGCCCGTTCTATTGAGACGTTAAGCGAGCCGATTGAGAAAATTTATGCAGCCGGGGGAATTAAGGCTTTGATGAATATTCCGGGTGTTGGCCAGAGTCTTGCTTCTAAGATTGTGGAATTCTTGAAGACCGGAAAAATGAAGGAGTTCCAGCAGATTGTGAAAAAGGTTCCTTCTGGTGTTGAGGAGATGATGCACGTTCCTGGTCTTGGTCCTAAGAAGGTTATGCGTTTGTATAAAGAGTTGAAAATCAGGAGTTTGGCTGAGTTGGAGCGTTCTGCCAAATCAGGTAAATTGAGGAGGCTTGAGGGTTTTGGAATCAAGAGCGAGCAGGATATTCTGCGTGGTTTGGATATCATCAAGAAGGGTGCTGAGCGTTCTTTGCTGGGTGTTGCTTTGCCGATGGCTCGCGAGATTGCTGAACGATTGTCAAAACTGCCTGGCGTCAAAACCGCAGAGCCTGCTGGCAGTCTGCGCCGTATGAATGAGACTATCGGCGATATTGATGTCCTTGTAATTAGTTCAAAGCCTGTGAAGGTTATGGACTTTTTCACTAAGATGCCTGATGTGGAGGCTGTTCTTGTTAAGGGTCCGACAAAGAGCACCGTTATTCTAACTGGAGGGATTCAGTCTGATGTTCGTGTTTTGGATGAGAAGTCTTTTGGTGCTGCTTTGCAGTATTTTACTGGCAGCAAGGATCACAATATTGCGCTTAGGCAGATTGCCATTAAGAAAG
>CABMGU010000007.1 GCA_902385765.1 uncultured archaeon | reverse complement strand
GCAAGTATTCTTACCCAGCGCTTTTTCTTTACAATGACAGATACTGCCTTCTTTGTAACCATACTTCTCGAAAAACAGGGGAGGGGTTTATAAAGATTGTGGGCGTTTTACAGGTCATGAATAAAATTGCTCTTGTAATCTCGATTTTGGTCCTGGTAGCAGGCTGTTCTGATAATCTGGACTGCAGGGCATATAGCGTTGACAAGTGTCCTCAGGAGTGCGTTATCTGCCCGCCTTGTGAGGTTTGCAGTTCGATAAGCTGTCAGTCTGAAGCGTTCTGTGAGAATATGGGTTTTAACAGGTCTTGGGAAAAGGATGTTAAGGCTCGGTTAAATTAAACGTCCAGTTCCTTTACTTCTGCCGCGTGTTTGAGTATGAAGTCTTTTCTTGGTTCTACTTCGTCGCCCATCAGCATTGAGAATGTTTCGTCTGCTGCTACTGCGTCTTCTACTGTGATTTTTTTGAGTGTTCTTGTTGCAGGGTCCATTGTTGTTTCCCATAATTGTGTTGGGTTCATTTCTCCTAGTCCTTTGTATCTTTGTATGCCCACTCCTTCGCCGAGTGATTTCAGCAGTTCTTCTTTTCTTGCATCGTTGTAGACGTAGTGTATTTTCTTGTTCTTTTCCAGTTTGTACAGTGGCGGTTGTGCGAGGTATATCTTGCCTCCGTCTATCAATCCTGGCATCATCCTGTAGAAGAATGTTAACAGTAAGCAGGAGATGTGGTTTCCGTCCACGTCTGCATCTGTCATTATGATTATTTTGTGGTATCGTAATTTGGAGATGTCGAATTCCTCTCCTACTCCTGTGCCTATTGCTGTTATGATGTTGACTATTTCCTCGCTTTTCAAAACTTTGATGAGTCTTGCTTTTTCGACGTTGATTATTTTTCCTCTTAACGGCAGTATTGCCTGGAATTCCCTGTTTCTTCCCTGTTTTGCGCTGTTGTGCACAAAAACTCCAGAGGATAAGGCAAAATTGTGTGTTCCAGGCACTTCCATATCGTAAACATCAATTTTTTCAGCAAACGGAATGATTTGTCTTATTTTGTGGTTGTAGTTCATTACTGCCTCCTGCAGTCTTGCAGCATCGTTGTCAAAGAATCGTTCTGCAAAAGTGTTGAAGGACAGGATATTTTTATTGTTTAGGGTTTTTCTCCGATGTTCAAATTCGGTTGCATCGATTTTTTTGGTTTCATCATATAATTTTCGGAGGAGTTTGATTGTGTTATCAAAATAAGTTTTATCATATGCTTTTTTGCGTTTAGTCCTGAATCCAGTTGTCCATTGTTCTTTTGTTTTTTGGCTTCTCCATTCTTTCAAATTGGTGTCAGACCATTGAATTTTTGCTGTTTTTGATAATTCTGTCTTCTTTTCGGGATTTTCAACATAGAATTGGCGTACTCGTTCAGCTTGTTTTGTTCGGTTTTCTGATGATGCCCAGTATGTTTCTTGTGCTTTTGCCAGAGTCTGTTGTGATTTTGTCCGGTATTCTGGGTTTTTATCATAGAATTCCAAAAACTTTTTCACCATGTATTTTTTGTATTCTTCGTTTTCCCATTGTGCCTTGGCGCGTTTGGTCAATTCATCCTTCATTGCCAAAATTTTTTGTCTGATATTTTCTCTAAATTGAGGCGTTTGACGTATTTTTCTCAATTTTTCTTGAACATCTGCTCTTGATATCAAATTCTGTGCAAGAGAGCTGTGCAGTGCCATGTGTTCTTCTTTTGCGAGTCTGCAAATGTTTGTTGGATTGTTATTGAGTTTGTTGAAATCTTTGTGATGGCGATGCTCGCCCAGACCTTCATAAATTCTGTTTCGTAGATTGTATTCATCTGCAAGCAGGTGTGTGAATATCCAGCGTGCGTCAGCCGGATCGTAAACGAGTTCGTAGCCTTCTATTGTGATTCTTTTTCCTAATCTGGAAATTTGTTTTCGCAATGGCATTAGTGAATCAGTTAGAAGCAGGTCTTTCGCTTGTTTGTACGAGCCGTCTCTTATCATGAACAAATGGTCTGGAGTGCATACTATTTCTTCATCATTGTCAAGAACAACCCTGATTACTTCAGCGTTCTTTTTTGTTATTCTTGGATGCAGAATGCGCTGAATTCCAACGTGGCCATCGTTTATTATTGTGTAACAGAAGTGTTCCTTTCCTTGTTTGTGTTCTGCAACAAGCTCTTTGAATGTTATGTTTCGTCCATCTGCAAGTGCAATTTTTGTATCTCCCGAAAAACAGCCGCCTGCGCTGTCTCCTTCCACAAGGTATAATTCGCATTTTTCCGGCTCGCTTGAACTGCAGTCTGCGAGTTTTCCTGGGAGCATTGCTCCTTCGAATACTCCTTTTCTTCTGACGAGTTCTCTTGCTTTTCTTGCTGCTTCTCGTGCTCTTGATGCTTCTACGCATTTGGATATCAGGAGTTTTGCTGATGTGGGGTTTTCTTCGAGGAATGTGTTGAGTCCTTCGTAGACTACGCTGTCGACTATTCCTTTTACTTCGCTGTTGCCGAGTTTTGTTTTTGTTTGTCCTTCAAATTGGGGTTCTGGCACTTTGACAGAAATAACTGCTGTTAGTCCTTCTTTGAAGTCTTCGCTTGTGAGCTCTGTTTTTTCTTCTGTTATTTTGTGCTTGTCTGCGTAATTTTTCAGTGCTCTTGTCAGTGCTGTCTTGAAGCCCGACAAATGTGAGCCTCCTTCGTGCGTGTTTATGTTGTTCGCAAAGGTAAAGACTGTTTCAGTGTAGGAATCGTTGTACTGCATTGCGATTTCTACTGTTATTCCGTCTTTTTCTTTCTCGAAATATATCACCGGATGTAATTTGTTTCTTGACTTGTTCAAAAATTCTACAAATGCCTTTATTCCTCCTTCGTATTTGAAGGTCTCTTTTCTTCCGTCGCGTTCGTCTGTGAATAGGAATTCAACTCCTTTGTTAAGGAATGCAAGTTCTCGTAATCTGGAAATCAGTATGTCTGCTTCAAAGTCTGTTTTTTCGAAGATTTGCGGGTCTGGCTTGAATGTGATTGTTGTTCCTGTGCCGGTTGTATTGCCTGCTTCTTTTACTGGCTCGCAGGGCACTCCTCGATGATACTCCTGCATCCAGAGTTTTCCTTCTCGTTTTACTGTTGCGACTAATTTTTCAGAGAGCGCGTTTGTGACAGATACTCCGACTCCGTGCAGTCCGCCTGAGACTTTGTATGCGCCTTTTTCGAATTTGCCTCCTGCGTGGAGCATTGTGAGAGCAATTTCCATTGCTGATTTGCCGTATTTCGGGTTTATGCCTACTGGGATTCCTCTTCCGTTGTCTTCTACGGTGATTCTGCCGTCTGTGTGGACGGTCATAGTGATTCTGGAGCAGTATCCTGCGAGTGCTTCGTCTACTGAGTTGTCTACTACTTCCCAGACCAGGTGGTGCATTCCCCTGACGTCTGTTGAGCCGAAGAACATTCCAGGGCGCTTTCTGACTGGCTCTAGTCCTTGCAGTACCTGGATGGCTTCTGCTCCGTACTCTTTTGCGGCTTCCTCAGTAGTTTTTTTGTCTGCCATAGAGAATCGTTTTTACCTAATTTATCGTCGATAAAATCCGTCTTTTCTCAAGGATAAAAAAGCTTGTTTTGTTTATAAAAGTTGTGTTTTTTACGATTTATTTTCCATATTATAATTAAGTATTATTTTTCCGGTTCACTTCAGAGTGGCAAACCTTTAAAATGAGGCCTTATTTCGCAGTCTTATGCCATTTTTAGATCCTGCTTTAAAGAGACGTTTGATTGATAATTATAAAGAAAACAAGGATACTGCACTTGTTGGTGAGCTTTCAAGAATACTTATAGGCAATCCAGAGCCCCCTGATTCTGCCACTGTTCGCGATTTGGATTTGTTGACCCAAAACGTGGCAAATTCGACTTTTCTTGGAGGGTACATTCCAGGTGTTTTGGAAACCGCCTACGATTACTGCGTGGAAGCTCTTAAAAAAACTGGGCCTTCATCTGAATTATACGGTTCATTTCACAATCGGGCAAGGATTTTCTCACGCAGGATGGCGGAATTTTCTGACAGCCTGGATGAAAAGACAAGATATCTGGAAACTGCTCTTTCTCATTCTGATGTGGCTTGCGTGTTTTATGAAAATCGCGATAAGCCTTTGTTCGGCAAGGCATTGTCTTCGCGGGGTGAAATTAGGGATGCTATGGCTCAGGTCGCTCGTGATGAAGCACGAGTCAACGACGAGATTGAACTGCGCATTCAGTCTGCCAAGGATAAAAGTGATGGCGCTGCAGCCGTTGAAGACATTCAAGGCATTCATGCCTGCAGTCGTTATGCTCTTGCCGCATATCAGGAATTTGAGGCAGCTTTGCTATCCATAGAATTTAAGGTGGATCTGCTTATGAATGCGATTGAGCACGCGAAGAAAAGTGAGGCATTGTGCGATTTTGATGATGAGCAGTTGACTTCTACCCGTCTTAATCTGGGCAAATACTATAAAACTTTGTATGATGTGACGCAAAACTTGGAGTTCCTTGATGAAGCCGGGCATTATTATAAACTTGCCGCTTCCTATTGTGCTCTTTTTAGTGATGTCGAGCATAATAAAATGAGTACTGCTGCAAATTCTTGCATTCGCGAGATAGAGATGGAAAAACGCGCTCATAAAAAAAATATTGAATTTCCTAAGAAAAAAACAAAAAAGAAGAAACCGCGCAGGGAAAGTGAAAGGCGCATTATTGAGCAGGAATTAGATGACTTAAGTTAATATTTCTATCTTGTCTCCAATCAATATTGTCTTCTCGAACACTGCGACCATTCCCTTGTTTTTCTCGACTAATGGCGGGTATGCGTGGAGCATTCCGTTTCGCATCATTTCGTTGATTGCAAGGTTTGTTTTTCCTGGTCCGAATTGTTTTATCAGCCATCTTGTTGTGAATGGCAGATTTTTGTAGTTTTCACCTATGTAATTCAGGATTTCTCTGGCATACGGGCTCCTGATTGGTTTTACATCAATAAGCGAGAATATGTTTCCGTGGTCTGCTTCATAGATTAATCCTGCTCCGTTTGTTGCAAAGGGCTCTATTGCTATTATCTGGTCTTTTTCCAGTTTTCTTGTGTCGTTTGTGTCGTGGTTTGGTATGCTTGGCTTGTCGTGGATTTCCCATGGCGACAGTCCGTGTCCTGAAAGGTTTCTTATCGGTGATAGTCCGAAACTTTCTATTGTTTCTTGTATTGTTTTTCCTATCTCTCCCAATGTCGTGCCAACCTGCAAAACTTTTATCGCATTTTTCAGTGCTTCTTCTGATGCTTTTATGATGTCAGAATATTTTCCTGACAAATCGATTGTTAATGCGTTGTCTCCTATGCACCCGTCAACGTGCGCTCCTACATCAAGGCATACTAAGTTGTCTTTAAAGACGGATTCATCGTCGTTTTCTGGTGTGAAGTGTGCTGCTGTTGCGTCTAATCCTATTTGTGTCGGCCAGGCTGGTTTTGCGCCCAATTCGATAATCTTGGCATCTATTTTGTCGCAGACTTCCCTGATTTTTGCGCCGTTCTTAACTAAACTGGCTCCGTATTCCAGCGCTTCTCTTGCTATCTTTCCTGCTTTTCGCCACTTCTCTAAGTCTTCCATATAGAGGAGAAAAAGTCAAGTGGTTAAAAAGGTTGCTAATCCAGGAAGTCTTCAAGATAGAGTAATATTCCTCTGCTCTTCAGGATTGATTCTGCTTTGTTTTGTATTTGTCTTGCCCGCTCTCTGGTAACTCCGAATGCTTTTCCGGCGTCGTCTAATTTCATCGGGATTCCTCCAAGTCCGTATCTGAGGATTATGATGCCTCCGTATTTTTCCGGTATTTTTAATAATGTTTTTATGAGTTCATCCTGCAGTTCTCCTGCTTCTGCAGCATCTTCTGGGCGTGTTGATTTTTTGTCTTCGAGAATTTCTGCAAAAGAGCCTCTTTCTTCGTCTTCTACATTTTTTATTTGGCCGTCCAGCGACAGGGGTGTGCGCGTCCGTATGGCCGCGATTACTTTCAAATCATCTACATCTATGCCTGTTATCTGTGAAATTCTTTCCAGCGTGGGTGTTATGCCTGACAGGATTAGGTCTTTTCTGGCTTTTTTGAACGTTTCAATTTCATCCATCTTGTTTATCGGAATTCTTATCAGTCTTGTGGTGTTGTACAGCGCTTTTCTTATGCCTTGTCTTATCCAGTGGGTTGCAAAAGTTGAGAATTTGCATCCTCTTTCTGGGTCAAACCTGTCTACTGCAGTCATCAGTCCTAATGCTCCTTCGCTTAGGAGGTCATCGATGTGCAGTCCTTTTTTTGCGTAATTTTTTGCGATGCTGGTTACAAGCCTCAGGTTTGAATCGCAGTAATGGTCAAAGATTTTTTTGTATTCTGAGTACAGCCGGTTTATCTGTTCAATGATGTGTCTGTCGCCGGGTTCGGCTTTTTCAAAATCGCTTACAAGATGTGTTATTGTTCTGTGGGTGTATGAGAATTCACAGTATAGCGCTCGTCTGTTTTCGATTTTGACTTGAGTTCTGTGTTGCGATCTTCGTCTTGACAGGTATTTGTTGATTTTTTGGACGGTTTCAAGGCACGCTCCCATTCTTTCCCTTGCTTTTTCATCATCATTTTCATTTCTTATCAGCAAGGCTGTTCTTTTTTCCGAGTTTGGTGAAAGGTATGCCTCTCTCATTCTTTGTTCAAGGCATCCTTCGTAAGGTGGAAGGTTTGTTAGAAGTGAAATTATTTGATTTTTGTAGTGCCTTAATTGTTTTGCGTATTCTATTTCCTGTGCTGGTGTCAGCAGTTCGAATACCTGGAAATTCCTTCTTGGCAGGGCTGATTTTCTGTTTCTTTTGTATACTCCTGCATCCGTCATATTGTGTTCAGCGCAGAATTGGGTGTTAAAAAGATTTGTGTGGTGGAGTCAATTTATTGCGTGGCTGCGTTCGGGTCTACGCGCTCATTTGCTTCTCTTACAGCTTCTTCTTTTTTGACGCCTTTGGAGAACCATTTTGAGCATATGTAATCAAATCCCAGCTGTTTTCCCCTGCACGTGCAGGAAGCTTCAGTTGTATAGTTGCAGATTCCTTCCATCGCGTGCCTTCCTGTGAGCTGGCAATCCATTGTTTCCTTTAAATGGTAAGAGTCCATAGTTTCCATAAGCTTAGACTACCTTATAAATCTTTCCATATTCACTACTGAAAAGTAACAATCAAGTATGTGTGTTCTTTCTGTGGCCGATTTTTAGTATGCGAATTTGATTATTGTCAATCTCCAATATTGCCCTGTAATCGCCAATCCTGAACTTGTATGCCGGTTCATCTACGAGTTTTGTGACAAATGCTTCAGGTCTTATTCTGATTCTTTCCAGGGCGCTTATAATTCTTTCCTGGATGTTTTTCTCGATTTTTTGCAGTTGTTTGAATGCTGTTTCCGAGATTATAATTTCATACATTTACAATCCCAGCTCTTTTTTTGCTTGAGAAAGCGTCTTGTATTTTCCTGCTTTTATCTCAGCGCGGGATTTTTCTATTTCCAGCTTCGTTTCATCGCTGAGCTCCATTGAGTCTTCCATCAGGTCTTTGATTACTTCTTCATACGTTTCCCTGCCGAACAGTTTTTTCTTGTTCAACTCGGTTTGAAGTTCTTCGCTTATCTGAATTGTAGTAGCCATAGCCAACTATAGCTCGTCATAGATATATAAAGCTTTCGTTTTGTTTTATATTATTTCTCCGGAATAGTAATAATTATAAATTCGCTATTTTCTTGAGGGAAAAATGGCAGGGGAAAACGAGCGTCTTTGTGGTCTTGCGCTGAAAGTATTGTCCAGGCATTCAGGACCTGGAGAAGTTCAGCATAGGAAGGAGATTCTTGGCAGGTTTTTCGGTATGGCCGATAAGAAAGTTACCGAGATTGCTTTGGATTTGCTTTCAAGATTTCCGGCTCCGCAGGATCGTTCTATGAGGAGCGAGATTCTTAGGAGGTGTTTGAACGCTGCCAGGGATGAAAGGGGCCGCGTTTATTCAGAGCACGACTATGTTTATTCAGATGAGCCTTTATCCGGCTCTGACCGCTGGTTGACGGAAAATGGAGTTACTTATTTCGCAGGATGCGTGTATAAGTGGGAAGAAGATGATGGGCCGGGATTGATTCACCCACAATATTCCGGATATCTTATTGATTTAATTAGAAATCCTCCTTCAAGCGAATTCTTGTTTTTGGCTGACACTGGAACCTTTAACAGGATTTGGTGCGATAATGTCTATAGGCAAAACCGCGAAGTGGAAACTCTTGTGCCTAAGACTTCTTAATCCAGTCCCCAGTCGTCCCCGATGAATCCATATATGAAATCAAAACCTTTTTATACTAAGTGCACTTACGTGCACTTATGAGCGTTAAAACCATCACCATTACTGAGGATGCGTATACCAGTCTTGCCACTCTGAAGGAGCCTGGCGAGAGTTTCAGTGATGTTGTGAGGCGTCTTTCTGGAAAGAGCTCGCTTTTGGAGCTTGCAGGCATCTTGAGCAGGACAGAAGCATCAGAATTGAGAAAAGCGGTCAGAAAATCGCGTAGGGAGATTGATAAACGCGTGGAGCGCGTTGCGCGCAGGTTGGCATGATTCTTGATACAGATGTTCTTATCGACCTTATGGAGCGCCAGCCTTCTGCTGTTGAGAAATTAAGCGCCCTCATTCACAAGAACACTCCTTTGACTATTACGACGCCTAGTATTTTTGAGCTTTTTACTGGTCTGGCACAATCAACCAAGCCTGTTGCTGAGCTTGAGAAGATTCATCGCGTGATTCACCAGCAGCCCCGCTGGGCTCTTGACGATTCAAGTGCAGAGCGTGCCGGCCGTATTCACGGCGAGCTTGCAAGGCGCGGTGAATCGATAGGCTCTGTTGATGCTATGATTGCAGGCATTGCGCTTCAGCATCAGGAGCCGGTTCTCACCAGAAATGTTAAGCACTTTTCGCGTGTTTCTGGGCTTAAGGTTGAGACTTACTAATCCAGTCCCCAGTCGTCTCCTGTTGATTCTGTGCGCGCTTGGTCCGGGTGAGCGTGTATGCTGATTTCTTCTCCAGGATGTGGCGTGTGTTCAGGTGTTTCCAGGTGGCTTCTGTCCCTTTTTGGAGTCATTATTTTGCCTTCTGGAGTTATGTACTGCACTTCAAGGAACATCTTGATTTCAGCTTCGACTGCTCTTAACAGGCATTCGTCTATTTGTGTGACGAGCGTTATGGCGTCTCCTTCTTTTCCCGCTCTTCCAGTTCTTCCTATTCGGTGAATGTAGTCTTTTGGATTGCGGGGAATGTCATAGTTTATGACGTGTGACACGTTCTCGATGTGGAGTCCTCTTGATGCAACGTCTGTTGCTACGAGAATGTCATATTTTCCTGCGTTGAAGTCCTGTATGACTCTGTTTCTTTTGTTCTGGCTGAGTCCTGAGTGGATGCTTGTTGTTTTGAAGCGTTTTTTCCAGAGGATATTGCCGAGTCTTTCTGCCCAGTCTTTCGTGTTGCAGAATATCATTACTTTTTTGACTTCCTTGTCGCGGAGTATTTTCTCGAGCAAGTCGAGTTTTAGTTTTCTGTCTACTCCGTATACTCTTAGCCTGATTTTTTTGACTGTGAATTCGTCCTGTTGGAGCATTAAGGTCTCTGGAGTTCTCATGTAGCGGTCCAGTATGCGTACAATCTGGTCTGGCATTGTTGCTGAGAACAGCATTGTCTGCCTGTTTTTTGGTGTTCCGCGGAGTATTTTTTCTACATCGTCGATGAATCCCATGTCGAGCATTCTGTCTGCTTCGTCAAGGACCACGAATCTGACGTTTGAGAGGTCTATTGTTCTTCGTGCTATGTGGTCGAGCATTCTTCCCGGCGTTGCTACTGCTATTTGTGCTCCTCTGTCGAGCTGGTCTATCTGGGGGTTTATGCTTACTCCTCCGTAGAGCAGTACTGTTTTAACCTGTGGAGCAAGTTTTCTTGCTTCCTTGTCTGTCTGCTGTGCCAGTTCTCTTGTTGGCGCAAGTATTATTGCTTGTAACTTATTGTCCGGCATAAGATTCTGTATGATTGGCAGTAAGAATGCGAATGTTTTTCCGCTTCCTGTCTTGCTTCTTACAGCTAAGTCTTTGCCTGATAGAAGTATTGGTATTGATTTTTCCTGTACTTCTGTTGGTGTTTCTAGCTTTAATTTCTGCAGGGCTGTTAATAGCTCTGGCTTTAGTTTTAATTCACTGAATTTCATTTTATTTCTCCGAACCTATTTGGTTCCGCAGATGAAAGATAGCACCAGCGAAACCGGTTCGTTCTTAGAACGAGTTTCTACCATAGCAGGTCTTTGCCTGCCCTACCTTTCTATCTGTGCAGTAGTTAATAGTTCGTGTTTGTTTATAAGGTTTTCGGTTTGTATAGCAAAATTCGATATTTATAATATGGAAAATAACTAAGGATAAATTAATAAAATCCTCAGTATTAATCCCCTTAAAGGAGGCGATGTGTATGGTTTATGGCGGTTTTGTTGCGCAGATTCCGAATTCTGTTTTTATTGTTGTGCACGTTGTTGCTATGTTGATTGGCGGTTATTTTGCTTTGAAGTTCAAGGGTAGGCCTTTGTTTGCCCTGTTTGGCTTGTACGTCCTGGCAGAGCTTGCTTACTTGCTGTATCATTTGTACGTGTTTAACATGCTGTTCTCTCACGTCTTGGCAGAGGTGTTCTTGCTGGTCGGAATTATTCTGGTTGGCTTGAAGGCAAAATGAAAGCGGTTATTCTTTTGTTGTTTTTGGTTGCCTGCGCCCAGCAGCAGGTGGTTACAGTTCAGGATGATGCTCAGGTTGACATTTCGGGTTTTGCGTTTTCGCCTGCAGTGGTGAAGATTGCCCAAGGCTCGACTGTCACGTGGACGAACAAGGATGCCTTGACGCACACAGTGACCGGCAGGAGTTTTGATTCCGGTCATTTGGATAAGGGCGCCTCGTGGTCGAAGAAGTTTGATGAGAAGGGGACATTCGAGTATGGCTGTTCCATTCATCCTACTATGAAAGGCACTATTATTGTGGAGTAGCTATGAAACTTAAGCCTTTTATCCTGCGTTTTATTTGTATCTTGGCAGCAGTTCTTGTTTTTACTTTTTTTGACTGGATTGTTCATTCGAGTTTTGAGGCGCTGGCTGTGCCTTCGTGGTATTTTAGGAACAAAATCATTTACGGCACCATTATCGCGTTTGTTGCTTCGCTTGTTTTCAGGAAAGTCAGCATTCCAAAGCAGGCAGCGTTAATCACAATCTTTACAGTTGGTCTTTTGCAAATCCGGTATGCCTTGTATGGTTATCCTTGGTGGTTCCACGTTATCGTGCTGACCGAGCATGCAATATTCTTGTTCATCACGAGTTTTGTTGCGCTGAAGATTTTGTCCCGTTTGGCAAAACACTTATAAACAGCAATTCAATAATAAATTTCAAGAGAGGTGTTCCTTATGCCGCGCATGTTAACTTCTAAGGTTGGTGATATTGACAAGTTAGTTCACTGGATGGACCACGTCAGGAAAGCAAGCAAGAAATTTTTAATAGTCTGCCAGCACAAGAAGGACCGTGATTTTATGCGTTCTTTGAAGTGCAAGAATGTTTTGTATGTTATGGAGCCGATGGTAGATTTTGTTGACTTGGTTGTCTGGACTGAAAAGCCGGTTATCTTATTGTTTGATGGCGACCGCAACAGCAATTCAAAGTTTATGAAATTGAAATCTTTCCTTCAGCAAAGAGGCGTGAAAGTGAACACTGGTTTCAGGAAAATCATTTTCACTATGCCCTGCAGGTCTTTCAGTGGTTTGTTAAAATACCTGCATCAGCTTGCCGGCAGTGAAAGAGTGCATTCCGGTCTTCCAGTGTAAAGATTTAAGAAGCCGTGCAAGTTTTTCAGAATCATGGAACCTAACTTGTTAGTCTCTTACAATCCTAACGCTGGCTATTTTTCCGGCAAGGCCGAAATCCATAATCTTCTTGTGAAGTTCGGCGACCAGAAGGAAGAGATGGAACTTATGGTTCCCGGCATTATAGGAGTGAAAACAAAGCTGGATGCCCGTAATCTGATTGAGGATTTGAGGGAAAGATATGTTTCTGATCCTAATGTGTTAAGCGCTACTTTGAAATGGGTTCCTGCTGATTACTGGTGTGATGCGACTGTTGATGTGATTGTTAAGACTGTTAAAGAGGAAGTCAAGGATATGTTTTTGCGTGATGATGTTTACGCTATTGAAGTCATAAATCACAAGAGTGATTTGCATCACGAGCAAATTATAGAGGCAATTGTTCCTTGGCTTAAGGGCAAGGTTGACCTTGAGCATCCGCAGAAAATTCTGAGGATTGAATTGTTTGACAAGCAGGCTTCTGTTACTTTATTGTTGCCGAAGAATATTTTCAGTGCTGGCTGAGCGAAGGCAGTCTTCGCATTTTGCCGTCCCAGTAAGAATTCAGCGACGCTGCTGTTTCTATTGTTGTTACCGGCATTCCTGGAATGTTTGCTTTGACTATTTTTGCCATAATTTCTGCTCCCGGCCCTATGACTTGTACTTCTTCTATCCGTTCTTCTACTGATTTGACTGAATATCTGAAAAGCGCTGTTTGATGTATTTGCCCACTCATCGTGTTTATTGTGTCTTCGACACTGCCCGGGTATGGTCTTGCATCAAGGTTTGATATCACTACTCCATCTGAAGGCCGGAACATGCCTGACTGTGTTCGCAAATATTCGCGCAGTTCATATCCTTCCTGCTCAAATAATGGCGTGTGGAATGCCGCTGATGTTCCGTCTGTGGGAATTATTTTTCTTATCTTTCCTTGCGCCCGTAATTCTTCGCAGAAAGATAGCAGCAATTCTCTTGTGTCTCCTCCTATTGAGGTATTGTCATCGCTTTTGCTTATTGCCCAGTATACTCCCATTTTGTCATGTATTGCTTTTACAACTTCTTTTTCTTTTCCTCCCAGCACGCTGGCAAGCGCTCCTTTTCCTTCTCTTGCCATTAGTTCGCTTCTCGTCTTTATGATTTTGAGTCCGTCAACAAATGAGAATCTTTTTGCTGCCAGCAGTGCGAGTATTTCTCCAAGTGAGAATCCGAGGTAGACTGTT
Source organism: uncultured archaeon (assembly GCA_902385765.1). Lineage (GTDB taxonomy): Archaea > Nanobdellota > Nanobdellia > Woesearchaeales > ARS49 > CABMGU01. Next base: position 6,586 of record CABMGU010000007.1, on the reverse strand, counting down.
TTTCTTTGGTCTCTGGTTTCTTCGAATTCAGGGCAGCGCCATATTTCGTTTCTGTCAAATAGCAGTCCTTCTGTTCGCAGGACCAGTGCTGCAATGTTCAGGTAAACCATTGCCTGCTGGTTGCGGGTGTTTCGTTGTTGTTCAGGGCTTCCTTCCCTGCACAGTCTTTCTATGTCGATTCCTGTGATTTCCCTTGCTGTCCTGTATAGTTTTCTTACTTCTTCGTATTGTGCGAGAACGTCCATCCCCATTCCAGGGGATGCAAATCCTTGTCCCGTGTATACTTTTAGTACTCCAAGCGAATCCAAGTTTTCAACTCTTTTTGCTTGCAATCCGTTCTGTATTTAAAAAGGTTTTTATATCCTGTGTTTGAACGATTTCTTTGCGGAGAGGTAGCCAAGCCTGGTCAAAGGCGCTAGCTTCTGGAGCTTGTCTCTTAGTGAGTTCGCAGGTTCAAATCCTGCCCTCTGCATAGTGAGCGCAGCGAACTTGACCCGCCAGGGGTCGAAGGGGGCGCGGCGGTTGAGCGCCCCCTGATATAATTACGAAGTCTAAAATCCTGCCTTCATTCATCCGTCCCAAACATTTATATACACACTTCATATTGAAGTATTGAAAAAGAGATGACGAAAGCCGCTATTATTGCAATTTTTGGAATTGTTGCTTTTTCAGTATTTGCAGTTCTGTATGTTGATACTATTACCGGCGCAGGAGCTTACAGGTCGATTGGTTATGGTTTTGCCCCTAAATTGTATGGCGGCGGTATGAAAAAAGCCATTGCCGAGAATCCTTCTGCTGTTCTGGGTTACAAATATGGAGAGGCTGTGAGAACCCAGCGCATTGTGAACTTTATGTATTCTAACCAAAACAAATGGGATTGCAGTTTTAACAAGCAGCAGGCTGATAAAAGCTCTGATCCTTGCATGTTTGATCCGCAGTTGAAGAAGTATTGTTGTGTTGTCGGCTCAACAGGCATTAATTAGCACTTTCTTGCCTCTCTGAGTCCTTGTGCTATTGCGTCTTCTATTGCCGTGAAGCATTGGATGTTTTCTTTGCTTATGAGGTTTGTTGCGCTGCAGGCGCAGTTGTAGAATACTTCCCCTTGTTTGCTTGCGACTGCTATTGTTCCTGATGGGCATCCTAATTCAGCGCACTTGCGGCTTAGTCTTTTGTAGCTTTCGTCATTTATGTTCCATACTCCTTTTCTTGCGATTCTCGCTTCGTGCTGTGCGAGTTCTATTTCTTGTTCGTATTTTGTTCCTTTGTGCATGAATGCTGTTGCCCATCCTTCTCTGACCATTTCAACATTTACGTTTTTTCCGTCCGAAAACACGAATCTTACTTTTCTGCCGTAAAGGTCATCTGTTGTTCCTTCAAAGGTTAATTTCTTGCCGATTAGTCTGTCCTGCAGTTCAAATGCTGTCTTGTCGTAATTGATGTCTCCCTGCTCTGGCGTGTCAATGCCTTGCAGTCTTATTGTGTCGCCGTTGTTTAGCACAAATGTGTCTCCGTCTATTACGTATCTTGCCGCAGTCGGATTATACGCACAGCTGATTAGAATGATTAGCAGGAATATTTGTTTCATATCAGTATGATAAATGACAATCTTTAAATAAATAATTGCTAACTTCAGGGTTATGAAAAAGGTTTGGTTGCTGTTGCTTCTTATTCCGTTAGTTTCAGCTTATTCGATTTCTGATTGGCCTTCTTTTTTTGTGAAGGATGGCAAATTCAGCGCTCTTTATGTTATCGCAGAGGAAGCTCCTGCTTTGGACGTTGTTTCTGCTACTGTTATCTCTACAAGTCTTGCAAAGTATGAGAACGTTACTACTGAGATTGGAACTTCTAAATTAGATACGGAAATCGCAGATATTACTGTAAAAAACGCGATTGTTATCGGCAGTCCTTGTGATAATCGTGCTGCTTATCAGCTGATGGCTGGTCCTGAGCCCTGCAATAAGGATTTGGCTGGCAGTGTTGGTTATATTAAATTGTTTGAGAATAACGGGAAAGTCCAGTTGCTTGTTACCGGCATTAGCGAGAAGGACCGTCATGCTGCTGCAAAGTTTCTGGCTAATGCGAATTTGAAGATTGTTACTTCAAAGGATTTTGTTGTTAACTCAAATTCTGGCTCTGTTCCCCTGTATTTTGAGAAGAAGAATCAATCAATGAATGTTTCTGTCAATAAGACTGTTGTTTCTGCTCTGCCTGTTTCCGTGTCTAACGTTTCTTCGAATGTTTCAACTGAGAAGAACCTTTCATCGCCTTCACGCGTTTCAAAAGCGCGTCCAGGTCCTTATCAACCTCTGGAAGAATTGCCTCAACAGAAGGGATTTTGGTCTCGATTGTGGGGCTGGCTTTCCAGCTTGTTCTGGTGAATGATTTTCTTTTGAGTATTAGTGTTATTGCAGCTATTACGGCTAATGCAATGAGTGCTAAAGTGAGGTATGGCAGTTGAGGGGTGGCGGGTATTGGTGTGCTTTGCTCTGGTGCTTTTTTTGGTTCTGGCGTGACTGGCTCTTTTACTGCCGGGCTTTCTCTTTTTGGAGCTGTTTTCTGTTCTGTTTCTTTTATCTGTGACTGCTGGCACGGTTTTGATGTTGCTGGTTTGTAAATTGTCGTGTTGCAGTTATTTTGGTCTGTGCACTCCCTTGTTTGTATTTGATTGAAGCATTCCGTCCACTCCGCGCATATCCATTGTTCTGAGCAATTGACGCTTGGAGGCAGGGTAACCTTGTAGAAGTTTCTTCCTCCGCTGCCTCCCCCTCGTCCTGATGGTGTTGGTGCTACAACTGTCGTGTTTTCCTGAATTGTTAAGTTGAAGTTTCCTCCTGTTGAGTTTGAAAGGCTGACGTTGACTTCGTTTGTTATCAGTCCTGAAGTTCCCGGATTAACTGTTACTGTGATGTTTATCTGGTATGATTGTCCTATCGTTAGGTTGCCTGCGTCCCATCCGTTGTTGCCTGAGCTTGGCACGGGTGTTGAGCTGGCAAATGTGACTTGCGCAGGGTATGTTTCGTTTATTGTGGTGTTGAATGACGTGCCGTTTGTTATGTTGTACGTTATTGTGTAAGTGAGTGTGCCTCCTGGCGTTACCGGGTCTGGGCTGTCGGTTTTTGTCAGTGTTAGCGTCACGTTTCCTATTGTTGTGGAGTATGTGGTGAAACTGCTGGCGTTGAAGATGAATGTTCCTGCTGTGTAGCTTATCGGCACGCACTGGGGCTGGAGGCATACTATGTATGTTCCGTCGTCTTCAAAGTCCACTATTGCTTGTACGCTTGGCGCTGTCAGGCCTTTTAGCGTGATTTCTGCTGTCTGGTTCAGGAATGCGAGGATTATGCTGTTGAGGAATGCCTTGTTGTAGCTTATGTTGAGGTTGCTCGTGTCAGCTTGTATGCCGGATGGAACGGTTATGTTTTGCTCGAATCTTATCGTTCCGTTATAGTTCAGGAATGATGTGTTTGTTATGTTGTTTCCTGTGCTTGTGCCGTCTGTTGCCAGCCAGGTCGTGCTGGTTCGTATGATGGTATTGTTTAGTGTGTTGTTTGTGCTTGATGCGAAATTTATTGAGGCGTTTGTGTTGTCGCGTATTGTGGTGTCTGTTATTTTGTTGTTGTGTGATGATGTGAATGCAAGTCCGAACTGGCTGTTTCCTTCTATGGTGCTTTGTGATAAATTGTTGTTGTTTGAGTTGTCTTTCATTGTTATTCCGTTTAATGTGTTGTTTGATGCTGTGTTGTTGTTGAGAATGTTGTTTTGGCATCCGTTTTCAAGTATTATTCCGTTTCTGGTATTGTTATATGCCGTGTTGTTGGTTAATGTGTTATTGCTTACATTAACACTGAGGTGTATTCCTTGCTGTCCGTTTAGGTATGCTGTGTTGTTTGTCAGCGTGTTGTTGAACGAGTTTACTGCTATTCTTATTCCATTTATGACGTTACTGTATGCCGTGTTGTTTGTGAATACGCTGTTGTTTGTCGGGTTTGCAAGTATGCCTTCTGAGTTGTTGTAAGCGTAATTGTTTATCACAGTGTGCTGGCTGCCTCCTAAAGAAATGCCGTTGTTTGTGTTGTTTCTTGCAGTGTTGTTGTCTATCCTTGCTCCTGTGCTTGCGATTACGATAATTCCGTGTATTTGATTGTTATATGCCTGGTTGTTTGTGAGGTTGCAGTTGTCAGAGTTTGTGTTTAGTGTTATGCCGGTTGCTGCTGTGTTATTGTACGCCTGGTTTCCGTTCAGGCTGCAGTTTGGTGTTGTTATGAAAGCGAATCCTCCGCTCGTATCATTCACGCCTGTATTGTAGTTTGCAGTAACCGCCAGTGAGGATGATATGAAGAATCCTGCTCCTCCATTGTCTCTTGCAGTGTTGTTCAGGAGCGTGCTGGCGTCGCTGAATGATATGAAAATTCCGTGGTTGTTCAATCGTGCCGTGTTGTTCGTTAGAGTGTTGTTTCCGCCGAATTGGATGTCAAAGCCGTTGAAGGCGTTGTTGTTTGCCGTGTTGTTTGTCAGCTCGTTGTTGCTGCTGTTGAACAACTCAAATCCGTAGTTGCCTTTTCTGGCAGTGTTGTTTATGTAAAAGCTGTTGTTTATCGTATCAGCGTAAATGCCTGTTGAGAAGTTTGTTATTATGCAGTTTTTTATTGTTATATTGGTGAAATTGGTGCTTGTTATTCCGTATCCTGTGGTGTTTCCTGTTATTTCATATCCTGAGCAGTCGAGTATTATGTTGCTGGCGTTTATGGTGATGCAGGTTCCGTTGCTTGTGAGGTTGCTTCCTACTGCGCTGTTGCTCGTTATTGCAATCGGGCAGCTGTTAATGATGATTTGCGGTTCAAAAGTCTGCATTCCTGTGGGGCTGTTGAGGCTTACAAACGAGTATGAGAATATCATAAATGATACTATTGCGATTAATCCCCATTCCCCCCTTTTCATATCGTGATTTATTGAATATTGCTTTTTAAATGTTGCTCTTGTTTAAAGTGCAATCGCTGCGCCTTGGCCCTGCCAAGGTTGACTTTCTTCTCCCCTTGCAAAGCGTGGGGAGAAGAAGTCAAGTCTGTAAGACCGCAGCGACCTGTTAATATATTCCTTTCTTGAGAAGTCTTCTTGTTTCTTTCTTGTATTCTTCTACTGCCGGCTGGTCGAATGGGTTTACTTTCAGCAGTTTTGCCAATAATATAGTCTCCATCATTTTTAATTGCATATACGCGCCTATTGCTCTTGCGTTTTTGACGTCCAAATGCGTTTCCGTGTATGGTCTTTTTCCTTTTTTGTATGCTGTTTTTGTTCCCTGCACTATTGCGTGCATGATGTGGTTTAGTTCTTTTTTCTGTAAATTCTCAACAAGCGAGTTGTATTCAGGATAGTATGGCACTTTTATTGTGCGGTTGAAATGTGTTATTACAAAGTTTGTGAGTTTGTCCTGCGGTCCTCCTAAATACAATTGTGCCATGCTGTGCAAGTCTGTGCTTCCTATGCTTACTGTTGGCGTTAGGCATTTTGTTTTGCCTGTGCTTTCTGCTAATAATTGTCTGTACCATTTGCCCAGGCTTTCAAGGTCTGTTGAGAAGAGGAAGTTGTCGTAGATGTTTCTTTTCTGCAGGTATAGTATGCTTGCGCCTGTTGCCGCTGGTCCTTTTGCGTCCAGGCAGTCTTCTTTCATTGCTGCCGCTCCTTTCAGCAGTTCTTTCAAATCAATTCCCAGCATTCCTAATGGAAACAGTCCGACGGGTGTGAATATGCTGTATCTTCCTCCTACATTTTTTGGTATCTCGAGAAGTGAGAAATTATTCTTAACAGCCAGTTTCCATAGTTTGCTTTCTTTGTCTGTTGTTGCTACCACATAATTTTCTGCGTCTTTTCTGTGTCTTTTCAGCACGTTCAATAGTACTTCAAAGTTTGCTATTGTTTCTGTTGTTGTTCCGCTTTTGCTGACAACATCCAGGATTAGTTGTTTTCCTTGCCTTAAAGTATTTTGCATTTCTTCTATTATGCATTGCAGTGCGTCAGGGTCTACTGTGTCTGCATACATTATTTTGGGAGTGTTGTTCAGGTTCCATTGCTTTCCCAGCAGTGCTTCCTGTACTGCCCTTGTTCCGAGGTTGCTTCCGCCTATGCCTACTACGACTATTAATTGCGGGTTCAGTCTTTTTTTCATTGCTATTGCTGCTTCTGTGATTCTCAGTATCTTGTCATCATCTGCCAGGTTGACGCATTCGTAAGAAATCAATTTTTTTATTTCCGGTATGAGCTTTTTTGCTGTTGATAGTATCTTTCCTTTTGGAATGAGTGCGTTTTCGTACTTGAATGTTATCATCTTGCCTCTTTTACTTCTTATTCTATTGCATTTTATTTAAATGTTACTCTAAAAAGATTTATATACTTATAAAAAAATCCTTCATAATATAAAAAAGGTGAGATTATGAAAATGAATCTATTTTTTTCCATTCTTGTTGTTTTATTTTTAGTGCAGGTTGTCTCCGCCGATACTAGTACGTGTGGCGTAAATTACGATACCGTTAATGGCGCTGTTACTGCTCAAAGCAATATTGCAGCTGTTACAAAAAATGAAACTAATTTGACT
>CABMGU010000006.1 GCA_902385765.1 uncultured archaeon | reverse complement strand
ATGATTTTCTTTTGGAGTTTGAAGAACACGTCCATTATGCTTGCGTACTTGCCGGCGAGATATCCCGGCTTTACGAGTTTTTTGTCAATTAAATCTGCTATGTGTCCTGGTGTTGGCGGCACTTCTCCTACTTTCATTAGTGCCGCGTGTGCGCTGTCCACAACTGCCCAGTACAGGTCAAGTGTTGCCTGCAGTACGTGCCAGTCTGCGTTGTTGAGTGTTGCTGGCGCTCTTGCGAAGTATGTCCAGATGCTTTCTTTTGTTGGTCTTATTCTTCCCTGAACCAGTAATTGTTGCACTGGCTCGAAGAAGCCTGCGTCGTACAACGGCACTCCGTCTCTGAGCATGTTAATCGCGATTGGGTCTCCGTTTCTTGTGTAGTCCCAGAAGCTCGTCATTTTCAGCGTGGTTATGTGCAGTCTTTTGCTGATTTTTGATGCTGTTTGCTCTGTTATTACTCGGTATGATTGTATTACTTCGTTGCTTAAGATTAATGTCAGGTCGTTTATTATTATCAGGATGTCAATGTCCCGTTCTCCGTAGAGTGGTTTTTCTTCTCTTGCTGTGCTTCCGAAAAGGATTACCGCTTTTACGAAGTCGCCCATTTCTTTGTGCATTGTTTCTGCGAACTTTTTGGCAAAGTCGTAGTCAGTGCTTGGGTACTTTGGAACGTTCGGGTGCTCTTTCTGGTGTATTTTAAACTCCATACTGCCTTATTCGGATTATACGATTTTAAATGTATGCAACTCCTTTTGAATGAATACAATTTATTTTAGAAGTCCGACATTGATTCTGTCAAGCCACCATTTGTCTTCCTGCTTTCCGTAACGTGTGAAGACATCAGAGACTACTGGAATGTCGTTATCATCATACACCAGCGGCTTTATGGCATCTCTCAGGCTTGGTGCGTCTTTTAATGGTGCGTGATCCGGATGCATATAATCTCCTGGCTCGTTGGCTGGTTCGTCTTCATAATCCTGTATTTCCGCAGGTTCTCTTGTTTCTTCTGCTTGTTCTTCTACCAGGGATTCAAGACTTTTTTCTTCTTCTGGCTCTTCAGGTTCTTCTGGCTCTTCTGGCTCATCTTCGTCTTCAGAAAGCTTGTCCGGAGAAATGAATTCGACCATTCTTAATTGAACACCAGCCCGCCGTTGTACATTGCCTGCCATAAAGCAGGCGAAAACAGCTTGATATTGTTTTTCGCATCTCTTACATTGCAGTCGATGACTGCTTCTACAAAGAATCCGCGTGAATTGTCAGTTTCGTGTGCTTTAGTTGCTACTTCCTGTCCTTCTTTCAGCGCTTCGTGTTCTTTTTCGCTGTATAACGCAGTTATAGACGCTCCAACAGTGTCCGATTCTGCTGTCAGCGTTTCATAATATCCTTTTGTTGACTTTCCGTCGTAACCAACATCAATGTTGTATGTTGTGCTTTCGTAGGAATCTGTGTCAGTCTGCTGTTCAATTATAGGGCTGGCTTCCTGCTCGTTGTCTATTAATGCCTCTATTGCTGATTTCACTTCGTCTTCAACCCTTGCTTCTAGCGTTTCTTTGAGATTTAGAATCATTTTTTTGTACCTGTGTTATGACGGCTTTTTAAGATTTTCTATTACTCCAGGGGTATTTCGCTCCATAGTTTGAACTCGTTGCTTGGCGCGTATCCGCCGAACATGAACATTGGCGAGTATGTTTTTCCGAAGTATGCGTGTTCTACCTGTCCCCATCTTAATGGCGGTCCGCCGAAGTATCCTGCTCCTACCGGCGCTCCTGCCATCTGCCAGGTTTTCATTCTTATTCTGCCTTCGCCGAATTTTTCTTCTTCGTGGCCTTCTGATACAAGGTATCCTGAGAATTTGTTGTCTTTGAAGATTTGCGCTGTTTCTTTGACTGGGAAGATTCCCTGTCCTGGCGGCAGGTGTCCGTGTGCTCCTGACATGCTGTCCACGAGCTGTATTCCGCCTACCACTCCTGATTTTGCAAGCGTTTCTACCTGTTCTGTGTACCATTTTCTGAATCTTTGTATTCTTCTGTCTTCTGTTTCCATTACGCCTGTGTTTGGGTCTGTTATCGGCTTGAAGTGTGACAGCCACATTCCCATATGGCTTGTGTCAAACATTCCTTTGATGTGCTTGTCTGCCTGTTCTTTGGCTTTTTCCCTGTCCATTCCCGGGTCAAAGTATATGTTTTCGATGACTTCTTCTTTTCCGTCAGGTCTTATCTGTTTTATTTTTGGGTTTGTCAAAAGGTTGACCATTTCATCTCTTGATTTCTTTATCAGTTGTACGAATTCGTCAGGGTGGCTTCCGAAGTATCCTGGCCATCCGATTTCCGGTCCCACATAGAGCGGTTTTGTTATTGTTCCTTTTTCTCTTCCTGTTTCGTATTCTTTCATTGCTGTTATTCCTGCTTCTGCGTATGTTCTTGTGCTTCTTTTCATCGCGTAGTCTTCTATTGGCTTCAAATGCCTGATTCTTTCTTTCAGTTCTTCTATCTGTTGTGCTTGTCCGTATGCTGTGTTCAGGAAGTCTTTGAACTTTTCTTCTGCTTCTCTTAGTGTTTTTTGTGCTGCTTTTTTTTGTTCTTCTGTTCTTGCGTGCTTCAGGTTTTCTTCTGCATCTATCTTTTGACCGTGCATTTTTTCTGCGTTGTCCAGGTATGTTGCTCTCCATCCTTCAAGTGATTTTATCTGTCCTTCGAGTTGTACTTTGATGTAAAGTTCTTCTGGCGTGATTGTTTTTCCCTGTTTTTGGCTTTCTTTGTCCGCCCATTTTTTGAAGTCATCCCAGGTGAATTCGTTGAGCGCGAGGGGTTTTTCTCTTGCGTATTCCTCTTCTTTAGGCTCCATTTTTTCGAAGTTGTCCTTTTTGTACGGTATGTGCTGTACTTCGTCTTTTCTGAACTGCACGGTTCTTCCTGTTCTTTCATCTACGAGCCAGCCGATTCTTTGTTCTCCTTCTTGTTTGAATTTTCTTTCTTTTTCCGGCTTGTTGGGGTCATTCCATCTTGCTTCGTTTACTGATCTTGGGAATTCCCAGCTTACGATGTCTACTCCTCCTCCTTTTCCTACGTCTGCTGCGAATTTTATTGCGTCTTTGACTTCGTCAAGGCTTTGTTTTCTTTTTTCGTCTGAGAATACTAATTGCTGGTAGTCAAATCCTGCGAGATTGTTCAATGATGTCGGCAGTTCTACTCCTGCGATGTTTACCTGGCTTGCGAGTGCTACTTCTTTGAGCGCTTCTCTTACTTCTTTGCCGTATGCTTTTGGTCTTCCGCCTATTGCGCTTTCCATTGGCGTCATTAAAACAAGCTGTATTGTTCCTGCTCCTCCTCTTATTGCCGCCTGTGTTGATTGTATGATGTTTTTGAATCGGCCGGTAGGGTCTTGTTCCGGCACTGTTTCTCCCAGTTGGGATATCGGGAATATGGCTTCTTCTACTGCTGGCGCAGCTGGTGTCTCTGTTGCTGCTTCGTGGTATTCTCGGTCCATTGGCCCGTAATACATTGTCCTGAATTCTGCCATAGTATACATTTATGGCTACTGGACTATATAAATATTTATGCCATAATTGTCACAAGAATTAGCCTGGTGTTCTCTTGTACGTGCCTGCCCCGCCTTTGTACAAGTCTTCTGCCCATTGTTCTGCTTCTGTCATTAAGTGCTTGTCTTTGGCTGTTGCAGGCGCATATCCTTCTTCTCTTTTGATTTCAAATCCTTTTCTGATTGCGTAGAGCATTTCCCTGTCTTCTCTTTTCTCTATGCCTGTCTCTTTTTGCCTATCGTAGATTTTTCTCAGTTCATCTGCAAGGTCTTCTACAGGCCTGTGTGCGACTTCGTGGAATGCCTGTTCTTTTGGCGCTGTTGCAAGGAGTTCTTCAAGTTCGAGGTCTTTTAAGCGCTTGACCTCTTTTTCTTCCAGTTTTTCCTCTATTTTGCCTTTGATCTGCTTTGACTCGGGTATTTCTACCTGTTCGAGCATTCGTGCTTCTTCGTCTGCGAGAACAAGCAGGTGTTCTGCTTCTTTGATTTCTTCCCGTCTTTCTTCTATTTCTTTTTTTAGCTTTTCAATCAGGTTTTGCAATTCATCTATTCTTCTTTCTGGTGTGAATTGGCTGAACGCTTCAAAATTTACTGCCATTAGGGTTTATTAAGAAAGTATGTATATTAAATTAACCCCATGCAAGGAGTCCGTGTGCTTTTTTGAATATGTTGTAGTGCGTCCAGCATAATTTTCTAGCCGCTTCTTCAGGCACTTCATCTGGGCCTGCTGCTTTTCCTTTTTTCGGCATTATTACTCCAAACATTTCAGTCATTCCTTTTCCTATTGCTGCGAATGGTTCCATTAGCCCGAATGGCGTCTTTTCCACTTTTTCTTCTTCTGGTTTCTTTCCTTTTTCTGCTTCTTTGAGGTACTCCATCAAATCTGTTCCTAATGCTTCCATTGCTGACCTTAATGATGAGTCGATTGATGCCAGGAGTTCCATGTCTTCCCTGTTTTTCATTGCTATGTAGTTCGATATTTGCTGGTCAGTCCACGCGTAGCTTCTCCAGGTTATTCTTGTTTCTCCTACGTGTATTGGTCCTCTGTGGTAGCCTGCATCCCCCTGGTATTGCATGCTTGGTTTCGTGTGGTATTCAAATGTCATTAATATGCACGCATAGCCTTTTTTCCTGTCCTGGGGGCTGCTTCGTGCGAGTATTTCTATGTCTATCAGGCTGCTTTCGAATGCTGATATGAGTCTTGGATTCTGTAATAGGTCTTGTTGTCCTGTCAGTCGTTCTATGTGTTTGATGTATGTTTTTATCCAGTTCATGTACATTCTTATTACGTGGTAATGCTGTCTTAGGTAGTCGAGCGTGAATGTTCTTCTTGTTTTCATTTCGTCGAATGTTGAGCTTCTCCAGGCCATGTATTGCTGTATTTTTCTTTTCAGCAAATTCCTGACTTGTATGTTGAATTCTTTCGCCTGCTCGTCCACTACTTTGTCTACCTCTTCTATGTTTCTTGGGTTTACTGCGAAGAATAGGTCTGGTAGCGATGTGAATTGGAGTTGTTGTGCCATTACGAATAGGTTGCTTCCTGTTCTTTGCCCTCCTACTACGCCGTCGACTAAATCAACCCACATTCCTTTTAGTGCCAGTTCTGCTCCTTTTTGCGGTCCTCTTTCCGTTTTTTTGCCTTCTTTGTCTACTCCGAATGCTTCTCTGTATATTTCCAGTCTTTCGTCTATCCATCTTAGCTCTCTGACTAACTGGAACAAGTCTTTGACCATTTTTCCTATTGTTGCCAGGTATTGTGATACTTTATCTTGTGCCAGTCCGAGTCTTTGTCCTGCTGCTCCGTAGAAACTGCTGTGTTCTGCTGCTGTGAACACGTCTGTTACTTTTTCTATGATCGGGAATCCGATGTGCTCCAGGAAGTTTACGCACCAGTAATAGTATGGTTCTATGCTTTGGTGCCAGCTTGATACGCCGAGGTAATATCTGCTGAAGGGCTGCGGGTATTCTGTCATTGACAGCTGGTCTTTTGCTATTTCAACCCACTCGTGGTCTGCTGCCCCTTGCATTGCTTTGTCAAATTCGTCTTCTAACTTTTCTTTTGCGAGTTCTTCTCTTTTTTTCTTTATGAATGCGAGTTTTTCTTCCGGCGTTTTTCCTTCTATTTTTATGGTTCGGTCTGGCATCTTGATTGTGTCTTTTCCGAATCCATACGCTACTAATCTTTCACTCTCTTTTGTCATCTTGTATTGTTATGAAAAGTGTTTATTTAAGTCTTTCTGACCGAGCTATACTGCACCGCTCTGCCCAAGCCCTGCTTGGGTGAATTTCTTCTCCTCTTGCCTGTGCAGAGGAGAAGAAATGCAGCCCGTAGGACCAGAACGATTCTATCATCTTAATCTTTCTAACACCACGATAAAGCCCACCTTGTGAACTATTCTGGTTCTTGTCCTTTCTGCAAGTTCTTTGACCAGTTCTTTTTTGTTATCTTTTATAGCGCTTGGTAAAAACTTCACTTTGATTACTCTTTTCTTTTTTATCATTGTTATTATCTGTTTGACTACGTTTTCTGTTAGTCCTGCTTTTCCTATTCTTACGGCTGGCTGTAGCGCGTGATGGTTTATTTTACCTGGCATGTTCCACCTGGCAGAGATCGTAATACTTCGTCGATATCCGCCCCTATTTTTCTTGCTATTTTTTTTGCGCAGTCTGAAGGTTTATCCCTTCCCTGCAATAATATTGAGTAGTCTTTGCAGTGTGTTTTTACTGCGCTTTCCGGTCCGCTCATTACTTTTCCGTCTGCTAGTTTTCCTACTGCTATTTTTACGGTTCCCTGGTAGTGTGTTCTTTTTCCTGATATCATGAATCCGCCTTTTGGCATGTATTCTCCTGATGGTGCTTGTTTGCTTACTTGTTCAGGCATTATTGAATATGCTTCTGTTGTGCTTACTCCTATTTTCCATGCTTTTGAGAAGCTTGCTGTTGCATCCGCAACCTCTTGTAGCGTAACATTTGTTGGCTTTTTCCCTTCTGTCTTTATTACAAAGAATGGGCTTCCTGGCGCTTCTGTGTGGAATACTATGTCTTGTCTGTCTGTGTGCTTCTTGATTACAACCTCGTTTGATGTTGCATCTCTTCCGCCCACGCACAAAAAGCCTTCAGAGCTTATGAACCACCTGAATTTTTCATACCACTCCTGCGGTCTTTTCTGTTTTATCTCTTTTTTCTCTTCTGCAAGCTGTTTTCTTTCCAGCTCATCGACTTGTTTTTTGAATTTCAGGACTATGCCTCTCGCTGCTTCTGCTTTTTTTCTTGCTTTCTTGGCTTTTTCAAAGTACTCGTTTGCTGTTTGCTCGAGCTTTTGCTTTAGATTGAGGGTGAGTTGCATAAACAAAAGTATTTTTAAGTCATTTAAATAGCTATCCGTAAGAACATGGCTGAAAAAACCCCAATTAAAATAGTCCTTGGCGAGTCTCCTGTAGTGAAGGTTATTGATTTTCTTATTGATAATCAGGAGTTTGATTACAGCTTGACTGATATTGCCAAAGGTGCAGAGGTTGGCTGGACTACTCTTCACCAGTTTTGGCCTGAGCTTGTCAGGGTTGGCATTGTGAAGAAGACCAGAAAGATTGGCAGGGCAGAGTTGTACAAGCTTAATCTTGACAGCCCGTTGGTCAAGAAGCTTATCGAGATTGATTTTCTTGTTTCCTCTCAGCTAATTCAGAAAGAGCTTGTGAAGCAGAAGGTTGTTGCGCAGTAATCCGTTAAATTCAGGACTAAATCGCGTTCATTATTTCTTGTTTTATTACCGATAAAATATCCTGCTGTATTGTTCCGATTTTTCTTTGTATTAGTGATTTGTCTGCCGTGAATATTTTGTCAGCTCTTGCCCTACTTGGTGCTGCTAGTCTTCCGTCTGCTAGGTTTTTGTCTGTGAGCATTATTGAGTAAGGCATTTCTTTCAGAACCGATGTTAATGGCACGAGCATCACGTCATCGCTCATTTCGTTTATTTCATTGTTTGAGATTACTACTGCAGGACGCACTTTGATTTCAGTTTGGTCACTGAAAATGACCGGCAGAAGAACCACGTCTTTTTGTTTTACGTTCATTTGTAATTGTCCCAAACCTTGTCCGCTTTGTTATCCCAGAGTTTTTTCAGGCTTTTTTCGCTCAGCTTCAGCAGGTCTGAGAAATCGTCTTTTACTTGTTTGCTTATTTTTTTCACCGGTTCTATGAGTATCCTTTTCCCTTCCTGCACAAGAATCAGCTCATCTCCTTTGCCAATGCCTGTTTCTTCTCTGATTTCCAGCGGTATTGCTATTTGTCCTTTGTCTGACACTTTCACGGTTTTGACAATCACCTCTTCAGTAAGAATATTCTTACTTATAAAGGTTTTGATTTTAATCATATCACTCCTGCTAATTTGAAAATGCACCACATTAGAATCATGCCGAAACAAGTCCAATAAATTGGAGGGTACATCTTCTCTGTTAATGTCGCCTGCTCACTTATCAGCTCTTTCGTCATATGTGCTAGTAAGTCAATCTTCTTAATAAATTTATCGTCGAGAAAACCGGAATATTTACGGATGCGTATGTAAGAATTGCCGTTTTATTTCATTTGTTTTGAAAGGTTTCCAGGTTGGTTCGTAAATATGTTTTTCACTATCCAAATCTTTTTATGCCACGCATATCGACGCGGATAATATGGGGGTTTTGGGTTATAATCAGCCGCGTCCGAAAAGAGAAGACTACAATAGGTTTATCGAGCTTTTTGTTAAAGGATTGTCGGATTTTGGTTCGAGATTGACTTTTATGACTTACGGCTCTTTTGTTCGCGGGGATTTTGTTCCTGGAAGAAGTGATATCGATGCCCTGCTGATTTTTCATGAAGATGTTGTTATTGATAAGGCGTTTTACGCAGAAATTTCTGACATTTTGGCTTCTATTTTGAATAAGCACTTCATCCCTTTTCAGGCAACTCCCTGTGATATTGCTACATTGAGGGATGGCCGTTTCAACACGTATGATCCTCATTTTAAGAAGACTTTTCAGGAGGAAGGAAAAGTGTTGCTTGGCCGTGATGCTCGAGAGGAAATAGGATATGAATTTCCGTCAAAGTATGAGCAGGGCCCTCTTAGTTTTAATCTGAGAAAATCAAGAGCATACTTGCTTTTTTCTGCGTACGACAGGAATACTGATCCTGCTTTGTTTGTTTCGCGGTTTATGAAAACTTTAGGAATGGCAAGCCGTGCTTCTACGCACGTTTTCAATATGAACAGTCATTATGTACCTCCTAATAGGTTTGGCGGGCTTGAAAATCTGGCTGAGGCTTACCCTGATCTTGATTTGGAGACGTTAAAGTACGTCAAGCGGTTATTTGATAATCCGAACGAGCTCGATGGGCTTTTCCATAAGCCTGATGAGATGCTCAAAATCTGGAATCAGACAGTGACCTTTTTTGAAAGCTTAGTAAGAGCATACATTAGGGAGCATCCAAAGAAATAGTTTATCTTACGGTTACTGATTTCGCCAGGTTCCTTGGCTTGTCTGGGTCGCATCCTCTTTGCACAGCCAGGTAGTAAGAAAGCAGTTGTATCGGTATTATTGCCAGCAACGGCGTTACTCCATTGATATCAGGCACTTGTATGTGGAAATCGTATGCAGGATTTGGTTTGCTGTCCACTCCTATTACATATGCTCCTCTTGCTTTGACTTCCATTGCGTTTGATGTGGTTAGTGCTCTTGTTTCCTCGTCTGCAAACACTATGACCGGCATTCCTTCTTCAATTAATGCAATGCTGCCGTGCTTCAACTCACCTGCCGGCATTCCTTCTGCGTGCCGGTAGCTTACTTCTTTTATCTTGAGTGCTGCTTCTCTCGCTGTTTGTGACATCGCGTTTCTTCCGATACAAAAGATGTTTTTCGCATTAACAATCTTCTTTGCCAGTTCTGGCATTGTTTGCTGGTGTTGTCTGAGCAGGTGCAGTGATGCGTCTGCTGCTTCCGTTATTGTTTCGATTCCTTTTGCCCTGAGTGCAAATGCCAGCATATAGAGTATTGCCAGTTGTGATGTGCACGTTTTTGTGCTTATTACAGATAGTTCTGGCCCGCTGTTCATTGGTATTACAACATCTGCCGTCCTTGCAAGCGTGGAGCTTGGAACATTGACGATTGCAATGATTATTGCTCCTCTTTGTTTTGCTTGTTTGACTGCGTCCAGCACGTCTGCTGTCTCTCCGCTTTGTGATACTGCTATGACTGCTGTTTTGTTGTCGATGAAATTGGCGTGCTGTGAGAATTCTGAAGCGAGCACTGGAATTGTCTGTCTTCCTGATTTTGCGAACTGGTAGGTTGCCGTGGCACAAGCATTGTAGCTCGTGCCACAGCCTACCAGATACACGGTTGAGGCGCTCTGGAGTAGAAGTGCTGTTTGTTTTATCAGTTCAGCCGGCTGGTTTAGTGCTTTTCTTATCGTTAAAGGCTGCTCATTGATTTCTTTGATCATGAAGTGCGGGTATGCTCCTTTTTTTGCCACTTCTATGTCCCATATTGCTGTTGTTGGCTGTCTTGTTACCTGTTTCCCTTTGTTGTATATGTTGATTTTGTCGTCTATTTTTCCATAGTCGCCGTCTTCTAATTGCACTATTGTCTGTGTGTGTTGCAGGAAGCTGGGTATGTCTGAGCTGATGAAGTGCTCGCTTTTGCCTAAGCCGAGCACCAGTGGGCTTCCGTTTCTTGCAAACATCAGTCCTGGCGTTTTGTCGTGGGCGCTTAGT
>CABMGU010000005.1 GCA_902385765.1 uncultured archaeon | reverse complement strand
CCCATGTGTGTTGAAGGTATCATATCTGCAAGCATCGACGTGTATGCAGGGTCTGTTATGCTTTCGCAGAGTTTTACAAGCAGGTAGAATGTGATTATCATCAGTATTGGCTCTTTGAACAAAAATGGGGCTGCAAGTATTGGTATCCATAAAAGTCTGCCGAGGCTGAAGAGCACATAGATTTTTTTTCTTGCGAAATGTTGTACGAGTTCTGAGCCTGGTAATTGTGTTATTATGTACGCCAGCCACGGCACTGCTCCGAGCAGTCCTACTACCACGTTTGATGCTCCGAGAGCCAGTGCAAATGCTACCAGGTACGCTGATGTGAGTCCGTCAAATGCTGCCCAGAGTCCTGCGTTTGTAAGAAGTATTTTTCTGTTCATATGCTGAATACCATTCCTTCTGGTCCTGGATTGCAGATTATTGTTTTGCCTTTCTTCTGTTGTTTTCTGAAGTTTTCGTGCAGATGGCCGGATAATGCGATGACCGGCTTGTATTTTCTTATGAATTCTGCATAGCTTTCACAGCCTACGTGTCCTGCCCAGCTTATGTGGTCGAGTTTTGTCTTTCTTGGCGGAGCGTGTGTCAGCAGTATCAGTTTGCCTCTCAGTTTTTTCTTGTTGTTTTTTATCAGTCTTTCAAAGTCTTTGTCTTTTGCTGATTTTCCTTGCGTGTAGAATCCTCCTCCGCCGTGCGCTATTATGGTATATGGTCCTACTGATGTGACTTTGTTGTGCGCGAAAATTAGGTATGGGTATCTTTGGCAGAGTTTTTTCAGGATTGTGTCTGTTTCGTGGTTTCCGTGTATGATGAACACCGGCTTTTTGAGTTCGTTCAGCTTTCTTAATACTTGTTCAAGGTATTGTTCAAAAAAAGATACATCTCCAAGGCAGAATATTATGTCTGGTTTGAATTTCTTGACTTTTTTCTTTAGCTTTTCGTAAGCTATTATGTTTGCGTGCAAATCTGTGAAGGCGAGTATTTTCATGCGATTTAGTCAGATGGCTTTGTTTTTAAGCTTTGTGAGTGAAGGCTAGCCTGAATTGCGCGACATCATTGAGGCGAGAGAAGAGTCTTAAACATATTTTCGAAGAAAATATCTGTCAAATTGCTTCTGGAGCCGAGATGAGGAGCGCTTTTGATCAAACTTTCTAAAAGTTTGTCTGTGAATGCGAGTATTTTCATGATAGTTAGAACTTTGTTTCTATTTATATTATTATCTAGGGAATGCCAAATTGATTATCTTTCTGTACAGGTCAAAGTTGCCTAGTACGTATGTTTCTATCATCATTCCTATTGCAAGTACGCCTATACCTACTAACAACAGCAGCAGATTGTACTTTAGTATTGTTGTCATCTCTTTTGACATTAGTTTTTGTTTTACTATTCCGTCTGATAGTGAGCTTCCTGAGATTGCTGAGAGCATGTAGCTCAGTCCTTCCATGAATGTGTGCGGGAATACGCTGATTATTATCAGCACAAATAGGATGATTGGGTTTAGTGTTGATTGCAGTGCTGCTGTTTTTGCAAGGTTTCCGAAGACTGTTCCCCAGACGCTTGCGTTCCAGGCTACGAAGATTATTCCTCCGTTTCCTGCAACAAGAGACAACAGGAAGCTCATTCCAAGCACTTGTAAGTTCCAGGTGAATAATTCCCAGAATAATGAAGGGCTGAAGTTTGCTGCCTGTCCTGTTGCTACTGCGAGCTGTGTTTGAAACAGGTGTCCTGATGCTAGTGATGGAAGCATTATTGCAAAGAATGCGAATGTGAAGAATATGCCGAAGAATATTGATGCGTATACTTTTGCGTGGGGGAGTACATCTGTGAAGAACTGCTTGACTGATGGTTTTCTCTGGCTTGTTATTTCATCGCTGTTTGTTAGTTTTGATAGTGATGGCATTAAGAACAAGCAGGTTATTCCGAGTGCTATCAGTGCCGGGTCTTTTGGAAACATCATTATTGCTATGAACAGTCCCAGTATTGTGTATCCTACTCCTAATAGAAATCCGTATCCTGGATGTCGATGCAGGAATTCTGCGCTGTATAGTTCTTCGAAGACCATATTGGTGTCTTTCGTTTGCTGCTTTAAAAAGGTAAGTTATGACGGCAGAGTGATTATCTTACCGCGTAGTAATCATCATCACTTCACGGTAGCAAAAAGCATAAAACTTAAATAGTTGCGTATGGCAAATAAAAATATGGAATCACGTAATGATGAATTTTTAAGAGCCGCAAGATATGGAGCCATGGAGGCGCATGGTACACTTGTTGCCGCATCGTTAGCAGAAATTGTTGAGGAAACTGGACTCGTAGGTAGAATTTATAGTATTGAACTTGAACCTAACGAAAAATTCTTTAAAATGCACCCGGATATAAGTCCAGAAAGAGCAGTGTGGGTTGTCGCAATCGAAAGAACAATGGGTCCACATGATGGAAATACGCTTTGTCTAAATTTGTATGCTAAAAGCGATCTTCCCTTGCCTAGAGATGCATATGAAGCACATAAAGAATTTCTTGAAGAATGGAAATAATATTTACTCCATCATCTCACCGCGTAATAGTCTTCCAGCACTATGTGTCCTACCTGGTCTAAGTCTCTTACAAGGCTGAATCTTCCTTCTCCTATTCTTGTTATCTGTCTTGCGAGTTTTGCGCCTGCTTCGTCTAATTGTACTCCTATCATTGATACTGTTATTCCTGCGCTTCTTGCTGTGCTGACTGCCTGCAGCGTTTCTTTCTCCGGCTCAAGACCAACTGTTGGCAGTGCGTCTGTTAGTATGATCAGGTGTTTGGTTTCTCCTGTTGCCGGAAACAATTCCACGCTTTTTGCTATCATTGCTGCGAAGTCTGTTTGCCTGCTTGCCTTGATGTGTGCAATGGCGTTGAGTATTGCTGAAAAATCGTGTGTTGGCGGTACTGCTGATTTGATTTCGCTTCCGAATACTACCACTCCGACATCATCCTTGTCTTCTATTGCTTTGTAAGCGAGTGCTATGCCTGCTCTTTTGCAGGTGTCCAACTTCTGACCCTTCATACTCGCTGACGCGTCCAGAGCGAATATTACTGAGACTTTTCCTTTTCCTTCGCGCTGTGATGTCATTAAGTCGTCTCCCATTAGCTTGTTGTGCTGTCTTTTTATTGCCACGTGAACGGATTTTTTCAGGTTCAGGTCTTTGTACCTGTCTCCTTGTTTGTATTTTCTCGTGTCGGTTTTTTCTCCGTAGTGTGAGGTTTTCTTGCTTATTTTCTCGCCTATTTTGTCTTTTGTGATGAAATTGTCAAGCTCTTTTACAAGGACCATTGCTCCGAGTTCTGTTCCTTTTTCTGTTATCATTCCTTCGTTATCAAGGAGTTTGTCTTCTTTGAGTTTCTCAACGTTCTGGTATAGTGCTTTTTGGAGTTCTTTTCTGAACTCAGGTATTTTCAGGTTTTTCTCTATGTAATTCGGGTCATACCCTGTCAGCAGTCTTATCAGTTTTTCTCCAAGCAATTGTTTTGTGATGGAAAAATTCTGCACCATTTGCGTGAACAATAAGCTTGGCGTGAATGCTCCTATGCTTCTGTTTGCTGCTTCGTGTATTAGTTCTGCGTGTTCCATTGTTGTTTTGTCAGAAGCTAGCACAGAATTCATTAGTTTGTCTTCTACGTATTGTTTGTGCAGTTTGCCTTGAGCGCTTTCCCCTTTGGAAATGTCTTTTATTTCTTGACTTATGTCAAAGGCCACCACCACCGGATAACTCGGGGTGTTGGCTCGAGAATGCGTCAAACTGCTCTTTTATGAATTCCTCGTTTGTTTGCAGGTATTTGACGCTTGGTTTTAGTTCTATTCTGTGCGCAAGAACCGATACTATTGCCTCTGTTATGTCTTCTATTGTTACTGTTTTTCTTTTTGCTAAAAACGCATTTGCTTGCGCTCTTTCATATATGCCTATTGATGCTCTTACGCTTGGCTTTTTGAGTATGTTTTTGTGTTCTCTTATCGTTCTTACGAACAGTATTGCAAGTGATAGTAAATCATCATCAAATGCGAGAAGTTTCTGTCCTTTTTCCAGGACTATTCTTTTTTCGATATCAAGGCTTTCCGGGTATCCCATGTGTACTACGTCAAACCTGTCCATGAAGACATCTGATAATTTTTCAGTGGCAGCAGTTTCTTCAGGGTTCATTGTGCCGATGAATATGAAATTGGCTGGCAGTTCTACTGTGTATGCTCCAAGTGTTGCTTTTCCTTCTTCAAGCACTTGTAGTAGTGAGTTCTGTAGTTTTTCTGGGCACCTGTTTACTTCGTCAAAGAATAGTATTCCGTGGTTTGCTTTGAAGATTTTGCCTGGCGTGAATGCTTGTATGCTTGTTGGTCCGAACTGCAGTGCTTTGACAGGGTCTATGTCTCCCAACAAATCCTCTACTGTCAAATCAGGGCTTCCTTGTACTCTTACGAATCTTTCTTCTCCTGTTACTTTCTTCGTCTTCTGCTTCTTTGTCTGGCAGTCTGGGCATAATGGTTGTTTTGGGTCGCAGTGGTATTGGCAGTCGTTTAGTGTTAGTGCCGGTAATAGTTTTGCAACGTTTTTTGCAAGTGTTGTCTTGCCTATGCCTGGCGGTCCGAGTATTATCAGGTGTCTGTCCATCAGCAAAGCGCTTTTCAGCTGCTGTTTTGTTCTTTCCTGTCCGAGAATGTCTGTAAATGGGTCTGTTTGCAGGAATACTTTTTGGAAATGTTCGCTCATGGTCTTTGCTCTTGGGAATTGTTGCTTTAAATACTTACCGTTTGTATCGCTTTATCACTCTTTTAACAAGTGGTTTTGCGTGTTTGCGCGCTTTTGCCATTCCTCGCTTGAGTTCTTGCTTCGCAAATGCCTTTATTCTTTCCTTTTCCGCTTTCATCTCTGCTACGAATGCTTTTATCAGTTTTTTTGCTTCTGATTTGCTCATAATCTTTGCTTTTATGAGCATTTTTAGCTCTTTTTCAAGTTTTTGCTTTGTTTTTCTTGCCAGATTTATGCTCATCCTTGCCATTTTTCTTATTCTTTTTGCCATTTCAAATGCCTCCTATTCGCCGCCGCTCTGGTCGCAGACTGAATTTTCTTCTCCCCTTGCAGATGCGGGGAGAAAAAATTCACCCAGCACAGCTGGGCAGAGCGGAAACAGTATTACTCACCTCTCGTGATTGTCATATCTTGGTTTTCCTTCTCTTGCTATTGATACGAATAATGCAAGTATGAATATGGTCGCTACTGCCAGGCATATTAGGCTGATTATGCTGTACGTTTCTACTTTTGGCCCGAATCCTGTCAGTAGTGCTGCTGCCATTATTAGCGCTGCTGCTACCATTGAATAGCTTAGCCTGTTGCTTGACAGGTTGATGTCTTTGCCAAGGTGCCTGAATCGCGTGTCATCCAGATGGAATTCCACTCTTCCTTGTTTTATTGCATCCAGCGCTTCCACTGTTTTTCCAGGGATTTCAGATGCTGCTTCTGCGAATTGTTTTGAGCGTTGTGCAAATCTTTCAAGCAGTTTTCCTGGTGTTTTTTGTTGTTTTAGCAGGTGTATGATTTTCGGCTGTGAGTATGTTACAAAGTTGAATTTGGGGTCAAGTTGTTTTGCTGTTGATTCTGCTGTTATCATTCCCTTGCCAAGCAGGATTGTGTCTTTTGGGAGTTGTATGTTGTGGTTGTAGCAGAGTATGAATAATTGGTGCATCAGATGCGTGGCTTTTCTTTTCTCAGGGTTGCTGTCCCACCATTTTGCCAGTAATTCCTGCACCGCGTTTGTGAATTCTTTTACGTCTGTTCTGCTTGATGGCGTTCCATAAGATAGCAGGACTTCTGAAATTTTCTGGAAGTCTCTTTCAATGATTGCAAGGTATAGTTTTAGTCCGAACTCCTGTGTTTTTTTGTCAATGTGTCCTACTATGCCGAAGTCCAGCAGTCCTATTTTTCCGTTTTTCATTAATAGTATGTTTCCTGGGTGCAGGTCTGCGTGGAATGTTCCGTTTTTGAATATTTGTTCCAGGAATGCGTCAATCAGGAGTTTCGCGATGTGGGGTTTGTCTGTTTTGCTTGTCTCAGAGAGTTTTGTTCCGTCCAGGTATTCCATCGTCAGTACTTTTTCTGTCGTGTATGCCCAGTAGACTTTTGGCACTACGACCAGATGCGAATCTGCTTTTTGTATTTCGTCTATGTGGCTGGCTTCTATTGTGAAGTTGAGTTCTTTTTTTGTGTAGTTTTCAAATTCGTCAACGATTACTGGTATGTTGAGGTTGTTGTGCAGGTGTTTCTGTAGTTTTTGTGCTATGTATCGTATGATGTCTATGTCTGCTGAGAATGCTTTTGCCACGTCTGGTCTTTGTACTTTTACTGCTACTGCTTTTCCTGTTTTTAGTCTTGCTTTGTGCACTTGTGCAACGCTTGCGCTGCCTAATGGTTTTGCGTCTATGTGGCTGAATGGTGTGCTTCTGAATTCCTGTGATATTGTTTGTTCCACTGTTTCCAGCGTTTCTGGTGGCACTTCATCCAGTAGTTTTGCAAACTCGTCGCAGTATTCTTGTGGCACTAAATCTGGTCTGATGCTTAGCAGTTGTCCCAGTTTGATGTATGCCCCGCCTAATTCTTCCATTGATTCCCTTAGTCGTTTTGGCAAATCAAGAGGCAGTTCTGACCTTCTGCTGAAGAATGGCAAATACCAGGAAAAGCCGTATCTGCTTAGTATTCCTGCTAATCCGTGCTTGGAGAGTACTTTGATTACGTACGTTATCCGCTCTATGTTTCCTGTATTCATCCTCTTTTGCTGATAAATTCGTTTGTTAGTATATATAAATTATGATGCCATCCATTGCTAACTATAATTATAGTATCGAAGGCTTTTTAAATACTTCAAAAAGTCTTTTAACAAAATGTATGAATTAATCGTTGCTGAGAAGCCTGATGCTGGCAAGCGTATTGCAGAGTCTCTTGCTGATGGAGCTCCTGTTAAGAAGGATATCAAGGGCGTTCCTTATTACGAGCTTAAGCACGGAAAGAAGACTATTGTTGTCGGTTCTGCTGTTGGTCATCTGTTTGGTTTGGCTGAGAAGACCAAGTCTAAGGGTTTTGCTTATCCTGTTTTTGATATCGAGTGGGTGCCGACTTACACTATTAGTAAGGGTGCTGCTTTTACAAAAAAATACTTGGATGCTTTGAAGAAGCTCGCAAAGGATGCTTCGAGTGTTTCTGTCGCAACTGACTATGATGTTGAGGGAGAAGTTATTGGCTTGAACGTTATCCGTTTTATTTGCAATCGTAATGATGCTCATCGTTTGAAATTCTCAACTTTGACCAAGGAGGACCTCGTTGAGGCTTACGAGAAGGCTTCTGCTCATCTTGATTGGGGTCAGGCAGAGGCTGGCGAGACAAGGCATTTTCTTGATTTCTATTACGGCATTAATCTGTCAAGAGCCCTGACCAGCGCGATAAAGAATGCTGGCATGTTCAAGATTTTGAGCACTGGTCGTGTTCAGGGTCCTGCTTTGAAGATTGTTGTTGACCGTGAGCGCGAGATTCAGGCTTTCAAGCCGGTTCCTTATTGGCTGATTGAATTGCAGGTTAAAGAGCCTGTTTTTGTTGCCTGGCACGAGACTGACAAGTTCTGGGAGAAGGACAAGGCTGTTGCAGTGATGGATAAGGTGCAGGATGAGAAGAAGGGAAAGGGTGCTGAAGTTAAGCGTGGCCGTTTTAATCAGAATCCGCCTGTTCCTTTTGATTTGACGAGTTTGCAGACAGAGGCTTATCGTTGTTTTGGTCTTAATCCGAGTGTTACTTTGGCTGTTGCTCAGGACTTGTATACCCACGGTTGGATTTCTTATCCGCGTACGAGTTCTCAGCAATTGCCTCCTGGTATTGGTTATCAGAAGATTCTCAAAAGTCTGGCTAAGCATTCAGAGTATGCTGAATTGGCAAACCTGTTGTTAAAGAAGCCGAAGCTTGTTCCGAATGATGGCAAGAAGACAGATCCTGCACACCCGGCTATTTTCCCGACCGGAATACTGCCAAAGGATCTTGAGGCAAGGCAGGTAAAGGTTTATGACTTGGTTGTGAAGCGTTTCTTTGCAGTGTTTGGCGAGCCTGCTGTTCGTGAGACTGTTATTGCCAGGGTTGATGTTAAGGCTGAGATTTTTGTTGCAAAGGGCACTCGCACTGTTGAGAAGAACTGGCATATTTTCTATGCTCCTTATGTCAAGCTTGAGGAGGCAGAACTTCCTCAGATGAAGGAAGGCGATATTATTTCCATCAAGAAATTTGTTCTGCATGACGAGCAGACTCAGCCTCCGAAAAGATATACTCCTGCCAGTTTGATTCGTGAGCTTGAGAAGAGAAATCTTGGCACTAAGGCTACTCGTGCTGAGATTGTTGAGACTTTGAAGAAGAGGAACTATGTGACCGGCGAGGCTTTGACTGTTACCCAGCTTGGTATGGAGACTGTTGTTATTCTTGAGAAATATTCTCCTGGTATTCTGGATGAGGAGCTTACAAGGCATTTTGATCTTGATATGGAGTCTATTCGCGAGGGCAAGAAGCATCGTGATGAGATTTTGGGCGAAGCAAAGGAAGTTTTGGTCAAGCTTTTGTCAGAGTTTAAGTCAAAGGAAAAGCTGATTGGCGAGGAGTTGAAGAAGACTTTCAGCGAGACAAAAGCAACTATGACGACTGTTGGTCCGTGCCCTGTCTGCAAGACTGGTTCTTTGATTGTTCGTTTTGGCAAGTTTGGCAGGTTTATTGCCTGTGACAAGTATCCTGAGTGCAAGACCACGTTTAAGCTGCCTGCTTCTGGTATGGTGGAAGTTACTCAGAATGTTTGCACGCATTGCAAGTTTCCTATGGTAAAGATGATTCGCAAGGCTAAGCGCCCTCAGGAGGTCTGCATTAATCTGGATTGTCCGAGCAAGGCAGTGCCTGTTTCTGTTGAAAAGCCGTGTCCTAAGTGCAAGGAGGGCAAGATGGTTGTGAGGAAGAGCATTTATGGCAGTTTCCTGGCTTGCAATCGTTTTCCAAAATGTCGAAATATTGAAAGAATTCCTGCTCAAAACCAAGAAACTTCTAAGAAAAGCTAGACCTGAGTTGAACGACATCGTGAGCTGAGAGAAGAGTAATAGACCTCCTTGTCGAAGACAAGGAGTTATCAAATGCTTCTCGAAGCGAAACGAGGAGTTCCTTTGATCCTAACTTTCTTAAAGTTAGCAGAAAAGTTCTTAAATAGCATAAAAGTTATTGACATCATGAAATGGGTGATTTTGTTTCTGTTGCTTTCATCAGCAGTTGTAGCTCAGGAGGTTATCAAAGCTGGCAGTATCACTTTGCTTGCTATGACTGATACCGAAGGTGTCAAGGGCGGCACTGTTGCCAGTTTGTTTTTGGAATTAAGGCCTGGCAGTGAGCGCGTGTTTTTGGAGACTTATCCTTTGACGAAAGTTACTACTCAGGCTTCTTTGCGTTTTGCCCAGCAGGTTGCCTGCAAACAGCTTGAAATCGACTGTTCCAAGTATGATTTTCTGTTCACTATTCGTGCTTTGCCAGGCATTGTTGGCGGTCCTAGTGCTGGTAGTGCTGCTGCTTTGTTGACTGCCTCTTTGTTGTTGAATAAGACTGTTCCTGATGATTTGGCTATGACTGGCACGATTAACAGCGGCGGCATTATTGGTCCTGTTGGCGGTTTGAAATACAAGATTATGGCTGCTGCGAATAATAGCGTTAAGCAGGTTTATCTTCCTGCAGGAACCAAGAATGCTAAGGAAGAGGACAACAAGACAATTGACCTGATTCAGTACGGCAAGGATTTGAACTTGTCAGTCAGGGAAGTTTCCACTCTTGGCGAGGTTTTGGAGCTTGCTTTGGGTGTTCCTCAGGATATAACAAATGATTCTTTGGAGATTGAAGGCAGGTATCAGCGCATTATGCGCGAGGTTTCTAATGATTTGTGCCAGCGTACTGCTGATTTTGTTGCTAAGCCGTTGAAGGCTAATCTGTCCCAGTTGAGCAATTTTACTGAGCGTGCTGCTCGCGAACAGTCTCAGAGTGCTTATTATGCTGCTGCTTCGTATTGTTTTCGTGCTAATGTGGATTACAAGCGTGCCTGGTATCAGGAGCAGAATTTTACAAAAGAGCAGTTAGCTGAGAAAGTTAAGGCATTGAATAAGGAGACTGCT
>CABMGU010000004.1 GCA_902385765.1 uncultured archaeon | reverse complement strand
GCAAATCTCGTTGCCGTAAATTTTGCTGACGCATTAATAGCAAGGTATAATTCACTTCTGGGAAAAACGCTGACAAGAGCAGAACTGTCAAGACTAAGCGAAGAATACGAAAAAGCAAAAAACAACCTGATAAAACAATGCGAAGACAAATATTGGGAATTAATCGGCAAATTGGGCATCCAGGAATTTGATGAAGAAAAATATTTTGAAGACGCCAGAAAATTCATCTATGCGGCGCTTAGCAGCATCGACAGGGCAGTCAGGCAGTCAAGCATACAAGTCGTGGTGGCAGAACTGCAGAGAATAAGAAAAAAAGCATATGACGAAGACATAGCACAGGTGGCACAAGCAATCTCATTGGGAACAAATATGGTATCGAACGATTCAGACGTGCAGTGGCTATTTACATTCTATGCGCGACGGGCAGCCTGAAAGGCACAGGCTTCACAAAAGTAACGCCATCGCCAACCAAGTGATAGAAACGCGGTTCGACATTAATAATTCCATACGCAACAAATTTCTCCAAATTAAGAACATTTTCAGCAGAAAACAAGGCAAACGCGGAGCCGTGCTGAGGGTTGTCTTCACTTGAATTAATATAAGGAACACAAGCATAGCCCTCGCGAAGAACACGGCCAATAATATCCAATTCAGAAGGAACAATCAACTGCGGTCCGCGACTGACTTCGTGAACTCCCTGAGCAACCAGCAAGCCGGACTCTTTCTTAACAAAAATATAACCTCTATCAAACTCCTTGGTTGCTTTCAACGCCTCCAAATGAGAAGGCTCCAAAATAATCTCCAAACCAGTCATTATACTCCCAAGAGCACCTATATAGAACGCCTTTATAAATTTTACTATTAATGAGTGGTTACAATTTGCTTTCTTTTCCAAAAGCCACGTTTAAGCGGTCCTGCAAGGTAGCAAGAACCTGCTCCGCGTCTTCCCCGCGATTATGAGGGGCAACGTGCTTGTTGTAATAATGATGCAAGTCCGTTATAACAACAGAAAGAACAGAGTCATAATCAAGATGGTCTTTATCCGCAAAAGCAAGAGCGGTCCCAACAAGGGCATCAATATACGCTTTTGCAGGATGGTAGCCAAGAGCAAGACTATACTTGTCAATAACACCCCGAACTTTCCTGCTTTGCTGTTTATTCAACATCATAACAGGAGCGGGCAGACAGGTAATTTAAAAAGATTACGAAAAAAATCAAACGCACTGGTAGACCGTGCTTGGAATTCCAATAGTTGAAACGCAAATCGTGCCAGGAACACACCCAATCTCAGGATATTGATAGCAATAACCCGTGTTAGGGCAATTCACTCCAATATCACAAGTTCCAACCTGCTTCCAGGAAGTTTCAGGACTCGGGGTAAATTGCACGCATATGCAGTTTATACTGCAACCATATCCAACAGGACAATCACCATTCGTCTCACACTGCTCACCAGCTTCCTTTACTCCATTACCGCAACCAGGAAGCAAAGGCGTGCTACCACCAGCTCCACCGCCGCCTCCGCCACCGCCTGAACCACCGCCAGCACCTGCACTGCCACCGCCTCCTCCACCAGCACCACCGCTTCCAGGTCCGAAACCACCGCTGCCAAATCCATCAGGAGGAGCAGCACCTGCAGGAGGCTGAGGACCAATACCTGCCTCGCACTTGCAGTCAGGCATCTTGCACGTCATACCAATAGGACAGTTCAAGCCAGGAATACCACACTCAGGATTTAGAATACCCGGACATAACTGAGGCTGAACAACAGTAACCGGTTTAACAGCAAATTGCGCTGATAAAGCATCAAACTGCACTTGAGGCAAACACTCGCACAAATTGTCAAAACGAGGAGTACTGCACTTTCCAGAACACTTCTGGTCTTGCGGAGCATCACATTGCTCGTGGCCTTCCATAACGCCGTTACCGCAAACAGGAATAACTTCGTAATTAAACCTTGCAAGCTTCTGCTTTGGCTTAATCTTAGTGCCTTCAAAATTAAACTTCAAGTTCTTATAAACTTCAACCTGACCTTTCCTGAAAGAACGCAAATCAGTATTGTCAAAGTAAATATCTGCAAAATCATTCGCCACCCTGTTGGCATAAACCTTAACAACAAGATTTCCAATCTGAACATTCACAAACCTTCCCTCTTCAAGCTCAAACTTACCCCTGTCAGTCCTGATAGCAAGACCGGCATTGCCTTTGTACAAGTAAACAAAACCGAAGACGGCAACAAGAAGTATCAAAAACAGGACAATGGTATTAATCTTCTTGCGCATCAACATCACCTTGTTTATCAATGAAAAAAATTAATTAAAAAAAGAAAAAATATTATGTGAAAACCCAGTATATATTACCATTTTTATCTACTGCCATAAATATCTGGCTTTTGGCTTTAATTGTTCCAGAAGATGGCGTAGAGGGTGGTTGTTCTGTCGTGCGTGTTAATTGAAGTGGTTCTTCATTTCCTATTTGTACAAATAGTTCCGATGGTATTGGTGTCGATGGCGCAACTGTCCCAGGAGCTGTTTGTAGTTGTTGTTGCAAACTCGCAATCGTTGTGTCCCTGTCTTTCACGGTTGCCTGGCAGACACCTAATGAACTTTGGCAGCTCGTAAGCTGCGGAGATGAAATGCCTGAAGGTGCAGCAGTTATTTGAGATTGGAGAACACCAATTTGCGCATTTTTTTGCTCCAGTGTTCTTTGAAGGTCTGTTACCTGAACAGTTAAACCTTTAACCTGTGTCATATACTTAGCGGACTCTCCTCGAAGGAAATCGTTTTCTCCCATATATTTAGTCTTAGCAGCATCTATTTTATCTTGGCACATTCTATTGGTAATCGTTTGTGCATCTTTTGTAGATGTCGCCAATCCCTGGCAACCAATCAAAAACATTGCCATAACGGCAATAATCAAAATAGTCCAAATTTTCATTTACAATCACCTCGTTTGAATAATATACTGTTTCGTATACTGACTATTTAAATTTTACCCCTTGAACGTCGTTCACAATCTTAATATATACAGAAACACTCACTCTATAATATGTACAGGGTAAAAACAGGGTTCACAGTGGGAGACGCGATGACGCTAAACCCAATAACCATTTCTCCAGACAAAACACTAAGAGAAGCAGGCAAGATAATGGCGAAAGAACACGTAGGAGCACTCTTAGTAAAAGAACAAGAAAAAATAGTCGGCATACTGACAGAACAGGACATAGTAAGAAAAGCAGTCGCAGTCTTAGGAAACCCTGCAAACAGGAAAATAAAAGAAATAATGGCAACAGAGCTCGTGACAACAACACCAGAAGAAGACATCTTTGAAGCAATCAGGATAATGAGAGACTACAACATAAGACACCTGCCGGTACTGCACGAAAACAAATTCATAGGACTGGTCACACTGAAAGACATACTAAAAATAGAGCCAGACCTGTACGAAATTCTAGTAGAAAACATAGAGCTCAGAGAAGCAGAAAGAAAACCAGTCAAATAGATAATTCCTCAATTTCCTTCTTTTTCTCAGGATTCAAACTCACTTCAACACCGTATGAAGTAGGCTTGCTCAGCAAAAAACCTTTCTTGATTAAATCCTTAGCAACATCCTTGACCTCGCCCCTCAGATGCGCAGGAAACCCTTTAGGCAAGTTATCAACAGAAGTGTGACTGGCACCCCACTTTCCCATATAAACCATTTTTCTCAATAACGACTTAATTATCTCTTCTTTTTCCATTAAACATTAAAAACCAAATCTTGCTTAAATAATTTATCTAACATTTTCATATGATATTATCCGAAAAGTTTAAATACCTCCTGGGTTCATCATATCCAAATGGAAGAAAGCATATTCATCAAAATAATGGGAGACTACCCGCTAATCAGAGTAATGAACTATTTGTTAATATTCCGGGAATTTGATTACTCCCTGACGGACATAGCAGAAGGCTCAGAAGTTGCGTGGTCAACCCTGAACCTGCTCTGGCCCAAATTAGAAGAAAACAAAATTGTCACACACACAAGAGACGTGGGAAAAGCCAAAATGTTCAAATTAAACACGTCAAATAAAATAGTGCAGGATTTAATCAAGTTTGCAGATGCGATTGTCTGGGATTACACCAAAACAAACATTCTGAAAGAGATTGTGGTAACCAGATAGTCAAAAGCTAAATCTCTTATAAAACGCCTGCTTGACAAATTGAACAACAAACAGGTAAACCAGCACTATTCCTGCCAGAACAACAAGAATCTTCGCAGGCAAAGGAACAAAACCAAAATACGCGCCGACAGAAGTAAACGGCAAAACCCAGCCAACAAAAACACAGGCAATACTGCTCACCAAAAGATAAGGACTCGGCCAGCTCTGAACGAAAGGTATTTTTTTCGTCCTAATCACGTGAATTACAAGAGTTTGCGTAGCCAAAGACTCAATAAACCAGCCAGTCTGAAACACAGACGCAGAAGAATTAAACAAGTAAAACAAAACAAAGAAAGTGGCAAAATCAAACAATGAACTAATCGGGCCAAAAACGTACATGAACTTCTTGATAAACTGGATATTCCACCTCTTTGACTGCTGAACCCACTCCTTATCCACATTATCAGTAGGAATAGTCACCTGAGAAAAATCATAAATAAAATTATTCAATAAAATCTGGATAGGGAGCATAGGCAAAAACGGCAAAAACACAACCGCACCAGCAGCGCTGAACATGTTTCCAAAATTAGAGCTAAAGCCCATCATAATATACTTCATAGTGTTGCCAAAAGCCTTTCTTCCCTCCAAAATACCCTCTTTAAGGATGCGAAGACTCTTATGCGTCAAAACAATCTCTGCAGACTCACGGGCAACATCAACAGCATTATTGACAGAAATGCCGACATCAGCAGACTTCATTGAAGAAGCATCATTAATCCCATCACCAAGATAACCAACAACGTGACCATTAGCCCTCAAAGCAATAATAACACGATTTTTCTCATCAGGGGAAAAACGCGCAAAAATCGTAATATCTTCAACCTTTCTTTTCAAAGCCTCATCAGACATACTGCTGATATCGTGACCAATCAAGATGCCCTTTATTTTCAAACCAACATCCTGGCAAACCTTCTCTGCAACCAGCTCATTATCGCCTGTCAGGACCTTCACTTCAACACCTATCCTGTGAATCTCCTCCAACGTCACCTTAACATCAGCTTTCGGAGGGTCCAGAAACGAGACAAAACCCAACAATTCCAAATCAGACTCATCGTTCTTTGTATACTTCTTTTTCCTGGCAGGCTTTTTCACAGCAACAGCAAGAACGCGGTATCCGTGAGAGCTAAGCTCGTGATAATACTTGATGGCTTTCATCCTCGCCTGCTCGTTCAAAGGCATTTTTTTACCATTCAACATATAGAACGAACAGCAATCGAAAACAGTCTCAGGAGCGCCCTTTGTTATCAAAAACCTGTTCTTCTTTTCAACAACAACACTCAACCTCTTCCTTGAAAAATCAAAAGGAATCTCGTCTATTTTCCTATATTTTGAAACATCCAGCTTCTTATGACTCAAAATAGAATCATCCAAAGGATTCTTAATCCCGGTCTGATAAAAACTGTTCAGATAAGAGAAAAGAAAAACATCGTCAGACAGCTTCCCGTGCAAATCAGTACTGGAAACAAGAGCGATTTTTCCCTCAGTCAAAGTGCCGGTCTTATCAGTGCACAAAACATCCATACTGCCAAAATTAGGAATGGAAACAAGAGTCTTCACAATCGTTCCCTTCTTAGCCATATTCAAAGAACCCTTAGCCATCGTCACAGACATAATCATCGGCAACAATTCAGGAGTAATGCCAACAGCAATAGCCACTGCAAACAAAAACGACTCAAGAACCCTGTGCCTTACGAGCGAGTTGAACAAAAAGATGAACAAGACGAGGAAAAACATTATTTTCATAATGAAAAAGCCAAAACTCGTGATTCCTATCTCGAATTCAGACTTTGAAGCAGGCTTCACAAGCTTTTCAGCAATCCTGCCAAACTCGGTATTTTTTCCAATAGCGACAACAACAACCGTGGCAGAACCGCTGACAACGTTAGTGCCAGCAAAAACCATATCATTCATTTCAGAAGATTTCCTTTCCTGCTTCTCAACAGGGAAAGACTCACCAGTCAAAGCAGCCTGATTCAGGAAAAAATCATTGCAGGAAACAATCCTTGCATCAGCAGGAACAAGATCGCCTGCACTAAGAAAAACAATGTCGCCGACACAAATATCAGAAGTGTGAACTTCTTTTTTCACACCATCCCTGATGACGGTGGCAGTCATTTTAATCGACTCCTTCAATTTCTGCACTGCCCTGCCGGCGTGATGCTCCTCAAAAAAATCAAGGATGACGCTGAACAAAACAATAAGACTGATAATGACTGCATTTGTGGTCTGCCCAAAATAAGCAGAAACAGCAGTCGCAGCCAGCAAAATAAGAATAAGCGGATTCTTGAAGTGAGAAAGAAGCTCGACAAACATACTTAATTTCTTTGTTTCAGCAATAACATTCCTTCCGAACTCTGCAAGCCGTCTTTTCGCCTCTTTTTCAGACAGCCCATTTTCTGGTGTTTTCAATCTCTTGAGAACATCATCTGCATCAAGAATCGCATATTCAAGCTGTTCAGGCATAACCTTATTAGAATATGCCAGTTTATAAGTTTAGTTATAGAACGAAGTAATTCCGCAGTGGCACTACAGATTTAAATAAAATAACAGGATAAGCAGCAGCATGGACGAAATACAATCATTATTCAAGGAAAGAGCAAGAATCCACATTTTAGTATACGGAAAAGTGCAGGGCGTATTCTTCAGAGACTACACAAAAAAAGAAGCAGACAAATTAGGATTAACAGGCTGGGTGAAAAACATAGACGACGCAGTTGAAATAATCGCTGAAGGAGACAAAACAAAACTAAGAGAATTCATACTCAACTGCCAAAAAGGAAACCCCTTATCAAAAGTGGAAAAAACAGACTACAAATGGGAAGAGTACACAGGAAAATTCGACAGGTTCTTCATAAATTACTAATACCCCATCAGCAACGCATCAGGGTCTTCCAGGTGGCGCTTAATCTCATTAACAAACTTCGCAGCCACCGCGCCGTCAATAATGCGGTGGTCAAAAGACAAACTCACAGGAAGCATCTTCCTGATTTCCATTTTGCCTTCAACAGGAACAACCATATCAGCAATCCTGCCCAAACCAAGAATGGCACACTCAGGATAATTAATCACGGGAGTGGCAAAAACACCGCCAAGACTGCCGATGTTAGTAACAGTAAAAGTACCGCCCTGCAAATCCTTCAACTGGATTTCCCTTGTCCTTGACAATTCAGCAACACGATAAATCTCACGCGCAATCTCGTAAATAGTCCTTTCATTAACATTCTTGACAACAGGAACCATCAAGCCAGCAGGAGTATCAACAGCAATACCAATGTTGTAATACTGCTTGACAACAATATCCTCGCCATCAAGACTTGAATTAACATAAGGCAACGCCTTCAAAGCAAGAACACAGGCTTTCACAATAAACGGAAGGAAAGTCAACTTAATCCCTCTTTTCTCAGCCTCTTCCTTTTCTTTCTCACGATATGCTGCCAGTTTAGTAACATCAACATAATCCATATGGGTGACCTGAACAGCAGTGCGCATGCTCTCTGACAAACGCACAGCAATCTCTTTCCTGACGCCCTTCAAAGGCATCTTAATGACGCGACCGAACTTCTCAAAAGTGATAGTGGGACCGGCTTCTTTCTTAGTAGACGCGCGGGCAACATCATCCTCAGTAATACGACCATCAGGACCAGAACCCGCAACTTTAGAAACATCAACCTTCAAATCCTGCGCAAGCTTACGAACAGCAGGAAGAACAGCAACAGAAGGCTCAGCAACTTTCTTAGGAGCAATAAACTTTGGCTCTTCTGGAGCAACCTCTAACTCACCAACAACACCAGCAGGAGCACGCTTAGTTTCCCCTGCTTCGCCGATACTGCACAAAACATCACCAACGTGAATCTTATCACCAGCACTGCCAAAAATCTTCAAAACAGTACCAGCTTTAGGGCTTGGCACCTGAACAACAGCCTTAGCAGTCTCCAACTCAAGAATCGGCTCGTGCTCCTCAATCCTATCACCATCTTTCACGAGCCATTTAACTATCTCAGCCTCAACAATACCCTCTCCCAAATCCGGAAGCTTAAAGTCAAACGTCATAAGCATCTCCCTGCCGCGCCTCAACTGCGTTCAAGCCGAACTTGTTCGGCTGGAGTCCAGACAAACTTCGTTTGTCTTGATTGAGGTCAATTTTCTCTCCCCTTAGCTCTGCGTGGGGAGATAAAATTGAGTCGTAGACCGCGGCTGTCGTAAAAATCATTTTATGCATCATCAAAACTTCATCACCTGAGCCATTGCTTTCTTAATCTTATCAGGACCAGGCAAATACTCATTCTCCAACTTAAAGTATGGGAACGGCGTATCATAACCGGTCACTCTCAAAACAGGAGCTTTAAGGTACAATAAAAGTTTTTCTTGAACACGAGCACAAATCTCAGCACCAAAACCCAAAGTCCTTGGCGCTTCGTGCACAACAATACACCTTCCAGTCTTCTGCACACTTGCAAAAATAGCATCATAATCACAAGGGCTCAAAGTCCTGACATCAATCACTTCAACCTTCACGCCCTGAACAGCAGCATCATCAGCAGCCTTCAAACACTCACGAACCATCGCGCCCCAACTGATAAGAGTAATGTCTGTGCCCTCTCTCACAACCTTTGCCTTCCCAATCTCAACAACATAAGCATTCTCAGGAACTTCATCACGGAAAGAACGATAAATACGCTTAGGCTCCATAAAAACAACAGGATCAGGATCGCGAATGGATGCAATAAGAAGACCTTTTGTATCATACGGGTTGCTCGGAATAACAACCTTCAAGCCAGGAGTATGAACAAAATAAGTCTCAGGCGACTCGTTGTGGTGTTCAAGAGCACGAATACCACCTCCATAAGGAAAACGAACAACCAACGGGCAGGTATAACGACCACGAGTCCTGTTCCTTAATCTTGCAGCATGAGAAAACAACTGGTCCATAGCAGGATAAGTAAAACCATCAAACTGGATTTCAGCAACAGGCTTCAAACCCTGAACAGCCATAGCAATGCTCACACCAACAATACCGGACTCAGACAAAGGAGTATCAATCACTCTCCTGTCACCATACTTTGCAAACAAGCCATCAGTAGCGCGGAAAACACCGCCATTCAAGCCAACATCCTCGCCAAGAACAACAACAGAACTATCCCTCTCCATCTCACAATCCAAAGCATCCTTCACAGCCTCAACAATACTCAGCTTAGCCATTCCTTCCTCTGCTCAGACAAATTAGGAGTCAACTTCTCATAAACAAAATCAAACATATCAGTCGGCTTAGGCTTGAAATCCTCAGCCTCCTTAACACCCTGGTCAACCATACGCTTGGCTTCAGCCTGCACAGCACTTTCAAACTTCTCATCCCACAACTTCTTCTTCTGCAAATACAGCTTAAAACGAGCAAGAGGCTCTTTCTTCAGCCAAGCCTTCACAATCTCAGGATCACGATATCTTGTCGGGTCATCAGCAGTAGTGTGAGGAGGCAAACGATAACTAAAACATTCAACAAGAGTAGGACCCTTGCCCTTCCTCGCCTTCTCCAAAGCCTCCTTAACAACAGAATAAACAGCAAGAACATCATTACCATCAACCTGCACGCCATCAAAACCAAAAGCAATAGCCTTCTGCGCCAAAGTCTGAGCTCTTGACTGGCAACCGCCCCAGTCAGGCTTATCACAAACTCTCGGAACAGAAATCGCCCACTGATTATTACGAATAATGAAAACAGCAGGAGCCATAAAAGTTCCTGCAAAATTCAAGCCCTCATTAAAATCACCGGTGGAAGTAGAAGCATCACCAACAAAAGTCAAAGAACAAAACTTCTTTTTCTTCAGCTTGAAAGCAATCGCGGTGCCAGCACCGTGCAAAGTCTGAGTGCCAACAGGAATGCAAACAGGGAAAATATTGGAACGCTCAGGCAAATCCATACCCTCCTCAGAACCGCCCCAATGCAACAACAAATTCTTAACAGGAACCTTCCTCATCAAGAAAGCAACGTGCTCCCTGTAATCAGGAAAAATCCAGTCATCATCACTTGCTGCAAAAACAGAACCAACATGCACAGCTTCCTCACCCAAACTCTGCGCGTAAGTGCCAATCCTGCCCTCCCTCTGCAAAGCAAGAGCAGTATTATCAAAAACACGCTCAATAACCATCCACCTGTACAAGTCACGAAGCTCCTGGTCAGAAAGCTCAGGCTCCAACTTCTTATCAACATTACCCTTCTCATCAAGTATCTGAACATACTTAACCCTAAAACTAGCAATATCCTTCTGCATAATACCTCTTTTTAGAAAATCATGCTTATTTATCTTTAAAAACCTTTGGTTACTTATACAGCTTAATGATAGGCACGCCATTCAGGTGCTCATCACAAAAACCATACCTGACCTTATGCGGAATACTGGCGCCTTTCTTCCAATTATCACTGTCATAAAATTTCTCCTTGTCTTCCAACAGTTTCCTTTCCTCACCAGAAATAAATTCAGCAGACTTATATTTCAAGCCTTCAACAAGAGCTGACTTCAAAGCAGAATACAACTTCCTGAAAGGCACTTTATGGTCTGCAACGCAAGTCATTGCTTCAGCAAAACTTTTCCTATGAAGCAAAAGAGAATGAGCCTCCTTGCACTCCTTGCACACAAAATGACGCAAAGTCCTATCCAAAGGCAAAGAATAACGAATCTTGCCGTGAACCAGAACAACACCTGAAGGAGCAAACTGCGCCATATTGCCTATCTTCCTATTTCCAGTCATAATATTGCAAGGATTCTCAAAATGAGTTTCGATACCAACACTTTTCAAAGCAGAAGCAATCTTTTTGTAAACGTGAAGATAATTTTTAGTGGTATTGATTGCGCTCTTAGAAAGAAGATTTGCAGGAATGATAACACTATAGCAAATATCATCAGCACTCAAATAATCAGAACCGCCACCAGACGGACGGCGAACAATCTCGATTCCGTCATCCACTGCCTTCCTGACATAAACATCATCTTCCAGCGATTGATTTCTTCCAACAGAAATAGTCGGTCTTTCAACCTGCCAAAACCTGATTGTAGGAGGGCTCTTGCCAGCAGCAACCTGCTCAATAATGACCTCATCAACAGCAGTCTGCTTAACCGGATGCCCGCTTGACAACTCAATCAAACGCCATTCAGTTTCAACCATACCTTCAATCATAACCCCCGACGCACAGCAAACCTATAAAAAACTATCCCAACGGCAAAGCGCCCAAAGCAGCGCCAATCAGATAACCCGCAATAGCTGCAGCCATTCCGACAACAGCAAGCTCAGTGCCTGACTTCCAGGCATTTGTCTTGGTAAAACCAGCCTTAATATAACCAATTGCAAACAAAGCAACAGTAGCAAAACCAAGAGTGACCCACATTGCATCACTTAATGGAAATAAAATATACGGAACCAAAGGAACAAGAGAGCCGACAATCGCGGCAAAGCCAATAATGGCAGAATCACGAACAGGATGAGCAAACTCCTCAGCAATCAATGCGCGCTTATGGCGATAGAATTCCTTGCCTGCTTTCGCACTCGTATAACCGACAGCAGCCATACTGATGGATTCTGCAAAAGTCGCAGCAAGACCAGAAATCAAAATGATATACCTGTTCTGGGTTGCAGTTGCGACAGCCAAAACAATACCCAAAACGTTAACAATGCCATCCTGACCGCCAAGAATAATCCCGCGAATGATAGCAGAACCATTATGATGATGCAACTCTTTTTTTACCATAAGCAGAGGAAAACTCCCCTGTTTAAAAAGATTTACTACGAGAAAAGCTTAAATACGCCAATATGTTAATTCATCAAAAAGGTGATGTTATGAAAAAAGCCATACTACTAATATTACTACTTCTGTGCCCATCAGTCCTGGGAACATACAACATAATAGAACAATGGGACACTACGCTGTTCACAGGCACCGCATCTTCAAGAGCTTCAGGAGTGGCAGTCGATTCCTCAGACAACGTGGCTGTGGCGGGCAGACATTATAACGGAGTAGACCTTGATTGGGTAGTTGTAAAATACGATTCGTCAGGAAGCCAGTTATGGAATCATACCATAGCGGGCTCTTCAAGTGAGGATGCCGAAGACGTTGTTGTAGACGGGGGAGACAACATCATAGCAGGAGGACAAAACGGCTCAAAATGGCTCATAATCAAATACAACTCAGCAGGAACACAAGTCTGCAATACGACATTCGCCAGCAGGACAGTATTTGGAATCGACAAGGACTCATCAAACAACATAATCGCAGCAGGAACAACAACCACGGGAACAAGCGAATCACCAACGGTAGCAAAATTTGATTCAAGCTGCAATTACCTCTGGAACGCCACATATCCCGCAATTGGAATATTTGACCTCGATGCTTTCCAGGACGTGGCAGTAGATTCATTAAATAACGTAGTCGCAGCCGGCAACATAAACGGAGGAAAGAACCTGCTGGTAGTCAAGTACGATTCAAGCGGAAACTATCAATGGAACAGAACAATACCTACTGGCACGTACGGATACACCCGCTGGCCTGGATACGGAGTGGACACGGACTCTTCAAACAATGTCATAGTGACAGGAACCCTGAACGACACTGCCTGGCCTCCAACAACTCACACGGCAGTATTTATAATAAAATATGATTCAAACGGAAACCAGCTGTGGAACAAAACAATAAATGCGACAACATACTTGGCTGCCACAGAAAACAAAGCAGGCTCATATGATGTGGCTGTAGACAGCTCAAATGAAATCCTCATAGGCGGATTTGTATACGCCAACAGTTACCCGAGCAGATGGTATTTAAAGTTCAACTCAGCAGGCACATACATGTGGAACAAATATGTTGATGTCGTGGCAAACTCAACAAGCTTTGACGTTGCATCATTAAACACAACCGCATTTGCTTCAACAGGAATATATTTCTCCTGGATAACAGAAGAGTATGACCAGACGGAAGAGGCGGCGCCAGCGCCCGAATTCAGCACAATAACATTACTTATGGCAGCATTAATCGGTGCAGGAATAATCTTTGCCGTCAGAAAACACAAATAGTTATTTTATTTTTCTTCTCATCAAATGGATTTCCCGCATCAAAGCATCCCTGACAGCAGGGTCGGAAACAGCATGGCCTGCAGTCACAAAAAACAATTTTGACTTCGGCAGATTCTTATGCAACACATAAGCCATTTCAGGAGTGCAGACGAAATCATACCTGCCGTGAACAATCGAACAAGGAATATGCTGAATCTTATGGCAATTTTTCAAAATATAATCCTTCGGCAGAAAACAATCATTCATCAAATACTTCGCTTCAAACCTTGCAAGAGGAATAAACCATCTGCCACGATAATCTTTTGCTGTCTTTTCAGGATTGTACTCCAAATGAAGCATATTACCCTCGTACATCGCCCACTCATAACAATACTTGCGGGCAATTTTCGGATTTTTTGAATTCATCATCTTCCAATAAAATTTCGAAGGATTTCTGCCCTTAGGCACAAAGCTAACAAAACGCTCCCAAACCTCAGGAAAATGAGTCCTGCCATAACCCTTCAAAGAATAATCATTCTCATAACGAGAGCCAAGATAAATCCCTCTCAAAACCATACCAAGCACAGTCTCAGGATACTTAATCGCATAACACAAGGACAGGCACGAACCCCAGGAACCGCCAAACACAAAAGTCTTCCTAATCTTCAGGAATTTCAGGAACTTATGCAAGTCCTGCACCAACTTTTGAGTTGTATTCGCGCGCATACCGGAAAAAGGCCTGCTCTTCCCGGCACCACGCTGGTCAATCGTCAGAATGTTAAACAATTTAGGATTAAAATACTGGTAAGCGTGCTTACCGCAACCACCACCAGGGCCACCGTGAACAAACAAGACAGGCGAGCCCTTCGGATTGCCGTATAATGCGTAGAACAACTCGTGACCGTCACCGACAGCAAGATAACCTTTACGATAAGGCTTGCGCGAAGGGAAAAGCTTCATAAAAAATAGAAAAAGAAAAAAGAGTATAAAAAACTACTCAAATAAACAACGGCGCCAGAAATTATGCAGCTTTTGAAACCTTAACTTCGTTTGATGAATTCTCAATTTCAAATCCTTTATATGGTTTTTTCTCCAAGCTTGCAACTCCTGCTTTTAAGGCAGAGGCGAGCTGGTGTTGAGGCACATCGAGATAAATGAACGGAATACTTATGTCAGCCGGAGAATCAGAAGTTGAGTGTCCGACGGCAACAAGACGATCCTCCGGACGCGAATATCCGAAATAAGATGCAACAGGTAGGTATTTCTTCCCTCTGGCATCCTTAAGATCGCCGAAGACAAGCAAATCGTCATACCCTGCTTTGCCAAGCATTTCTCTTGCTTCTGCAGTCGGTGCGGCAGTAGTGACGACAACTGCGTGTCTTATTTTAAGCTGGCCTATGATTTCTTTCATACCGTCAATTGGAACGTGTTTTTCTATCAATAAGCCGTCCATATCGAGGCAAAAAGTTTTTCTTTGATAGGCTAAAGCATTTTGCAGACGACGATATTCCTCGCGTAAGAGAGGGTTCATATCATCAGAAAGAGGATAGAATTGAAGAACTTTTTGAATAACATCGCTCTTTCCCGTTCGTGGCAGAACTCCTGCACGATTCCAGCGGGGGCCATATATCTGCTTAAGAACATCTCTTCTTTCATTCGACGGCATATCTTTAACTACTTGAATCCTTATTTTTTCGTATAATTCGTCCACTTGCTCTGACAGAGAGCATTCTCTTGTCACGTTTAATGTCATATAACCCCATATTACTATAGTCTTTAGTATATATAAAGTTTTCCTATAAAAACTAATTTTTAGCTTTTTTAACTTGCAATTT
Source organism: uncultured archaeon (assembly GCA_902385765.1). Classification (GTDB taxonomy): domain Archaea; phylum Nanobdellota; class Nanobdellia; order Woesearchaeales; family ARS49; genus CABMGU01. The sequence continues at coordinate 2,131 of CABMGU010000004.1, read as the reverse complement.
TCTATAAAATTTGGAAAACAGATCTTGTGCTAGCATTGCTCCAATGTCAATTGATTCCTTCTTGTGAAGTTTGTTATACAATTTAAGGCCCTGTTCAACAGAACTGCCTCCAACAAGCAAGAAAGCTTCCTTTTGTTTCTTTAAATCAGTAAATATGCTTGCGCCGATTATGTGATTCTCGACTGCTTCAGCAATTTGTTCCAAGTTGTATTTTGAGATATCCTGTTCATTCGCAAGCCATAGTTCTGCTCCTGTAACGTGGTCTTCATCTTGCTCGCATAAAATAATAGTCTGATGGGTTATGTCAATACAAAATCGTATGCACATATTTCCACCAAAGACGAAGGAAAACCTATCTAAATCTTCTTTGGTAAGTTCGTTGAAGCTTACAGCTAGCATGAATTACGAAAAAGAAAAAAGAGTATAAAAAACTACTCAAATAAACAACGGCGCCAGGACAAGAGTCAAGGTACCAAGCAGTTTAATTAAGACGTGCAACGAGGGCCCTGCAGTATCTTTCAGGGGGTCCCCTACAGTGTCGCCAGTCACAGAAGCCTGATGTTCAGGCGTGCCCTTTAAACCTTCTGATTCCAGGTGCTTCTTCGCATTATCCCAAGCACCACCGCCGGTGTTCAGCACAAGAGCCATCAAAATGCCTGTAATCGTGCCGACCATCAGGAAACCAGCAGTCGCCTCAGCCTTCAAAACAAGACCGACAGCAACAGTCACGCCAACAATCAGCAAGCCGGGCAAAACCATCTCGCGCAAAGCACACTTTGTACAAATATCAACACACTTCGCGTAATCCGGCTTTGCTTTACCTTCCATCAAACCCTTAATGCTCTTGAACTGCCTTCTGACCTCAAAGACAACTTCATGAGCCGTGTCACCAACTGCCTTGATAGCCATGCTCGAAAACAAGAACACAAGCATAGCACCAATCAATGCACCGACAAACACTTCAATCTTGCCGATGTTCACAATCCTGCCAGCCTCACCAACAATCTTCACAACCTCATCCTGGTAAGCGCTGAACAACAGGAAAGCAGCCAGAGCTGCACTGCCGATAGCATAACCCTTAGTCAAAGCCTTAGTTGTATTACCAACAGCGTCAAGCTTGTCAGTCCTGTTCCTGACACTCTTAGGAGCGCCGGAAAACTCAACAATACCGCCAGCGTTGTCAGTAATCGGACCAAAGGTGTCCATAGCGAGAACGTAAGCAGCTGTTGCAAGCATACCCATAGTTGCAATAGCAGTACCATACAAACCGCCGTGAGCAATACCAGTCCTAGTGCCGAACATAAAGCTCAACAGCAAAGCAGCGCTCAAAACAATAACAGGAGCTGCAGTGCATTCCAATGCAACAGCAAACCCGCGAATAATGTTTGTAGCGTGGCCAGTCTCGCAAGCCTTTGCAATAGACCTGACAGGCCTGTACTCAGACTCAGTATAGTACATTGTAATGAGAACTATCAGAATGCTAGTAACAATACCAACAAGTCCTGAATAAAAGAAATTAATATTTCCGAGCATCCTCATAGTCACAAAATAAAATGCAACAGTTGCAAGAATTGACGTGACCAAATAACCCTTAGTCAAAGCCCACATAGGATTTGCCTTCTCCTTAACACGAACAACCATCACTCCAACAATGCTCGCAAGCAAACCAAAACTTCTCACAATCAACGGAAACAAAATACCGTTAATTCCGAACACCGGGAACAAAGCAACACCAATAATCATCGCTCCAATGTTCTCAGCAGCAGTTGACTCGAACAAGTCAGCACCACGACCAGCACAGTCACCCACGTTATCACCGACAAGGTCAGCAATAACAGCAGGGTTCCTCGGGTCGTCTTCTGGAATGTTCTTCTCAATCTTGCCCACAAGGTCAGCACCAACATCAGCTGCCTTAGTATAAATACCACCGCCCAACTGGGCGAACAAGGCAACAAATGAAGCACCAAAACCATAACCGACAATCAGGAAAGGAATCTCCTTCACATCAAACCAGATTCCCATAATGGTGAACAAGGCAGCAATACCGAGCAGGCTCAAAGAAACAATGAAAATACCGCTCACAGCGCCGCCACGCAACGCAGGAACAAGAGCGTCATTCATGCTCTTCTGG
>CABMGU010000003.1 GCA_902385765.1 uncultured archaeon | reverse complement strand
TTTCCAATATTCAGCCTTCTGATAAGCTTATTCTTGCTATTTTCATATTCTCACTTCACATACTCACTTTTACTATAGAAAGAAAGCATACAGCCGACAAAGGAATTAATGAAGTATTTCATCAGAGGAGAAATGCCAGAGGTCTTCAACGCAGAAGAACAATCCCACCTTCAGGACGTAAAACAACTGATAAGATACGGATTCATCGCATTGCTGACGACACTATTGATATTACTTTACTGCAACGAATGGAAAAAAACAGCCAAGTGGGGCACAGCAGCACTGTTCGCAATTCTTGCTGCAAGCGCAGTAATACCATTTGACAGCCTGTTCACAAAATTTCACCAGATATTCTTCCCGCAGGGAAACTGGATATTTGCACCAGACAGCACGCTCATAACATTCTATCCGCAAAACTTCTTTCTAACTTATGCGCTGTCCATTGCGGTCTACTCTGTCTTCCTTGCGCTGCTTTTCCTGCACTTCGTCTCAAGAAGGGGATAAAACGACTTCTGCACACAAGAATATATTTTCGACTACGTAAAAGTTTAAATACGGTTTGAGTATCCGAGAATAGTAACAACCACGAAAAATGGGGGTAAGAAAATGAAGACACTAACAATAATGAGCATAGCACTATTTGTGATATTACTGGCAGCGTGCACGCCGATGATGCCTGCAAGAAACCAGACCACAAACAAGACAACGGAGCCTGTTGCAAATGAAACAATAACAGAAACTCCAGAGACTCCTGCAAATGAAACAGAAGTCAAACAAGCAGAAGAGCCCCCTGTAGACACCAGAGACCTTCCAATAAAAGAAGTGGTTGAAGGCGAAACAGTCAGCTTCCCAAATCTCAAAGCAGTAGACCCTGACGGAGACAAAATAGAATATACATTCTCCGCGCCATTAGACAACAGAGGACGCTGGGAAACAAAAGAAGGAGATGCAGGAGACCACATAGTCACAATCACCGCATCAGACGGAACAAACACCGTATCACAAAAAGTCCTAATCAGAGTAAATCCAAAGAACAAGGCGCCAGTAATAGAAATCACCGACCCTGTAGAAGCAGAGGAAGGACAAACAATAACACTGGAGCCAACCATAACAGACCCTGAAGGAGATGAAGTAACAGTCACATATTCCGGATGGATGAACAGCAGCACAAAAGAGCTTGGCTATGACGACAGCGGAAACCACAAAGTCATCATAACAGCAACCGACGGAAAAGCAACAGCAGCAAAAGAATTCATAGTTTCAGTAAAGAACGTAAACAGGGCACCAGAACTTGCAGACCTCGAAGCAGTAACAATAAAAGAAGGACAAAAAGCATACATCAAAGCAAGCGCAGAAGACCCTGACGGCGACAATGTAACGTACAGCTATGACTTCCCATTCAGCGAAACAGGAGCCTGGCAGACAGAAATAGGAGACGCAGGCGAATACGATGTTGTAGTCAAGGCAAGCGACGGAGAGCTGACAGCAGAAAAGACAGCGCACATAACAATCGAAGCAGTAAACAAGGCACCGGAAATAGTTCTTGAATCGCCAATCACCGTATCAGAAGGAGACACGGTCACACTCAATCCAGAAATCACAGACCCAGAAGGCGACGAGTTCAGAGTCAGCTATTCAGGCTGGATGAACAGCAACACAAAAACAACAGGCTATGACGACCAAGGAGACCACATCGTCACGATAACAGCAAGAGACACAGCAGGAAACGAAGCGAAACTGGATGTGAAAATTGTTGTAAATGACGTCAACAGACCGCCAATATTCGGAGCGGGAAGCTTTAGTTAATTTTTTTTAATTAATTATTTTTAGCAGAAACCCCTAACGCCTTTAACTTCCTATGCAGCGTCTCAAACAAACTTTCAGAAAGTTTCAAAATCATAGATTTTGAAGCCCAGCCGAACTTTGTTCGGCATGGTTTGATCAAATTGCTCATAGTTCGGATTCGAGAAGCAATTAAATAAATATTTTCTTCGAAAATATGTTTAAGACTCTTCTCTCGTCCTCACAATGTCGCACAACTCAGGTCTAGACCTGTTTCGCACTAATCCCTAAAGCCTTTAATTTTCTGTGCAGCGTCTCGAACCTTAAACCAATCTTTCTCGCAGTCTTAGAAATGTTATGATTGCTCTCTGCCAGAGCTTTCTCAAAATAACTGGTCTCAAACTCCCTCTCAGCTTCCTTCAAAGTCTTGGGAGACTCAGGCAGTTCTTTCACAATATTCCTTGAAATCACAGGAGCCTCCTTGTAAAAAGCCTCATACTTCCTCGGATTCAAAGCAGACTTGTAAGTCTCCAAAGATTCCTGAATGATATCCTGCACAGCCAACTGCTTGACGTACTGACCTTTCTGCATAATGTCCCTGAACTTCTGCACCTCAATCTTCATCTCAGCAACAATACGATGAATACTGCGCCTGTCAACAGACGCAATCTTTGCAACATCAGCAACATTGCCAAAATTCAGCTGAAGCAAATGAGCAACATACTCTCTCTTGAATTTCTTTTTGGCATCCTTGAACTTCAGCTTAGTATCAACCACAAATTCCAGCAAAGCAGACTTCTTCAGCTTGTCAGAAATGTCAACCTCAAGCTCGGAAACAGTAATGCCGAGATTCTTCTGCATAGCCTCAGCCAGCAAAGGCTTAACCCTGGATTCAACCAGTTTCTCGAGAGCAACATTCACCATGATTTTTTTGTCATACTTTCCAGTATATAAATGTTATGATTTTTATGTCGTAGTTTTAGCTTAAGAAAAATGGCGGGCCCTACGGGATTCGAACCCGCGACCCCCTGATTAAGAGTCAGGTGCTCTACCGGCTGAGCTAAGGGCCCATATCTGGCAATTCCCTCTCAAATGTTTAAATAACTTTCTACGTACAAAACCTTAATAAACAGACCAATATTCTCCACCATATACAAAGAGGTGATATTATGGCAAAAGAAATGTGCGGACCAAAGTGCTTGATAATGAAGCTCTTGGCAATAGTAGCAATGGCTTTAGGATTGTGGGTTGGCATAACAGGAATAATGATGCAGTTGGGAATGGTGCCATTCACAAGAGTAATTCTCTGGTATTTAGGAGGATTCCTATTATTCTGCATAGGCAAGCACTTAAAGATGAAGGCTTGCGGAATGTGCAGAGTTTAATTTTTTTTTTCTTTTTAATTCGCAACGTTTATAAATAAAAACTTCTTTGAAAAACCTGTGTGAGAAAAGAGAGCAAATATACGAAAATAGGTTTTTCTCACCTAATAATCCCAGGATAGGGTGAAGGGGCGTATGACAAAATTAAAGTCGCTATTGCCGACATTAAAGGAAAAGAAACGCTATTTAGCGTTCGAAATAATCTCAAACAGCAAAATAAAGGCGTTTTCAGAAGTTTCCAAGGCAATATGGACTTCAACGCTCTCATTTGCAGGAACTAGAGGGGCTGCAAATATGGGAATCTGGGTGTTTCCAGAGAAGTACAACCCTGAAAAACAACGAGCGCTGATAAGAGTGAGTCACAAATATTTGGAAGAACTGAAAGCATCACTTGCGCTAATAAAAGAAATAGAGCAACAGCCAGCAATAGTCCGCTCAATCGGAGCATCAGGAATACTGGCAAAAGCAGAACAAAAATACGTGGGAGGATAAAAATGGTAAAAAGAGACGAAGACAACATGCAGCCAATGCCGCACCAGCTGATGGGGTACGACAGGGCAATCACGATGTTCTCACCAGACGGCAGACTGCTTCAGGTGGAATACGCAAAAAAAACAGTGCGCCAGGGAAGCACAGCAATAGGAATGATGTGCGCAGACGGAGTATTACTGGTAGCAGACAAAAGAATAGTTGACAAGCTGGTCATACCAGAGGCAGTAGAAAAAATATTCCAGATAGACGACCACATAGCAGCAACAGCATCCGGAATACTGTCAGACGCGAGAGTGCTTATAGAAAGAGCGCAGGTAAAAGCTCAGCAGCACAAAGTAACGTATGACACGCCGATAGACACAGTAAGTGTTGTAAAAGACATCTGCGCACTAAAACAGATATGCACGCAATCAGGAGGACTAAGACCATTCGGAGTAAGCGTCATAG
>CABMGU010000002.1 GCA_902385765.1 uncultured archaeon | reverse complement strand
TGTTCCATTGGTAAGTTCCCTGCGATGTCTACTAGTCTGTTGTTGTCAATGATGATAACCGTGTCCGCTACTTCGGACAATTCCTGCAATCCAAACTCTGCCTTTTCAATTCTTGCTTTCTCACATTCGAAGGGCATTGTAACGACACCGATAACAACTGCGCCAGATTCTTTAGCCAACTGGGCTACTACTGGTGAGCTTCCTGTGCCTGTTCCTCCGCCTTCTCCGCCAAGAACGAAAACCATGTCTGCTCCACTAGCTGCTCTCTTCAAATCTGATATAGCTTCTTTGGCAGCTTCTCTTCCTTTCTGTGGATAACCTCCGCAGCCAAGCCCTCTCGTAAGCTCCTTACCGATTAAGATCTTCTCATCGGCTTTGGTAATACTTAAGTGCAAAGCGTCAGTGTTGACACCATAGATAGTTGCGCCATTGATTCCCTTATTGAAAAGCCAGGTAGTCATATTGCATCCTGCTCCACCGCATCCGAAAACTTTAATGTTAGCTTTACCAGCACGTAATTCATCAAAGTTGATGCTATGTGTCTCTGCGTTCTTCAGAGCCTCTTTTGCGAAATCCAAAACCATTTATTCTAACCTCCTTTCAAATATTATCCTTTTTTAAGTTAGTTTCACTTTAAATATTTAATGTGACTAAAGAATACTATTCAAAATTGGTAAAAAATGCCAAATTTTCACAATTTTCTCATGTTTCCATAAACTCTAAACAAGTTTTCCTTGAATTTTGCCAGATACTTCTCTGGAAAATTAGCTCCCGCAGCAGGAACATGCCCTCCAGCTGTACTTTGGGGTATGTCCACAACGCTTTCCTGCAATAATTTCACGCAATCCACTTGTTTATCCTGCCTTCTCGCTGAAACTCTTAGAAAATCCCCTCCTCCGCACGCAATAACATATGTCTTGCCCTTATCCCATCCGCTTACTGCGCTCGCAAACATTGAGTTTATTGAGAATTTAGGCTTGTAGTAGTAGTACATCATGTCATAAAATTCCTCGCGATTTTTCTCAAAATCTTTCATGTATTTATCAAGCTCAGCCTCGACTTCCCCCGCATATTTGTCAAGCTCTTTCACATCATCAAAATTCTTTGCCTTCATTAGAATATCAAATATTTTCTTCTCATTATCCCTAAAATAAATCAAAGCATACCCCAAGTTCATAACACTCTTCCAAAAATATTCGCATCTGGGCGTTTCACCAAGCCCGAAATCATTGAATACCTCGCACACATTCCTATTGTGATACCTGTCAACTCTGTCTGATACAATCCCCCGCGCAGCTATCCACCCGTCTATTTTCTGTATCTTTGAGAACAAGTAATAGCACATATAGGCTGCAGGAAAACCAGAAGCTGCCTTAATGAAAGTCGTTTTCTCCGAGTTCAAATCTTGAGAGAAAACATGATGGTCAATAATCAGCACTTCGGCAAACTTTTCCAGCTCCTTAATGCCTTCACTGCCACCATCAATTGACAAGTCAGTCATAATCACCTTGTTTATTTTGTTCTTTTTCAATTCTGGAATAATTGCGGCAAGCATTCCCATCTTGTATCCCATAAAGTTGACATATTCAACATTTCCAATAACTTTCGCCACAATAACCGCGCTTGTTAAGCCATCCGCATCATTGTGAGAAAGCAAAGCAATCTTGTCCTTGTCGCTCAATTTAGAAATAAAATCAAAGAATCTCTTCTCACTCCCCGCCAAAAACTTGATTTCTTCCATAATCACGCTCTCTCAAGAATTTCAGCTCTTACATTGGCTTCCCTGCACAGCTTAACAAACCTCTGCGCGTCCTCAACTGTCCCTGCAACTCCCGCCCCGTAATGCATTGGAATAGCAACGGTAGGATTTAGAAGAGAAGCAACCGCGGCCGCTTCCTCTGCAGTCATCGTATAGTTGCCTGAAACTGGAAGCAAGACAACAAACTCATTTCCATCTTTAGCATATCCTGTTAATTTCTCCATTTCAGGAATTTTATCTGTATCACCAGCGTGATAAATAATTACATTCCCATGTTTTATTATATATCCCATCCATCCTTCGCTTTTTGGATGGAACTCTTTGTCAATGTTGTATGCTGGCACCGCAGTCACCTTCACGCTTTCAAACTCAAGCTCATCTCCAACCTCAATTATCTGCATTTCTACATCTTCAACTCGCGTAATCTTGCTCTGAGCATCCGCAGGCACAACACCGACTTTTCCTTTTTTCGCAAGTTTAGTAATGTCCTTGATTGAGCAGTGGTCATAGTGTGAATGCGTAATTAGAATTAAATCGGCTTTCTCCGCCCCATCTGAAACATTGTAAGGATCGACAACAACTCGCTTCCCGTTGTTTATTGCGAACCCCGAATTCCCCAAAAAGGAGATTTTTATGCCCCCAATTTCCATTTCATCCCTACGCCTTTTAGTGTTATAAAGTTAATTGTTCTTTATTGCATAAAGAACCCTTGTCTTTCCCGAAGCTTTTCTAAAGGCTCAAGGGAATTGTTGTAGAACTATAGTTTTTCAATCGATTTTGCGATTGAAAGCATCTTCCCATCCTCGCCCTTCGCGCACATTACCTGCATTCCCACTGGAATACCAGAAACCTCGCCAATTGGAATTGAAACCGCGCAAATCTCAGCCAAATTCGCAGGT
>CABMGU010000001.1 GCA_902385765.1 uncultured archaeon | reverse complement strand
GTCAAAACGCCGTCAATAAGTAAAGTAATATTATTCAGCGTGTCACAGCCTGTATTCTGAACAACTATGCGGTCGCCTCGCATACTGATTAAGTTAACTCGAGAACAACTACTCAAACTACCTAGAATTGCACTGCCAGCACTTTCCTGCATACTAGTCTGAATAGCAGTAACCCAGAAGAAAGCAGCACTTGTGGCAACAATAGTAATCAGCACCAAAAGAGTTGTAGCAATAATAGGAGTAATCGCTTTACGCATAAATCGTAGTATTAGCCATTATTATATAAATCTAATCAAATAGACTAAATTTAGAAGTTTAAAACTATTAATATTTTAGCAACAGCAAAAATTAAAACTCGCAGTGAAATGCATAACAATATGGCAAATAATAATAAAGAAATTGAAATAAAAATACCTGTTGATAATAAGACATTTTCACGGGTTAAAGAAAGACTGTCAACTCTTGCCAAATTCGAAAAAAAGTCTAATCAGACAGACTCGTATTTCACCCCTTGTCATAGAAACTTTGTAGAACCTAAATTCCCTTTTGAATGGTTAAGCATAAGGAGCAGGGGAGGGAAAAACATTATTTGTTACAAACATTATTATCCTGAGAATGCTGAAACAAACACTCACTGCGACGAGTTTGAAACTGAAATTGTCAGCAAGGACCAGATTGAGAAAATATTCTCGGTGTTAAATTTTAAAAAAATGGTTACAGTGGAAAAAGAGAGGGAAACTTATCTGTTTAAGGATGAATTTGAAATCGAGTTGGATGATGTTAAAGAATTAGGGTGCTTCATAGAGATAGAAGCAGTAAAGGATTTTGGAAGCGTAGAGGAGACAAGGGATAAACTCTTTCAATTTGCAAAAAAGTTAAATGTTGACGCGTCAAAAGCTGATAAGAGAGGCTACCCTTATTTAATGATGAAAAAGAAAGGGCTTATAAAATAAATTTTTTAAGGGCAGTCGAGTATGTCTGCTGAGTCAGTTAATCCGTCTTCGTCATTATCTACGCCGTCATTGCACCATGTCTCGACAGCGCAGTCATTGTTGCATGCTTCGTACTCTTCGCATCCGAAGGAGGTGCACCAAGTTATGTTTAATAACGGGTCCCACTTTGTGCCGTTAAGGAATAAAACGTAAGCACCATCCGTGGTTGATATTTGCAATGAGTAAGTCTCATCATACTTGTTTTTGCTGAAAGATGAGCCGCCCCATGAAAGCAAAAATCCATTCGGCCTCTTGCTTTGGGTGACGACAGGACCAAACACTCCGTCTGTAAAGTTGCGTGAGACATAATTGTTGTCGGATACGCCAAAACTGTCCGATATTGTAAATATGAATGAGTCCCCTATTGATGCAGCTGTTGAAGGATATCCTTGTTCAGTTATGTTCATATTATTCCATGCTGAGCCGTCATAATAGAAAAAGTGGTAAGTATCATCAGCAGGCTGTATGTCTGAATAAACCACTACGTATTGACCTTTGTTGTTAGCGCTCGCAGACACTATATTATAATAATAATTGTCTGTTATTGTTATTGGTCCGTACCACGCACCGTCTATTAAGATACTGTAATTTAATGCATTGGAATTAACATGGTCATCCCATACGATTATGCCGTGCAGACCATTATTGCTTAATCCTATTCTTACACCATTAACATGAAATTCCTGGTTTTCATTTAATGTTACAGGTGATGAAAATCCGTTATTTCTGCTTAATGCTCTCATGTACAATGTGCAGTTATTATAGAATGAATCAATGCATTGTTCATAAGCTACGTAAACTAGTTCTCTAATATCTGAATTGCTCATTTCTTTCACTTCATAGCTTGTGCCGTCATCAGGAGTTAGTCTTGCAACCTGACTCCATAATCCGTCGTAATAAATTGAATAGTATATTCCCTGCGGCATGCCCTGGCTGAATACATTAAATGCTGTCTTATCGCTTGCCATTTGGAATTTATGGCTGGGGTTATTATCATCTGTTGTTGTATAAAATGGCACTCTTCCTCCGAGTACGCTCCCTGTTCCTGTGTTAAATAATCTGTAATTGTAAATTATTCCATTCTGGTCAAAGGGGTAAGTTTTTATTATGCAATCTGAAACGCATGTGCTCCAGCTCTCCCCATAACTGTGGCAGCATACTCCATCCCCGCACGTGTTGCTGCAGAATCCTGCTTGGAAACTGCTCTGGCTTGCAGTGAAAGGTACAGATGTTATCTGCGAGTTGTCAAGAACCATCTCTACCAAGTGACTTTTCCCCTCCTCCATTGAGTCAAGTGTTATTACTCCAGCTTCTCCCGGGCTTAAAGGAACATCAAGATTATACTCAGTAAGAACTCCGTCAATTATTACATTAATTTTGCTTATCTTGTCGCACCCTGTGTTCTCGATGGCAATCTGGTCTCCTCTCGAGCTGATTAAGTTTATTCTCGAGCAGCTGGATACTACGGATTCAGTTTCGGAGCCTGTTCTCTCTTCCAGTACTGAATTTACGCCAGTAATCCATATAAAACTTGCAGCTACGGAAATAACAGTCCTAAGAATAAGAAGTACAGTAGCAATTATAGGAGTAATCGCTTTACGCATGATTATTTATTAAAAAACGGAAATTTAAAAACTATTACTAATCAGGCAAATATCCTGTATTATTATTATTCTGGTGGAATGTAGGCCAAGTTTTATCCGTTGCCGTGGATAATGTTCTAAAAAGGAATAAACTGTTCCCATTTGCGGATAATATTTCAACATATCCGTCGTTGTCAACATCAGAGGTTGCCGAGCTCTGGAAATAAATATAAGGAAGTGTCTGCCCGTTTACTTTTTCCGAATATAATATGTCACCATCCTGATTTAGCATTGTTAAACATCCACTTCTCATGTTTGTAAAAAATTCCAGCCCTGGATTGGTTGAATCAATCTCGGATAGTATCGGACGGTTATCCCAGCTAGTTATGCCATTAAATGATAGTATCAAACTGCAGCTGCTGTTTATTACCCACAACCTATGGTCGTAGCCAGGGTCAAGGTTTTCAGTAAACATTACTATTTCTAATTTTCCGTCACCATTCACATCACCTGCAACGGGAGAGTAAGGCAATATATAAGCAGTGGAGAAATTATAAGCACATAAAGGGCTGAGATTACTGTCAAAGATATATAATTGGCTGCCTAGTGTTGAGTTAAAGATTGGATATGCTATTTCTTTTCCCGGACTGCTGGCGTCAAAATCTGCTATTACAGGTGTTACAGGTTCTGACTCTGATGGATCAGCTGCAGGCAGTGAATAGTTAAACATGAATGAACCGTTAGAGGATAACATTCTAACTCCTCTTGGAGTAGTGATGGAACCATATTCTCCAAACACAAGTTCGGGACTGTTGTCATTGTTCACATCATCAATTGCAGACCCTGCAAACTGGCCGTACCCGTAGCTGCCGTAACTTCCTGCCTGATTATAATGCCAAAGGATGCTTCCATTGGAAGCGTATGCAGTTACATCATTAGATGATTTAGTATTTATTATCTCCAGACCTGGCGATTCACTGATATTACTGATTGATAATGCACCTGTTACAAAAGAGTTATCTGAAATATTCATGAATAAAGTGTAATTGTTATAAAATCCGTAAATATGATTACTTGTTTGGATGAATAATTCATTATCGCCGTCGCCGAAAACATCTGCAAGTCTCAAAGGTCTAAAGTCTATGAATTGGTAACCATCCCAGTCTATGTCGCCTAACGCTGCGCTTAAAGTTTTCAAAACCGTGCCGTTCGAGGATAAAATCATTACTGACTCGTTTCCTGAAATAATTATTTCCTTGCCTGGATTTGAAGGGATAAACTCCCCGACTGTCATGTAGCCGTTAGTATTGCCGTCTGCAAAGGTTCCTGGATAAGTATTAGTCCAGTTTAGTTTCACGGCGCTTGAACTAATATTCATCGTTCTTGACATCCAACTATTGCTTCCCTGGCAGGTAACATTAGCTAAGTGACTGCCTGAAGGGAGGAATGTCAGGGTTCTGTATGCTTCCGTACTGGTGAGAATCATTGCATAATTGGCGCCGTTAATGTTTAAGTTGCAGCTTGGCGAAGCTGCGAAATTAGTTAATTCAATCCTGACAGGCACGTTTTCATTATTGTAGAACTCATTGCTGTTTGTGAATGTCCTCAAATACATGTCTGCACAATTATTATTATGGCATATTCCGTCAGCAACTCCTGCGCTGTTGTCTTTGTCGCAGTATTGCCCTTCGCTATTTGAACCTATAAAAATATCATCGAAGTAAGCCTGTGTAATGCCGCCAACTAATAAGTTCAATTTTTTTGTGTACGCCGCAGGATCTATTCCAAAATTGTCGGCTGCATTTTTATCCGGGTATACTGTAGTAGTGCCCCAAACATCATTATCAAAGCCGCTTAAACAGTAAATATAAGTATTAGTTGGGTCTGAAGGATGCGGACCGTTGCAGAAAGATTCAAGACCTTTCTCGTAAGCCAAATAATAAATTGATTTTTGTGTACTGCCAAAAGTGTAAGAAATCAGGATTCCGGCAAAGTACATACCTGATGCTGCACTACTGCCATTAATGCTGAAATTTATGTAACTAATATTATTCAAATCCTGATTCACCTGAGGCTGAACGCCTAAATCTGGATTTGCACTTTGTATAAAGACTGACTTGCTGCCTGAGTGAACACTGTCAGTGCTTGAAATTACGGTTTGTCCGCCGTCGGAAACAGTCCATGAAGTTAAGTCATCCTCGAATCCAGGGTTCAAAACAAAATTGCTGGTTCCTAGTGTTGAATTACATCCGCATGTTAAATGATCTAATTGTGAGAATGTTAACTTGTTATCCCAGTTAACAACTGTGTTTCCTGCACCGCAAGTCTCATACCACGCGTTGCCATTGCCAACTGGTTCTCCAATGAATCCTCCTTCTATTGTGTTTTCTTCTGCACTGCTGCATATCTCATTAGAGCCTCCAAGAGTGAATAATGAAACGCAGTGCCTGACTCCTGAACTGAGTGCACCATAACTTATAACAGCACTATCACCTGGTGCAAGTGGCGCTGATAAGTCATAATTAGTCAATACGCCGTCAATTAACAAAGTGATATTAGTTAGAGTGTCACAGCCTGTATTCTGAACTACGACTTCGTCACCCCTCATGCTTATAAAATTAATACGAGAACACGCACTCAAAGTATTCGAACCAATCTGAGAGCCTGCATTCTCCTCCAAAGTAGAACTGACACTCGTCACCCAGAAGAAAGATGCAGCGACAGAGACAACCGTCATAAGAATAAGAAGTACAGTAGCAATAATAGGAGTAATCGCTTTACGCATAAAAAAAATTAATCAAGCCCGTATTAAAAAAACTATTCTATGACTATTGGCTGCTCTTTAATCGTGTTTAATATAAGGCTTGTTTCTGTCCTTTCGACAAAGTCGTAAGTCTGGATTTTTTTCAAGAATAAGTCCATCATCTTCCTGTTCTTGAATTTCGCAATTACTATTGCATCAAAATCACCTGTCACGTCATATACTGCAAAAACGTGGGGATCGACTGCAATCTTCCCTTCAACCTCAAAGAGTTTGCCTTTTGCTATCCTCATCTTAACAATTACGTGGACGTCGTACCCTAATTTTTCGTAATTAAGGTTCACTGTATAAAACTTGATTAAGCCCTCCTTTTCCAAATCCTTAATGCGTTTTAGGACTGTAACAACAGAAACCCCTACTTTTCTTGCCAATTCCCTGCTGGAAACCTTGGAGTTTAAAACCAGGCTGTTTATTATTTTTGTATCCAAATCATCAACCATAACTTTACACCTATTAAGTATCTAAACAAATAATAGATATAAAAGTTATAATATATAAAGATTTACTTCAAATAATTTACAAATTTAAACCTTTTTAACATAAATGTTAATATATATAAGATTATCTAGTTTTATAGTATGAGTACTAATAGTACAGTTGATTCGCTGGAGAAACACTTGCTGGAACTTGGTGTAAAACAAGAATGGATAGAACAACAATCAAGACATAATAAATTAAGTGATGAATACTTGCAGATTTTGTTAAGCAAACAGGCTGACTTGATGTGCAAAAATTATGACCAGATGGAAGATTAAATATTACAAAAATTATGAGAGTGAAAGATGTAATGAGTGAAACTGATAATCTAATAAAACAAGCAATCAAAGATAAAGTAAAATTTATCGATTTACAATTCACCGACATGTTCGGCACATTAAAATCCGTGGAAATACCCATTGACTGCCTAAAAGAGGCGTTGGACAGGGGCGTCTGGTTTGACGGCTCATCAATTAAAGGTTATACGAGAATAATGGAAAGCGACATGTATCTGAAACCTGACATTTCAACTTATGCAATCATACCTGGGGATAATAATGAAACTAAAACTGCAAGAATAATATGCGATGTTTACACCCCTGAAGGGAAACTTTACGAAGGAGACCCGAGAAATGTTCTAAAAAAAGTGATGAAAGAAGCTAAAATGATGGGCTACGAATTTCGCGTAGGACCCGAGGTTGAATTTTACTTATTCAGAAAGGATGAAAAAGGAAAAATACAAATTCCTGACAATGACACAGGATCTTATTTTGACTGCTCAATTAGAGATGCTGGCAGCGAGATTAGAAAAGAGGTTATGAATGCATTATCAATGTTCGGAATCGAAAGCGAGAGGAGCCATCATGAAGTTGGCAACGGACAGCACGAAATAGGCTTCCATTACGGAGACCCGTTAAGCACAGCAGATAAAGTGATAACATTAAAACATGTTATTAAAATGATAGCGCACAAGCATGGACTAATCGCTTCATTCATGCCAAAACCATTATACAAGAAAGCTGGAAGCGGAATGCATGTTCACTTCAGCCTTTTTGATATTAAAGGAAAGAATGCATTTTATGATGATAAGGACCTGTGCAAATTATCAAAGACTGCCAAAGAATTCATTGCAGGAGAATTAAAATACGTAAAGGAAATGAATGCGTTATTAAACCCGACAGTTAATTCATACAAGAGATTGGTAGTCGGGTACGAAGCACCAGTCTACACCTGCTGGGGCAGGAGAAACAGGAGCGCATTAGTCAGGCTTCCAAGATTTACTGAAGGAAGAGAGTCGTCAGTGCGCGGGGAGCTTAGGTGCCCGGACCCCAGCGCTAACCCTTATCTTGCTTTTGCAGCAATGCTTAAAGCAGGGCTCGAAGGCATAAAACAAAAGCTAGAATTAATGTCTGAGACTGAGGACAGCGTATATGAAAAGACAAAGGAAGAACTTGAACATAGAGGAATAACTACTCTGCCTGGCTCATTAACCGAGGCTGTAGAGGAAATGAAGAAGAGCAAGTTAATGAATGATTTATTAGGCGATGATTTGTTCAATAAGTATGCCAAGGCGAAGGAGAAAGAAGCTGAAGAATACAGGACTATAGTCACTGAGTGGGAAGTCGAGAAATACTTGTAAAACTATTTTTTTTATTTATGCCATTAATTATTTTTATACCAATTAAAGACAGAGGGATTGCTGAACATCGTATTGGTAGGTATTGATATATCATCCCAGTCTATGCCGTTGGATGAGAATAATTCATGGCCGTTATTTATGCCTATAAATACATGATAATTTCCGGCGTAATCCTGCATGATGAACGGCTCCTCAATTCCCGCGTACCCGAACCTTATAGGTGCACTCCATGAGACGCCGTCGTTTGAATTCGTGATGTAAACGTACTGTGATTCATTAGTCATAGTCATCCAGTATTTTCCGCCATCATCCTGCATCATATTTGGATTATTATAATCGACTTGGAAAATAATTACAGGCTCACTCCAGTTGCTTAAAACACCTGGATTTAAAGCATTAATCATATATGTATAACCATTGGATGAATTTCGGTATATAATCCAGTACACTCCACTATTATCCTGAATCATTGTTTGAAAGCTATACACTGAAGAAGGACCTATGCTTACTAATTGGTCATAATTAATGCAGTCTGTCGCATTCAAAATAGTAATGTTAGAACTTGCTGAAGCAATGTAAGAAACTAAGCAGTTGCCTCTTTTATCGAGAATCAGTGAAGGATCGGATAACATTATATCATCAACTAATTGAGTCGGGCTGGAAAATATCAAGCCGTCTGATGAATTAGAGGAATATATATACAAAGAGTCAGTGTATATCATATGTATCATCCCGTCATTCCTGCGCACCCATGAAGGGATAGAGCTTGCAACGCTTACAGGTATTATTGGAAGGTGTTCAACATAGATATTGCTTCCGTCATCGTAGAATATGACATAATCATTGTTAGGAATTTGCATCAAGTCAGGGTAATTAACCATAGTTGTCTCTGACACTGGACCGTAACTTTGGAAATATTCTTTATCCAGACTGTAGAGAAGATAAAAAGCGCCGCTTCTCATATAGACTCCTACAATCTTGCCGTCATTTGCCTGAATCATTGGCGTGTGAGAGTTAAACATTAAACCGCCTTCCAGTGTTAAGTCAGTCCATGAAACGCCGCTGTCTGTTGATTTCTTGAATAATGGTGAGTACATACCCATGTCATCATAAACGTTCAGGTAAAGGTTTCCTTCACTGTCACCTAATACGTCAGAGAAGTAGTAATTATCATTAGAGTCATTGTAAATATCAACGTAATCCCATACTAAGCCATCGCTGCTTGAAGCAAGTCTTACTCCATACTTGAATGATATAAAATCCATAAAAGGGTAAGTTATGAAAAACTTGCCATGCGTATACGTTATTGAAGGAATACGACTATACTTGTTTGTGAGAGCAGAATCCTCAATGACGCTTTCACTGCTCCACGAGATGCCGTCATCACTGATTCTAACATAAATATTACTATCAATAGAGTTGCCATACACTACCATCTTCATCCCGTTGTCTCCTGCTGCAATGTCAGGCTCCCTTATTCCTGCATCGCTGCTTATAGTTGAGGCTGCATTCCAATTTGTAGTGTTAGATGTGCTGTTTCTTACATATATTGTTCCGGATGACACGTATGTCATCCACATCGTGCCGTCATCATCTATAGTCACTCTCGGATTGGTTCCTTCAAACAAGTTGTAATTAATTACTCCCCAGCTGTTTCCGTAACTTATTTTTCTAAGCCCGCCCATATTATCATCAAATACTGCGCTAAAATAGTCTTTGCAGTCCAAACTGCAGCTCGCCGGATTCTCCCACATCTGGCAGCGGCCGTCGCCGCAGAAGCAGCTACCTGAGTTTAATATGCCATTGCAGCAATAATCAGTCGAGTTATGAAAGTTATCAAGGCTGCCGTCATCACCGCAGCAGTTAGGACCTGTTTGCATAGGAGACGTAACTCTTATGTCATCATAATATAAATTGGTTGAAATATCACCATGTGCTGAATAAAGACCTAGTGCAGCAATGCCTTTTTTCATATCCATATTATCATTGTAAAGCAGAATATCATTCTGATAAATGAACACTCTCTCAGTTGTTATGTCTGCAATTAATTTATACTTGTACCATACTCCAGGTATGAAGTTTCCTATAGGTATATTTTCTGAGTTATTGAAAAATCTAACTATGCTGCTTCCGTTATAATAATGCTGCAGTGACGGTGCACCTCCAGAACCATCAGAATCTAGAAATAGTCCAAGGCCTTGCTGGGTCTCGCTGGGACCTGTCATGTTTGAAGCCATCCAGAATTCAACAGTCACGTTGCCTAAAGGCGCATAAAGAAAGGGGTCGAAAGTCCATACTTTATAATCAGTAGAGTCGGCTGTGAATGAAACGTTAATTACCTTGGAACGGCCGTTGTAGTAATCTGAAATATTAAACCATGAATTGCTGTCATTAAATCCTGCTGTATTATACAGAATAAGCCCTGAAGGTGTGCTTCCTGCTGCATCATTGCTGAATGTGTACACTATAGGGTCAGCATTACTTATCCAGTTATAATCATAATATTCGCATAAAGTTCTGCTGGTATCTATGTGCTGGTTTATGAATGAACCTGCATTGCAGAAATATGTAGTATTACTTATGCTTCCATTGTAGAAATTATCATTGGCTCCGCTGTTTCCGCAGCACGCGCAGTACTCGTCGTTTCCGGTTATGGCACCTGTGAACCACATGTTAGTACAGCTTCCTTCAAGTTCCTGGCAGCCTTCCACTGTCTCATTACTGGTTAAGCCGTATCCTGATTCTGCAATGTTATGCTCTGCAGAACTGCATAACTCACTTCCAGTGCCCGAACCTAAAACTATTTTTATGCAGTGCCTCTTTAGCTCTGCCAATGAAGAAAAACTGATTACTCCGCTCTCCCCTGGAGCTAAAGGAGTTGATAAGTCATAATTAGTTAACACTCCATCTATTAAGAGAGAGATACTGGAAATAGTGTCGCAGCCGGTGTTCTGAATTGTGACTTCATCACCTCTCATGCTGATTAAGTTTATACTTAAACATGTGCTTGTACTATCCTGGCGTATAGTGGTTCCTGCCTGCTCCTGCAAATTAGCACCCAAACTAGTAACCCAGAAAAACGAGGCAGCCACGCTGACAACAGTTATTAAAATTAGTAAAACAGTCGCAATAATAGGCGTTATTCCTTTACGCATAAGAAGACAAGTATCTAGTTTTATATAAAACTATTTTTTAAATGAGACTATGCGAATTGCTGCATTTATCTGATTGTTTAAATAGTGAAATATTTATAACTAATAATTTTTTACTTTTTTAGTAATAATGTTTGTAACAAAACACTGGCTGGTAGTTGGACTTGCGGGTTATGAACCTCTTCTTCCTATCTTTAATTCAACACCTATTGCTTATGCAAATAATACTTTGATTGATAAATTAATATTGCAGGATGATAAGAATGTATTAATTAGTTTTTTTGATGATGATTTAAAGACAAAGATTGGTTTCAATCTTCAGGGGTCGACACATTATGACACTATAATAAATGATGACAGCGTTAGGATTCCTTATTATTATTTCCAATATTTTAGGATTAAGAATAATAAAGGACTTCTTAGAACGGACACTTTTCCTTTTATTATGATATGAAGACTAGGATTATGAGAAGACGCCGTTGGTACATGTATTGGTTGCGTTGCTGAAATAAGCTCCAACTTCGCAGCACGGCCCGCCGGTTCCGACTATACCTACATTGTCATAGAATGTTATTCCGCTATTATCATTTGATGCTATGTCTAGGAATCCATCGGCATCAAAGTCGTTGACTAAGAATAATGAGCCTGCATCAGGGATTGAACTTGCTTCCACAAATTTTCCTCTGCCATCTCCATTTAGTACGTATATGTGAGTGTTATCTCTTGAGATAATATCTGTTATGTCATCATAGTTTATGTCATAGTTTGAATAATAATTCTGCTCGATTATTACCGGTTCGTCTTTAAGCTGTCCGTTGAACATTGCGTAGCCTAATTCTCCTTTGCCGTTGCCAAGCGAGTAATAATTGTTTCCTCCTGCCAAGTCTAAGTTAGGGTCACCGTGAGCTGCAGGGTCAAAGTAGAATCCATTAAGGTTTCCTACAGCAATGTTGCCTCTTATTAGAGAAGATATTATTACAGGCTCATAAAACGAGCCGTTCCCATAACCCTTATAGAACCATACTCCGCTGGTTCCTGTTACAAGCAGGTCATAATAAAGATCACCGTCTAAGTTAGCCGCTTTAATATCTGCTCCGCTCCCGTCAGGGAAACTAATTTGAACCATCGGCTTAAAGGTGGCGTTGCCATAATTCTCTAAATAAGATAATCCTCCTCCGTCTAGTGTTACTATATCCCAAGTCCCGTCATAGTTAAAGTCGCCCAGAACTATTTGAGTTGGTGAATCACCAGTCAGGTAATCAACAGGCGTCTGGAACGTGCCGTCCCCGTTGCCCTGCAAGTAAGACACAACCCAGTAGCTTGGAGCTGCATTAAGGACTAATAAGTCAAGATTGAAGTCATTGTTCAAATCAACAGTTATGAATTTGCCAAAATAAACTAAGTTCGTGCTTGACAATGCTTCGCCGAACGTGCCGTTGCCAAAACCAGGATACACATATAATATTGAACTGTCTGAAGCTGCAATATCCAAGTTGCCGTCGTTATCAAAGTCTCCTGAAACCATATTATAAAAGAATGTGCTTTTTGAGCTTATGACTGCAGGGCCAAAGCTGCTGTTTCCTGTAAACCAAACAAAACTATTTGACTCGCAGTCCTGCTTAGGCGTCGGAGCCAGTATCAAAGGCACCTCGTAAGTCTTGCCGAAAGTGCAGTACATTGTAGAATTGTAGAAATTTTCAGAACCGCCATCATCTCCGCAGCAAGGGCCAAAGTCTCCGAAAATTTCTCCTGTCAGCCAGGCTGTATCAGAGTAAGCGCCAAACCAAGGATTTCCTTCAACATAACTGCGCTGCAAGTTGCAGTTTGACTCGCTGGCATCTCCCTCAAAGAAAGACGCTACTCCGTTAACGCACTGGCTTGTAGTATTAGTGAAATTTTCAGTTAGGCTGTCCCCGCAGCAGGCGCCGTTTTCCCCGCTTATCGCCTGATTAAACCACACTCTTACATAATTGCCATATTCGGCTGCTAAGTCTAAGTCGCCGTCCTTATCAAAGTCTCCAGCTACTCCTCCTGCACCGTCAAAGGATGCTAATGAAAAGTTTCCTGTGCCGTCATTAAAATGGATTCCTGTATCTGAGGAGAAATCAATATCTCCATCATTGTCAAAATCACCTGTTGAGTAAATCGTGTACTCAGAGCAGCATTTGGTTTCAAAATCGTGCTGTTCAAAATCAGTGCCTGTGCCGTCATTTATGTAGGTGCGAACAGTTGCTGTTCCAGACCCTCCGCCGGAGTAGTAGCCTGTTATGAAGTCAGGGCTGGCATCGCCGTTTATGTCAGCAATCTTCAAACTCTTACAGCCATAGCATGACCAGACATTTGAAAATAATCCTGTGCCGTCATTAAGGAGTACGTCGACGCTTCCGCTTGTTGATATAACTATATCAATTGCTCCGTCAGCGTTTAAGTCGGCCAAATTAATATCATAACCTGCACCGCCAGTCGAGTAAGCAGTGCTGGTATAATCCAGCCCTGTGCCGTCATTAATTAATACGAATGCCTCATTGAAGCTTCCTGAATAATCGCAGGCGTAAACTATATCATTAAAACCGTCTCCGTTAAAATCACTTATTGCAATGGCGCTGTTTCGAACAATGCATGAAGTAATGCCAGTCAGTTCATGGCTGTCAAAAGTTCCGCCGCTATTCTGCGTGAACACCCAGAGAGAGCCTGGAGTCATGAAATTTTCAGAGTCAACTGCAACTATGTCAATACGGTTGTCATTGTTTACGTCACCTAAAGCGAATGCAACCTGATAATTATGATTCACTGAAGCTATTGACTGGGAAGTGAAACTTCCCGCCCCATTATTATTCCATAGGACAATGTTTGTTCCGCTTACACTTACCAAGTCCAAGTCGCAGTCAGAGTTAATATCAGCTGCTCTGAATTTCTCGACCGCTCCAGAATAAGGCCCGTAATCATTGTAAGAGAAGTTAACATACTTGCCATTAAACCATACCTCTCCGCTGCAGGAACTCTCATTTTCAAATACGCATCCTTCAGGTCCTGGCGGAATAACTGATTCGCCATAACCTGCATCTTCAGTGTTATGATTAGCGCTGCTGCACTGCTGGGTGACAGAACCGCTTCTAAGTACTAGCTTAATGCAGTGCTCCCTGTTTGCAGTGAGCGATGAAAAACTTATGATACCGCTGTCACCTGGAGCTAACGGAGCTGACAAGTCATAGTCTGTCAATATCCCGTCAATTAATAATGTGATATTATTGAGGGTGTCGCAGCCCGTATTCTGTACAACAATTTCGTTGCCTCTCATACTGATTAAACGTATACTTGAACAACTAATACCTCCAATACGTGTGGATTCTTCAAGCCTGACCTGTACACTGGTAATCCATAAAAATGCCAATGCAGCAGTGACAATTGTAATAAGTATTAATAAAGTGGTCGCAATGATAGGAGTTATTCCTTTACGCATAAAACGTAATATAAGCTATTATTATATAAATCTAATCAAAAACAGGTTTTAAATGGTTTATAAATAATTATTAATTTTTTTAGTTTCTAGATAAGTTTTAAAAAAGGTTCATTATCTTATTTATTTAATTCAAGCAGCCGTCATCTAGTGGTAGGATGCAAGCTTGCCAAGCTTGCCGCCCGGGTTCAAATCCCGGCGACTGCACCATTTTTTTTATTTTAAACTATGCAGTCTCCTTCAATCATTACTCCTAGTTGGCAGCAATGTGTTCCGTTCATAAAAAGTTCTTGATGAAGATATGTATTATCATCACCACAACAAGCAAAATCTTGAGGATTCCAACCGAGAGTGTCCTCCCCAAACATCCATTCATAACCAAAAATTTCGCATAAAGACTGACTATTATCTAATGCTTCATTAATAAAAATTCCTTGATTGCAGAAATAATCAGTGGTTCCAATTGTGCCATTATAGAAAATATCACTAATACCATCATCACCGCAACAAGGACCTGTATTTTCTTGATTCTTATTTCTTCCAAAATAATAACCCTCAGCTAAAGAATAATCTATTGCATCGATATAGAATGTTCCGCTAGACTGGAAAGCTGATGAAAAGCTAACATAGTTTATATCTAAATTATTTAATTGGGTATAAGGACCATACAAAACATCATTAATTGTTATATCATAATTTAAACCTTCAGTACCATCAGCATTTAATTTAATATGATACCAAGTATTAGCAGAATAAGGTGTTACATATTCAGTATCTGCTTTAATGTATCCGTCATTGTCGAAGACTAATTTAGCAACAGTATATGCCAACATCCCGTCATTTTGCATTAATTCAAAGTTTAAACGTCTGTCAGTTTGGTTAGCATAAATCCAAAGTTCAGCAGTAAAAGGAGATGTATCCATAATTCCATCTATTAAAGATTTAGTCATTTGTGTAGTTCCTAATGCAGTATTGGAAAATTCAACAACGTTTTTATGAGAATCAATCTCACTAACTACCTGGAGTACGCCATAAACATCATAAACATCCCATCCAGCCGGGTCGCTGCCTAAAGCATCATCTGTAAAGCTATAATTTCCTAAATAGTTCCCGGTGTTTCCCATTAATACACCGCTAAACCATTCATTTCCAGAATTATTAAGCAAACAATAGCTGCTATTAATATCTCCTTCATAAGATTGGAAGATTATCTCTTCGCCGCCTGCGTATCCGCCTTCTACAGTATTCTCAGATGCGCTGCTGCAAGTCTGCGAAGTAACTCCAGAACTCAATAATAATTTAACACAATGGTCTTGATTCACAGTTAGTGCTGAATAACTTATCACTGCACTGCTGCCAGGACTTAAAGGGGTTGATAAGTCATAATTTGTTAATACTCCGTCAATTAACAATGTGACATTATTGATTGTGTCGCAGCCCGTATTCTGTACAACAATTTCATCCCCCATCATGCTGATAAGATTAATTCTTGAACAACCAGTTACAGAATCCGAAATAACATTACCAACTTTGTTCTCGATGGTTGTTTGAACGCTACTAATCCAAAAGAATGAAGCAGCCGCAGTTACGACAGTAATTAAGATTAAAAGGCTTGTTGCAATAATTGGAGTTATTCCTTTACGCATAACTTATTTAATAGTACCTTTCATTAAAAAACTTGTCAAATATAGTTTTTTAAATAACCAGAATCTAACTCAATTTATTTATGAAAAACATATTATTACTATTTACTATTCTTCTCGCAACCAGCCAGGTTTTTGCCTGCGTGAATAATAGCGTTACAATAATGACACCGATTAATATGACTAATCTTGGGATGGCATTATTCTACAATACGAGATATAATACTTTCTATAATAATTCATTCTATTTTTACAGTTTTGTGGATTCTAATATCAGCATTAAAGCTAACAGTGACAATGTAATGCTGCACTTGAACGAAGACTTAATATATAACACTACAACGTGGTCTAATATTATACAAAGCGAGTTAGCATGGCTAAACTTGATGAACGCCACTAACATGTCAGAGACGGAAATATTATTCGCAAGCAGTTACGGATGCTGCGGAACGTTCGAAGCTGGATTTTCTCAAAGCAGAAATTGTACAGAAACATTTAATTTTCCAAAGATTGACACGACACCTACTTGGATGCTGATACTGCTTCCTTCTATACTGGCATTGATAGCCGCATTTTATTTTGGAAGATTAAAAGGCCAAAAATGGCTGGCTTTCCTACTTGGAGGAGTAGGATGGATAGTGTCAATAATCGCGAGAGGACCGTTAATCAACAACTTGCCTCTAAACTTTACAGGATTCTTAATATCAGGACTTGTTGCAGGAATATTCGAAGAGGGATTAAGATACGTATTATTAAAATATTCAGAAAACAGCAGGAATAATCCTTTAATGGCTGGATTAGGATGGGGTTTTGCTGAAACGCTGATAATATTCACGTTAAATATGGGAATAATATTATTCTTCAACCAAGTGATTAGTGCAGACAACGTGCTTCC